>JAUYSY010000024.1 GCA_030696155.1 Alphaproteobacteria bacterium | reverse complement strand
CAGTCTTTCTAAGTATAAAAAGATGATTGATGAATGAATCAAGTAAATTTTTACATGAAAAAACAGGCTATTATGAAAATAAAACTGGATCCCGCGGACAAGCCGCGGGACGTAGGAGAAGAGTGCTACACACAAAAAGGATTTATCCTTGTTGCTGTTCTTTTTCTTATTTCGTTTTTAGCACTTGCCGTTGCTTATTTTTCAAATTGGGTAACAGGCCAAATGCAAGTTTCTAAACAGCTTCGCAAAAAATCAGAAGCTTTGGTAGAAGCAACCTCCCTTAAAGCTGATTTTATTTTTTTCTTGCTTACCAAAGGATTAAATCATAAAGGGTTAGATTTAACGGATAAACCTACGCCACCAACAGGCCCTGCTCAAAACGCACAAGAAGATGACGCACCTTATATTTCACTATTCAATAAACCATACAAAAAAAACAATCTCACTATTCGTGTCCAAGATGAAGCAGGCCTTGTTAATCTAGGGCGTTTTACAAAACAGCAATTTGAAAGACTCTTTGAATTATTTGAAATTGAACCTACTCATTTTGATTCCTTATATTGGAAATTTAAAGATTACACCAAAACCGAACGCGCCATTACAAAAGCATTAAATGGCGCCACAATCGAAGATTACAAAGATGCCGGTAAACCTGAACCGACAAACGAAGCTCTTCGAACACCTTTTGAAATCAAACGTGTTCTTGAATGGGACAATCACGAAAATTTTTATAAAAATAGTAAATTATTCAATATGATAACGACAGTTAATCAAAAACCCATTAATTTAAATACGGCACCAAAAGAAGTATTAGCCTTTATTCCTGACTTAAATGAAGAGGCTATTACTCAAATTTTAACACATCGAAAAGGTCACAATCCTTATTTCAAAGATATAAATGCTGTTGCAAATACAACAGGTACTCCCTTAAAACGATCGCCTTTATATTCTTCCTTTCCCGGAAACACACAGCGCGTTACAATCACCTCTATTGAGAATAACGTGTTGAATTTTCAATTTTCGGTAACTTCAATGCCAAGGAATAAAGAAATTCCATGGCAAATAAATTACCAAATTGATCTTCCTTATGAACAGTTGAAATTAGATGATATAGATGGCGACGAAAGCGAAAAAGAAAAACTGGATAAGCTCACTCTTTTCTTCGACCCCAAAGATATTTATTCAGAAAACAAATAACATTGAAGAACCGAAATCAACCCGTGGTCAAAAAATCTGGGTATTAGCGCGTTCTGTATGTATTCATCGTCATTTCCCTTTGCCTCAAAATGTTAAAGGCAAAAAAAGATTTAATCTTATTAGTCTTCAAATGCATACGGCCTCCCCTTTTACTAATACGGCTTCTTTCTCACATTGGACAAAAACAGGCGTTAGCATCTGGTTTTGGAACCAAGATGAAGTCAACAAAAAAATGGCTGAATATAATCTAAGCCCTAAAACTACTATTGTTTATCCCGAAACAGCCCTTATCGATCCCTTGCAATCTGGAATGCGCCTTATTGAATGTTTAGAAGGATATGAAGGTCAAATTTGGGATCAACATCAGCTTATTACAAGCAGATGGTGGGATCATTATCCTGACGATCAAGAATGGCTTCAGTTTTGGCGCAGTGCCGGACAAATTTCCACCCTTTATGCCCAAGACAAACCAAGCAGCGCTAAAGAAGCAATTATTGATACAAAAAGCTGGGCCCATACACGACCTATAGCAGGCGGATTTACGACGGAAAGCCTTTACTCGCGTGAAGCCATTGCTGTTTTAGCGCTCATATTGATTTTACCTTTAAGTTTTTACGGCGGGCAAATCCTGAATGATTATCTGACCCTTGAAGAAATTGAGCAAAATATTTTAGCACTTGAATCACAAACAAAAAAAATTGATATTGAACGTAAAAAAGCTGAAGCCAATAACGACAAAATAAAAAAACTTCTTGCCTTCGATGCTTATCCTAGCCCTATTACGCTTCTTGCCAAAATTGTTGAAAAAATTGAATCCCCTACTTTAAAAATTATTGAATTTAAATTTAATAGTGCGACCATTAATATGGTCTTACACGATGAAACACCCCCAGATGCTGTAAGTTTTTTAGCGCTCATGGAAAAAATTCCCTATTTTGAACAACCCAATGCAGAACCTGGATTCGCTAGAAATACGATACGCGTTACATTAAAAGTTAAAAAATTATGGATGTGAGGTTTTAAGTGTCACTTGCGTCAAGCATTCAACAATTTAAAATACGATTAGAAACGAACCCAAAACTTGGAGTTATGTTAATTGTATTTATTATTGCATTATGGGTATATGGTCTTTTTGAAATTCTTGATTGGTCAGACGAGCTCGAAAAAGAACGCGTTGATCTGCAAAAAAAATATGATCTGGCAGAAGATCTCTCTAAAGAAACATTTTGGGAAACACGTAAAAATATTAGTCAGGAACTTTTAAAAACATTAGAAGCACGTCTTTGGCCCATTCAAAATGAGGGACCAGCACGGGCGAGTCTTGAAAAAGAGATCTCTCAACTTGCTGAAAAGGCCGGAATGGAACGTATTCGTGTGACCGTCGATCCTAAACCCGCCATCGACAAAAACGCCCCTAATTACAAAAGATTTACAGCCACAATCATGGTAACAGGCGCAAAACTTAACGTGATTGAACTTTTTTTAGATGCTTTAGCCCATGAAGAACGACTTTTTATTCTTCAAAGTTTTGAATTGCGCGTCAAACCCTTCCCAACTTTCAAAATTTCTCTTTCTGTTATTATGCCCATTGGTGAAGATAAAAAACCAATTCCGGCCCAAGTTAGAAAGGGAGCTCAAAAATGATTTCTCTTTTATCCACTTATAGATTTTTATATGTTTTAGTTTTAGGCATTGGTGTCACAGGTGGTATTGGCTGGTTTTTAGCAGGCCAACAAGCAGATGATGCTATTGAAATCCGCAAACCAATTAAATGGACAATGCCTGACTGGAAACCTCATCCATTGACCCAAGACATCCAAACATTAAAAGATAAAGAATTTTTTGGATCAAAAAAAATAGAAGAAGCGCAACCGGAGCCAGAACCTGAACAAGCAGAGGTTAAAGTAGCCCAGGATTGGAATGCCATCGGCATTATCATTGATGGCGATCAAAGCAAAATATTGATCAAAAATGCGCAGACGAAACAAGTAGAATCATTAAAAATTGGCGACAAATTGCCTGACGGGCGCATTCTTGAAAAAATACAACGTGATACTTTCATCCTTTCAACAGGTGAAAACAAAGAAGAAATTAGACTTTTTCCTTTTGAACCAGCAGAGGCAAATGCCCCTGACGAACCCGTAATTGAGGACAAAAATGACCATTAATTTTTATAAAAAAATCTTAAAATTCAACCCTGTTAATTCTTTAAAACATTCATCTAAAGTGACTGGACCATCTCAAATGACAATTTCTAAACGTTCCGTATTACTTCCCATCACATTTCTTGTAGCAACTCTCGCACTTAATGGTTGCACTCAAAAAGATAATCTTAGAGTTGTGATTCCTAAAAAACTTGTTGAAAAACATGATCTGGCTCTAGGATCAAGCGTTACCATTGAGCCAGAAGGGAAGCAGGATTTTTCTGTCAGAGATACACCACGTCCCCCTGTTCCTGCTTTTCAGCAAAAAATAACATCAGACGAACCTACCAATTTAAAAGGGGAACCAACGGAACTTAGCCTTAACCAAGTCCCACTTACCAGTTTTATTAAAATAATTTTTGGTGATCACCTCAACGTCGATTTTGATTTAGCACCCGATATTATGGCCAAGTCCGAGCTTATCACCCTTCGTACAGGAGGGAAAAAAACACCCAAACAACTTTTTTCGCTCGCACGACAAGTTCTTGGTAATTATGGTGTAGCTATAAAAATTGAAAATGGTTTGTACAGATTTGTCAGCGACAAAGGCATGGAAGGCCAAGTGCCTCTCATTCTACGCACACGATCATCTGTGGATACACCTGAAGATTTAAGACCCATTTTCCAAGTCATTGATGTTCATTCCATCGATAAAAAAGAAATTCAAAAGAATTTAAATATGGCCTTCCCCAATAAAGCTAATGCTATTTCTCTTGATGAAAGTGGCAATGCGATTATTGCCTTTGGTACCCAAGATACAATTCGTGGTATCACAGAAGCCGTCCGTATGTTTGATAGACCTGCTTTTGCAGGCCGAAAATCCGTCCGCGTCAATCTATCCAATTTAACAGCTGATAAATTAACTGAAAAATTAATCGATATTTTACAAACAGAAGGTTATTTCGTCTCAGATGATCCTTCCAAAAAAACAGGCATCACCATTCTTCCTGTAGCCTCATTAAATTCCTTACTTGTTTTTGCGGCTGACACAACCATTGTATCCCACGTTATTTCTTGGATTAAAGAGCTTGATATTTCAACGCAGCATAACCCAGAAGGCAATTATTATTATATTTCGATTCGTAACACTGAGGCTAAAGAAATCGCTGAAGTTATTAATCAAGCACTTGCCAAACAATCACTTTCAACCCTTGCCCAAAGCAGCCGTAATAGACGTCCTACCAAAACTCAACCCGGCAAACCCCCTATTCGCCCACAAGCAAGTAATCGTTTAGGTGGCAAAATTGTTGCTGATGAAGATCGCAATGGTCTTATTTTCTACGGCACGGCAGAGGAATATGCGCAAGTTAAACCCCTTATCGATCAAATGGATGTGGCACCACGTCAAGTTTTAATTGAAGTAATGATTGCAAGTTTTGATATTGATGATCAAGAGAAAACTAGCTTTGAAGGCTGGATGTCTAAGGCCATTGAAAGTGCCTCACCGCAAGGATTTTCAAAGAAATTACTTTTCTCTCGTGTTAAATCATTTGTACAAGCGACACCTATAAGTGCTGGCGGCACTGATGCTGCTGGATTTAACTTTACTGTGATTGATAACAATAATCAGAAACGTGCAATTGCAAATTTATTAGCGACGAGCACGCTCACAACTGTCCTTTCTAATCCACGTTTAATGACACGTAGTGGTGCGGAGGCTAAATTTGATGTAGGTCAAGATGTACCAATTTTGAAAGCAAGAAGTACTTCAGATACAGGTAAAGTTCAAAATAATGGTGACTCTCTTTTAGTACAAAATATT
>JAUYSY010000023.1 GCA_030696155.1 Alphaproteobacteria bacterium | reverse complement strand
GGGCTCATGTGCTGCCTTTTGAACCAAAGCATCATATTCAGGACAATTGAATCCTGTATCATTCATGCCAGAATCACTCAACATACATTCAGCAAAAGTATGTGGATCATTGTATAGGCCTACAAGACGAGCAAAATAAATTTGGGTCTCTTTCTTTTTGCGATTATCTAAGTAAACTTTCCATTCTGTATTGGTCATTTTTACTTTCACGCCTAATGTTTCTTCCAACATTTTAGCAATCGCCGTTACAATTTTTTTACGATTATCATCCGTATTATAGCTAATTTCAACTTCAAGAGGTTTTTCCTTAGAATAACCAGCTTCTGCATAAAGCCTACGTGCTTCTTTAATACGTTCTTCCTTCGGCATTGATTTGAAATCGAGATAATAAGGCTTGTTGTTACGTGTATGAGGATATACATAAGAATAATTAGGCTTTTCTTCTGCATTTAAGATATTTTTAGTTAATATTTCACGATCAACCGCAAGGCTAAGCGCTTGTCGTAATTTTATATTATCTTTGAAAGGTGGTTTTGTAAGGTTATATCCTAAA
Organism: Alphaproteobacteria bacterium; assembly: GCA_030696155.1. GTDB lineage: Bacteria > Pseudomonadota > Alphaproteobacteria > JAUXUR01 > JAUXUR01 > JAUXUR01. Next base: position 32,319 of record JAUYSY010000023.1, on the reverse strand, counting down.
TAAGCAATCGAAAAATAAGGAACAATGCTTAATTCTTTTGATAAAACAGGATCATTACGTACGAAAGTCATCTTTTCATCTGGCACTTTATCTGTCATGTCTAATTGACCAGCGCGATATGTGTTTAATTCTGTTTCACCTGTTAATGGATAAAAATTTTCTTGATCCAATTTAACTTTTTCATGATCCCAATAATGCTCATTTTTAACGAGGGTTACAATGGAATTAGGTATCCATTTTTCAAGTTTAAAGGCCCCATTTGATACAAGATTGCCTGGTTTTGTAAAATTCGCTTTATCAGCTTCAAGAGATTTTTGATGGAGTGGTGAAAAACACGTATGAACCATAAGTGCTAGAAAATGAGGCGTTGGCGCATTTAATGTCACTTCAAAACGATGTGCATCTAAGGCTTTAACACCTAAAGCATCTTTTTTGAGTTTGCCTGTGACGATTTCATGTGCGTTTTGGATGGCATAAAGATGATTGCCGTAAGGAGATGCTGTTTCAGGGTCTGCAAGTCTTTGGAAAGAATAGACAAAATCTTGAGCGGTTAGTGGGTCTCCATTGGACCATTTAGCATTTTGATGTAAATGAAAAACATAGGTTTTGCCATCAGGACTTACATCCCAACTTTCAGCAGCAGCAGGGATGGGGCCGCCATCTGGACCCATAATCACAAGCGTTTCATATGTATCGCGCATAATAGCGCAAGTTGAAACATCGCATGCTTTATTGACATCTAAAGTTGCAGGTTCAACGCAATTGCCACGATTTAAAATCTTAAGATCAGCGTTCAATGTATTGGAAATGTTTAATAATGCTAGTAAAACGAGCCCTATTTTTTTGAATGGGGTCATAAATTAATCCTTCTTTTTTCTGTTTTCTCCACAAGGGTGTTGAACCCTTCTAAACTGATACCTATATAGCTTATAGCAGCGTAGAATTAAAAGTTATTTATGCATTTTTGTTGACCAAAATAAACGAGGGACACAATGAGTAAGATTATTGGAATTGACTTAGGCACGACAAATTCATGTGTTTCAGTCATGGAGGGGAAAACCCCAAAAGTTATTGAAAATAGCGAAGGTGCGCGTACAACGCCATCTATTGTTGCTTTTGCCAAAGATGGCGAGCGTCTTGTCGGCCAATCCGCTAAAAGACAAGCTGTAACCAATCCAGAAAACACAATTTTTGCAATTAAGCGCCTTATCGGTCGTTCTTACACCGATCCCTTAACGGAAAAAGATAAAGGCCTCGTTCCTTATCGTATCGTTCAAGGTGATAATGGCGATGCTTGGGTTGATGCGCAAGACAAAAAATATTCACCCAGTGAAATTAGTGCTTTTACCCTTCAAAAAATGAAGGAAACGGCTGAAAATTATTTAGGCGAAAAAGTAACGCAAGCGGTTATTACCGTGCCTGCTTATTTTAATGACGCGCAACGCCAAGCGACAAAAGATGCAGGACGCATCGCTGGTCTTGAAGTTATGCGTATTATTAACGAGCCAACAGCAGCCGCACTCGCTTATGGGTTAGAGAAAAAAGGCAATGGCCTGATCGCTGTTTACGATCTTGGTGGCGGTACATTTGACGTTTCCATTCTTGAAATCGGTGATGGCGTATTCGAAGTTAAATCCACCAATGGTGATACATTCTTGGGTGGTGAAGATTTTGACTCGGCTGTTATTGATTATCTCGCTGATGAATTCCTTAAAGAACAAGGTGTTGACCTTCGTAAAGATCGTTTAGCGTTACAACGTCTTAAAGAAGCCGCTGAAAAAGCTAAAATTGAGCTTTCAAACGCTGTTCAGACTGAAGTCAATCTGCCCTTTATTACAGCAGATCAAAGCGGTCCAAAACATTTAATGATCAAATTGACGCGCGCAAAATTGGAAAATCTTGTTGAAAACTTGATTCAACGCACGATTGCGCCTTGTAAAGCAGCTTTGAAAGATGCTGGCGTTACAGCGAGCGAAATTGAAGAAGTGATTATGGTTGGCGGGATGACTCGTATGCCTAAAGTTCTTGAAACAGTTAAAGCATTCTTTGGTAAAGAACCGCATCGTGGTGTAAATCCTGATGAAGTTGTTGCGATGGGTGCGGCGATTCAAGCGGGCGTGCTTCAAGGTGACGTTAAAGATGTTCTATTACTCGATGTAACACCTTTATCTTTAGGGATTGAAACATTGGGTGGTGTGTTTACACGTCTTATTGACCGTAATACAACGATTCCAACGAAAAAAAGTCAAGTTTTCTCAACCGCTGATGACAATCAAACCGCTGTGACGATTCGCGTTTTCCAAGGGGAACGTCAAATGACGTCTGACAATAAATTGTTAGGTCAATTTGATTTGGTGGGTATTGCGCCAGCACCACGCGGCATGCCACAAGTTGAGGTAACGTTTGATATTGATGCCAATGGTATCGTCCATGTGTCTGCAAAAGACAAAGCAACGAATAAAGAGCATCAAATCCGTATTCAAGCATCTGGCGGTTTAACCGACGAAGATATTGACCGTATGGTTAAAGATGCTGAATCACATGCTGATGAAGATAAAAAACGTCGTGAATTGGTTGATTTACGTAATCAAGCCGATATGGTTCTTCATAGTGCTGATAAAAGCCTGAAAGAATTTGGTGAGAAAGTATCACCAGAGGAACGTCAAGCGATTGAAGCAGCTATTAACGATCTTAAAACAGCGCGTGAGTCTGAAAATCCAAGCGTGATTCAAGCTAAAACAGAAGCGTTGAATCAAGTAACGATGAAATTAGGCGAAGCGATGTATAAAGCTGGTCAAGGCGAACAACAAGGACCTGGCGGACATGCTGCTGGCGATGATCATGCACAGAAGTCGTCTGATGAAGGTGTTGTTGACGCTGATTTTGAAGAAGTTAATGACAAAAATAAATCGTCGAAGTAAGGTTAAGGTATAGTTAAACAATTTAATTTTGGATACAAAACTGCCCAATATCCAGCTGTTTCCCTGAACAGGCGAGAAGCGTAGCTTCGAGTAGGATTCAGGGTCCAGTTAACAATCATGATCATAGATCATGACGTTACTTAAATAATTTTGCCATGCTCTTCGAGCATGCATTTTAGTCTGGATCCTGAATCTGCCTTCGAAGCTTCGCTTCAAGGCGTTCAGGAAAACAAGGGGGTGTGGGCGAATTTTTAGCATAAAATAAAATTGTTCGGCAGTTTAAGAAATAACTATCTAATTTATAGATATTGGATAGTTTGCTATAAAGTAGGTATTGCAATGCAAGAACATAATTATTATGAATTATTAGGTGTTTCACAAAAAGCAGGTTTAGAGGATATCAAACGTGCTTACAGGAAACTTGCAATGCAATATCACCCTGATCGTAACCAAAACGATAAAACTGCTGAAACCAAGTTTAAAGAAATAAACGAGGCCTATGAAGTTTTAAAAGACGATCAAAAACGTGCTCAATATGACCATTTTGGCCATCAAGCTTTTAAAAACGGTGGACAAAATAATGCCGGCGCTGATCAAGATGGATTTAGTTTTCATTTTGGTGGCGGCGGTTTTTCAGATATTTTCCAGGATTTTTTCTCTGAAGTGATGGGTGGCGGGAATCAACGCGGTCAATCTTCATCTTCACGCCAACGAAAAGGGGCGGATCTTCGCTATGACCTTTCGATTAGTTTAGAAGAAGCTTTTAAAGGTCGTGAAGAAAATTTAACAATACCAACTAAAGTCAATTGCCAAACGTGTAAAGGTAGCGGTGCTGCAGAAGGTACAAAGCCTATCACCTGCTCAATGTGTCAAGGTCATGGTAAAGTGCGTGCACAACAAGGCTTCTTTACGATTGAGAAAACATGTCCTAGCTGCGCGGGCAGGGGGCAAACAATTGAAAAACCATGTAAACCTTGTCGCGGCAAAGGTGCAGTCAAAGAAAACAAAAACCTTAAAGTTTCGATTCCTGCAGGGATTGAAGAAGGCACAAGATTACGTCTTAAAAATGAGGGCGAAGCAGGTTTGAATGGTGGTCCATCAGGCGATCTTTACGTCTTTATTTCAATAGATCAACATCCTATTTTTCAACGCAATCACGCCGATCTTTATTATAAATTACCCATTCGCATGACGCTTGCAACATTAGGTGGCACCATTGACGTACCTACGATTGATGGCTCTATGTCAACGCTTTCGATTGAACCGGGCGCGCAATCAGGCCGTCAATATCGCCTTAAAAATAAAGGCATGCCCATATTGAACACGCAGATGCGTGGTGATTTATATGTGGATGTGATGGTTGAAACGCCTGTCAATTTAACCAAAAGACAACGCGAATTATTAGAAGAATTCAAAGAATTGGACATGGAAAAATCAACAAGTCCAGAATCAATTGGTTTTTTTGATAAATTAAAAGATTTGTTTAAGTGAGATACATTAAATATAGAGTGAATTGAAAATCATGCACGCATTTTCTATGAAAATAGCTGAATGTGTGCATGAATTCGTGTAAAAATTAGGATGCAATCTTTATTTCAATTTCTTCTTTTGAAGCGCTATTTTTTAGAAATTCAGTACAATCATTCGCATTAAGTGGTTTACTAAAGTAATATCCTTGCACTTGATCACTATGATTCTTAAGTAAATATTTAACTTGTTCGTCTTTTTCAACGCCTTCAGCTAAAACAGTTAATCCCATTTTTTTAGACATGCTTATAATTGCTTCAACAATGCAATCATCATTTCTGCCTGATGTAATCTCATCTATAAAAACCTTATCAATTTTTACTTTATCAAAGGGGAAATATTTAAGGTAACCCAAATTTGAATACCCTGTTCCGAAATCATCAAGGGATAATTGAACCCCAAGTTTTTTTAATTCTGTCATTTTTTCAATAAACTCGGCCGTATGTGCTATGACAATACCTTCTGTCAGCTCTAATTCTAAGGAGCTGGGTTTAAGGCCTGTCGTCTGAAGAACATTACGAATGGTTTCCACGAAATTTTTTTGTTGGAATTGATGACCAGATATATTAACGGCAATGCGTAATTCACTTCCATATATTTCTTGCCAAATTTTATTTTGAGCGCAAGCTGTTTGCAAAACCCAATTTCCAATGGGAATGATCAGGCCGTTTTTTTCAGCAAGGGAAATAATAACACTGGGTTCAATCAATCCCAATGTTGGGTGTTCCCAGCGTATTAAGGCTTCAGCGCCAATCATTTTAGTTGTTTTTAAATCGACCAAAGGTTGATAATTTAAAAAGAGTTCATTTTTTTCCAACGCAGTATGTAGATCAGCTGATAATTGGGCGTTTTGAATAGCATTTTCACAAAACTCAGGTTGAAAAAACTGAAAATTATTACGGCCCAATTCCTTTGAGCGGTATAAGGCAATATCTGCTTGTTTGAGCAAGGTGTTATAATCTTCGCCATCTCTGGGATATACGCTTACCCCCATACTGACGGTCGCCGTTAATTCATGCGACATGATATTGTAAGGTGCTGCAAAGATAGAGAAAAGCTTTTCGACAGTTTGCTCTATATCTTCTAAATTCGGTTGGGGTGCAAAAAGAACAACGAATTCATCGCCACCCAAACGTGTGACGGTATCGACTTTACGCACATTACTTGTTAATCTTTTCGACACTTCAATTAAAAGTGTATCCCCTACATTATGACCATAGGAATCATTAACATGTTTAAAATTATCTAGATCGAAAATAATAAAACCTACAAACATACCATACCGTTTAGCATGTTCGGTTGCTTGTTGAACGCGATCATAAAGCAATACGCGATTGGTTAGATCTGTTAGGCTGTCATGTGTTGCTTGATATAAAAGTTGCTCCTCTAGAACTTTATGACCTGTTACGTCTCTAAAACTACAAACGGTGCCAACAATTTCATTATTTAAATATTGGGGATGTCTATAAAATTCTAATGATTTATTAGACTTAAGCATTAATTCTTTGAAATTCACAATGTCATTATGTTTACTTAATTCTGACATTGTTTGTAAAAAAATTGTTGAATCGATCATCTGTTCAGCCATTTTTTTAAAAATTAAAGCCGAATCACTTGATTCAATCATCCATTTTGGAATTGACCATAAATCTAAATATTTTTGATTATACAACACAATTTTTTGATCATGACTTACAACAAGAATGCCTTCGCTTGTTGATTCAATTGTTGCATGCACAAGTGATAATGATAATTCTAAATCTCGTGTACGTTCTTTAACAAGGTGTTGTAAATTATCAATTTGATATTGAACTTGTTTTTTAAGATCCCATTTTTGAGTAAGAGCAGTTGCCAACTGACAAATTTCTATCACTTCAAAAGGTTTTTTTAATATTAAAAAATCTTCTGATGTCCCTAATTCATTTTGAATATCTTCCCAGGAATAATCAGAATGCGCTGAACAAATAACGATTTGAATATTACGGTCAACTTTCCACATTTCTTTAATTGTTTCAATACCGTTCCAGCCAGGAGGCATGAGAATATCAACAAAAGCAAGACTATAAGGCTCGTTTGTTTTAACAGACTTTTGAACAAGCTCAAGGGCTTCTTTTCCTTGATAGGCTGAATCAATATGATAATTTAATTTAACGCCAATATCAGATTCGGCTGTTTTGTTAAACAACAAAGCTTCATCTTCATCAAAGGCATCATTATGACCAACTGATTCTAATATTTTACGAAAATCCGTATGAATGCTAGGATTGTCATCAATAATTAAAATGCGTTTTAAATTATCATTACTCATTTTTGCGATCTTCTTTTTTTGAGGGTTGATATGGTAATGTTATTGAAAATGTTGCGCCTTTTCCTAACCCGTCACTCGTTACAGAAAGATTGCCGCCCATGTCTTGGATTGAAATAGCACTTGAATGAAGTCCAAATCCATGACCTTCTTTTTTTGTTGTAAATCTAAAAGAAAATATTTTTTCAAGATTTTCTTTTTCAATACCAACGCCATTGTCACTCAACTGAATGTCGAAATGCGTATTGTTTTTTTCTCGGATCGATAATATTATTTCTTTATGTTCTGGGTTTTTTTCTAGAATAGATTCAATGCCATTTTTAATTAAATTTACAAGAATTTGAAGTAATTTAACGCGATCATTAACAACCTCTTTGATAGGGTTAAAATCTCGTTTAATGCTAATATTGATATTTGAGTAGATCGTTTTATTAAGAATTAAGGCGTCTTCAATTAAATTTGGTACTATTATTGCATTATTCACACCTAAAACTTTGCTGAGTGAGTTTTGTTTGTTAATAATTTCCTTGATATGTGTAATACCCTTTTGAACATTATTTATTTCAGCTGTTAGATATTCTTTATCAATTTTCGATATTTCAGCTAATTTTGTTATATATTTGGGTATACGTTGCCCTTGAGGATCATTTGTTATAAAAGCCGCCATGTCTGATTCATGTTGATCAAGTAATTTAGAAATTTCAATTAAATTTGATGTTTTTGAAGTTAAAATTCTTTGACCAATAAAAGTTGTAGAAGTAGTTACGCTATTGAGTGCATTACCAATATTATGTAATACGCTTGCTGCAATATCTGCCATACCAGCATGACGCGCCGCAATTACTAATTCACTGTTTAATTTTGAGTTTTTTTCTTCAAGTATTTTGCGTAATTCTATTTCCTCTTCTAATTCTTTATTTGATGACTCTAAATATGATTTAGAATTTGAAAGCTCATTTATTGTTTTATTTAATTGAATGTTTAATTCTTCAATTTTTAAATAATCTTGCCTATTTCTTAATGCTGCGCCAATACGCGCTTTTAATTCTTCTGCTGAAAAAGGTTTAGATAAATAATCATCCGCTCCAACTTGAAAACTATCAACAACAGCTTCTTTACCTGCTTTTGCTGTAATAAGAATAATGGGAATATTTTTAACTTTAGGATCTGATTTTATTTTAGCGGTTAATTCGAATCCATTCATTTCTGGCATCATAACATCGGATAAAATGACTTGAGGGCTGAATTTATAAATAGCTTCAAGTGCAAGTTTTCCGTTTTCAACTTCAATGATTTCGTAAGAATCCTGGATCAATGAAACGATATAAGATCTAACGTCTGGATTATCATCAGCTAAAAGAATTAAAGGTAGATCTCCTTTTATATTTAATTTTTCAATATCAGTGTATTTTGATTCACTTTTCATTTCCATTTTTGACAAGGAAACTTTGAAAGAGCTTATTTTTTCTTTATATTTTTCTTCTGGTTGATTTTTTTTGTTTTCGGGAACAGCTTTAAAGGGAATGCATATTTTAAATTTCGATCCCTTACCTTCTTCACTAGCAACTACAATTTTGCCATCCATCAATTTTGTAAATTGATTTATCATAGCAAGACCAATGCCTGTCCCTTCATGTGTACGCGTACTGGACGAATTAACTTGATAGAATCGTTCAAAAAGTTTGGAAATTTGTTCCGTAGGTATACCAATACCTGTATCAGTCACAATAATGTCGACACAATCACAATCCCTTAAAAGCTGAACATTAATGTGTCCGCCAGCAGGTGTAAATTTTAAAGCATTACTTAAGAGGTTAAATGTTATTTTATCGATTATTTTTCGATCTAACATCATAAGGGGCAGATCTGGAAAAGGTGTGAATGTAAGGCTTAATTTTCGTTCACCAGCAAGCCCTTGAGCATCATCAACAATGTCTTTAATATGACGATTTAAATCAATGACTTCTTCGCTAAGTATATATTTTCCAGCCTCTAATTTAGCAAAATCAAGCAAATCATTTACAAGACCATAAAGTCGATAGGCATTTCTATGAATTCTAAAAAGATTGTCCTGATGTGCAAGCGGAATAGAATCTTTGTCAGAGATTAAACCTTCTAAAGGCCCTAAAATGAGTGTTAAAGGCGTTCTAAGTTCATGACTAACATTGGCCATAAAATCTGATTTAAGCTTATCTAATTCTGTTAATTTTGAATTTTGAATATTCATTTCTGACAAGGAACGTCGTGCTGCATCAATTGTAAAATTCATGAGCATGCAAAGCTTCTGAATAATTTGATCGCTTGTTGTAGCTTCGACCGAAAAATCAAATGTACCCTTAACTGCCAAACATAATTGATCAGCAATCCTTTCTATTTCCTGACGAAAATTGTTATATTCATTGAGTTGATTCATTGTCTAAGCTGCCAAACCAGACCATTGGACATGAATTTCGCATTCATCCCCACCGGATTTCATACATTTTTTTTCTTCAATAATAGCATTATCCTTGTAGTGATTAATAACTTCTTGTGCGAGTTTCATATATAGGCCGCAATGATTATTTGAAGATTTATAATGTGTTATTATTTTTTCTGGGAATTGTTCAACTTTAAATTTATCGTTAATAGCATCACGATGTTTTTGATCTGCGACACCTGTTGCAAAGCAATTATGAATGGTTGGTTGAATGAGCAAAAATTCGTAAGAATTTTTTGACATTTGAAACCAAGTTGGGAAGCGTTCAAGCGAATCTTTTAAAAAATACTTAGCATAGGTTTCATCTGCTTGTTCATCCGTAATTTTTAATACGCTGAGCATTGCTTTAAAAAGTTTTTGCCATTCTTCATCGGAATACACAATATTTATTTGAAATTTTCTATCTAAAGGAATATTTGCTAATTTTTTTATTTCATTTAAAGTTTCTTCATTTGTAATATCTTTTATCATATCAATAAGAATTTTTTGAATAAGACCGACCATTTTTTTCTCCCTTATCATAAATTCTAAGTAGTATTTCAGTAAAAAACAAGCTGTAAAGTTGAATGATATGCATCAACAATATTAAAATAATGTATTTTTATTTATAATATTTTACATTTGTTAAATAAAAAATTAACCTATGTTAATAGGTCGCAGTCATTAACTTTATGCGTGGATAGAAAATTTATTATGATTGATCATTCATATAGTAGAATAACTCAAATATACAAATATAGTTGCTGTAGTTTTTTTAAGTTATTTCAGAATGCACAAGAAAGGCAAGATGATAGATAATCATGAAGTTAAAAGACTATAAATAAAATGTTCTTCCTACCACTTCTATGATAGGAAGAGCCATTTTAAGTCAAATTAATGCGGTAAAACTGCAGCGCCAGCACTTAAAGGACGGTGCGGTTTTTCTTCAGCTTTAGCGCGTTGTGCGACAATTTCTGGATCAGCATTATCTGCTTTTTCTACGAAGAAATATTGCCACGTCATATCACTTGGTGTTGTCCAAGATTGAAGCAAGAAAGTTAGCTTATCAGCAACGGGCTTAAAATCAAGCACATGTCCTGGTTTAAGCTCACCAGCTTTTACAATTTTAGAATTTTTGGCATCGATTATCTTATAATTAATCGGTGATGTGATATCTTTATTCCCATGCCCAATTTTAACAATAAGATTAGTTGATAAAACGTTTTTCGAAGGTGTAAATCCAGGAATGCTCATATAAGAGCGCATTTCTTCCGTAAAATGCGTATTGAGAATTTCAAGACCAGTATGCTTGCTTTCTTCAGCAGTTTTTAATGGAGACAAAGAAATAACAGGGTCACCAATCAATGCATAGGCTGCATACATGGCACGTGCACCTGTCTCAACTTTCATGAGCGCTGCAAAATCTTTATCAACATCAACACCATCGATGCCATACGTTTTTTTCGAATATGAATCATGTGCCGCTTTAAAGGCGTCGCCCAATCTTGTTTTGCCTTCCTTATATGCTGTTAGCAATTCAAGAAGAAGACCTGGCATGTAAAGCGCGTCTTTAATCATAACGCGACCATGTTTTTTTTCTGTTTCAAATTTTACATTTGCGAGCGCCAAACGTGTTGAACCAACATAGGCAATGGCAACATTAGACATCACAAAAGCTTCAGCAACTGAATTTTTGTTCGCTGGGTCAAAAGGTAAAACTATATTTGCATAATCAAAGCCAGCATTAAGGCAAGATGGTGAGAAAACAACTTTAAGACGATCTGCTTCTGGTAAATCTAAAATATCTTTTACAGTCACCATACCTTCATCGCTCATGACAATCCCTTCACCCATACCATGGGTAAAGAACATCATGAATTCTGCAGGGTCTTTGACCAAAGCCTCTAAAAACTTTTCCTTCGTTAGATTGCCATCAGTTTCATTATAATCACTAACATTGCCGGTTAAAATACCATTTTTTTGAAGTGCCAAACGATACATTTCACCCATGACACGATAATCGTGAACAACGTTTGCACCTGCAAAAGCAAAATCCGTATTGGGTTTTTCTTTAATCTGTTCTTTGAATTTTTTGAGCTTGTTTAAATAATGCTCAGCTTGTTCGATTGTTTCAATCGCAACGCGACCAACGGGCCAACGATATTTAATCGTAAAATCAGGCGCACCATAATAATGATCTGATCCAATCCATGATGTATATTCAACAACATTCGAAGGTGCTGGCAAATCTTTTTCATAGTCATTATGGAAGAAATAGGAAGGAGGAATAAGACTTGAATTGCCTAAAACCATAACAGAATGAAGTTTGTTTTTATTGCCATATTCACGTAAATAATCAGCAATTTTAAGCGCTAATTCATAATTATAATTTTTGATTTCAAAGCCTGTAGGCTTTGTTTTTTCAAATCCGTCATGTGGCGGACGCAATTTGCTCGTACGTGGCTTTTTATCGAGTTCGTCAACAGATACAAGAATTGAGTTTACACCTTCTGCTTCTTTGTGAAAATTAACAAATTTTTGTGCAACATCCTTGAATTTGTCTGTATGTAAAATAATATTGTGATGTTCTTCAGCTTTAACTTGATATGAAAAAGTTATTATCCCTGTAAATATCAAGGCCTTAAATATCCGAAAATGTTTCACACTGTCCTCCCAAATTTTATTGTTATTAACATCCTAGCAAGATTTTTTACAATGAGAAACCCTTATTGTAATCATCTTTGAAGAATTGCAGGGTACACAGCGTTAATACTATTTTTACAATCTGTTATAGGTAATAGTGGTTGATAAATAAAGCAGGTGCTAATGATCTTCTTGTTTATCATGAATGGGTATGCAAAAAGGTGATTTTTAGGTAAGGTAATTATAAAAACAAGCAAAATTATGGTGATAGAAAAATATATTTATGTTATCTTCAAAAAAAATCTTAATAATTATAGACTAAACTAAATATAGGATTCAATCTAAACGATGTTTAAAAAATTTATATATATTTGTCTTTTATTAATCATTTTAGGGGGTGGATATTACATATATTTACATATAACACAACCAAAGATAGAAGTCGTTGAAATCTATAAAGGACAAGCAATTTCAGCTGTTTACGGAACAGGCGTCATTGAATCGCGTGACATGACCATTGTTAGTTCTCTTGTGCAAGGACGTATTACAAAATTTTATAAAAATGAAGGTGAAATTGTTCGTAAAGGGGATCTGTTGGTCGAACTCGATAGTGACCAAGCAAAAGCTACTTTAGAATCTTTGTTGGCTCAAGAAAAGTTTTTAACCCAAGAAGTGAAACGTCAAAAGGCGTTGATAGAAAAAAAGTTTACCTCAGTTGAAAAACTAGAGGATCGTCAAAGCCAATATGAAAAAATTAAAGCTGATATTAAATCCTTCCGTAAAAATATTGATGAATATACACTGAAAGCACCTAAAGATGGTGTTGTCATTCGACGTGAACATGATATTGGCGAAGTTTTACAAACAGGAAAACCTATCTATTGGATTGGCGAACCATCTTTTTTGCGAATTAATGGCGAAATTGATGAAGAAAGTCTACCTGAATTACAAAAAGGTCAAAAAGTATTTATTAAAGCAGATGCCTATCCTAAACAGCATTTTGAGGGCATTGTTGAAGACATAACACTTTTGGGCAATAGTCAAAATAAAAACTACCGTGTTTATATTGGGTTTTTAAAAGAAGTTCCCTTTTCATTAGGGATGACAGTCGAAATTAATATTTTAACAGAACAAAAAGATAATGTATTACTTGTTCCAAATTCCAGTTTTAAAACCCAAAAAATATGGGTTGTGGATGCGAATCATCAAATTTCAAAACGTAAAATTCAATTAGGCATTCAGGGGGACGCATTAAGCGAAGTAAAAGATGGTCTTGTTTTAGGAGATAAAGTGATCTTGAAATTTCAAGATGATTTGAAAGACGAACAGAAAATTCGACCTATTTTTGTTGAATTGCCACAAAAATGAATGTTCTTTTAAAGCTATCATTTTCACATTTAATGGGGCGTCCACGACAAACGGTTGTATCGATTGCAGGCGTTGCCGTTGGTGTCGGTTTTTTTATCGCCATGGCAGCCTTAATGCAAGGTTTTCAAGCTTATTTTGTTCAAAAAATTATTGATATCACTCCCCATATCATGGTGAAAGATGAATTTCGAACACCTCCATTGCAGCCACTTCAAACCTTGTTTCCGAATGCTGCACTTGATTTAAAAGGTCTTAAGCCTAAAGATGAGAAACGCGGCATTAGAAATCACGCGCGCATTCATCAAAGTTTAAAAAAACTAAAAGAAGCTTCTGTGACCAAAGGGTTAGAAGGTGAAGCATTTTTAAATTTTGGCAGTAAAACGATGGGCGTTGCCTTATCAGGTATTGATCCAGAGGCTGAAAAAAAAGTAAGTACACTTGATAAAGATATTTTTAAGGGAAAACTTGATAATTTATTAGTCAAGAAAAACGGCATTATCATCGGTATTGGTGTTTCTGAAAAACTCGGCCTTAAAATGAATGATACAGTAACCGTTGTGTCTTCTGAGGGCGTTATCTTGCGTATGAAGATTGTAGGTATTTTCAGTACAGGCCTTACAACACAAGATAATAGAACAACCTATGTACAGCTTAAAAAAGCCCAAATTTTATTGAGACGTCAAAACGTCATCAACAATTTACGGTTACGCATTGAAAATGTTGATGATGCTGAAATAGTCGCGCGTCAAATTGAAAATCAGTTTGGTTATCGTACAGAATCGTGGCAAGAATCGAACGTCAATGTTTTAAGTATTTTTAAAGTCCAAAATTTGGTGACATATTCAACAATTATCGCCATTTTAATTGTTTCAAGTTTGGGTATTTTTAATATTATTTCGACCATTGTTTTTGAAAAATCACGTGATATTGCTATTTTAAAATCCATCGGTTTTTTTGAAGAGGATATTAAAAAAATATTTTTAGTCGAAGGGTTTTTAGTGGGCATTATTGGTTCTATTTTAGGTTGGGGCCTTGGTTATTCGCTTTGTCTTGCTTTAGAACAAGTGCCAATTAGTGTAAAAGATGGTGCTTTTATTCGAATAGAAGGGTTTTATCTTTTGTACACCCTTTGGCATTATAGTATTGGCGCAATTGTTTCAATAACATCTGCTGTTCTTGCTGCTTACTTGCCTGCACGAAAAGCAGCTTATCTAAAGCCAGTCGATATTATCCGGGGGGCCGCTTGATGGTTAAAAAAAACGAAGAATTGTATCGTTTAGAAAACATTACGCGCGTTATTGAAGGTGAAGTTGAAGCCATTATACTGCGTGGCATATCTTTTAAAGTAAATACACACGAATTTATTTCGATCATTGGTCCATCAGGTTCAGGTAAATCTTCTCTCCTTTATATGCTTGGTTTATTGGATATGCCAAGTTCTGGCGATTTTTATTTCAGAGGCGAATCAATGGTAGGCCTAACGCGTCTTGAGCTCGCCCAGATTCGCTTGGAAACCCTGGGTTTTATTTTCCAATTTCATTTTTTGTTACCCGAATTACGTGGCATTGAAAATATAAGATTGCCGATGGAACGATTGGGTAAACTCAATGTAACCCAAATGAAAGATAGGGTAGATAAGGTTTTAGAAAGTCTGGGTCTCACCAAAGATGCTTATAAATACCCACATCAATTATCAGGTGGTCAACGCCAACGTGTGGCAATCGCACGCGCTTTGATTAATGAGCCCATGGTTATACTGGCTGATGAACCAACTGGTAGTCTCGATACTGAAAACGGAGACAAAGTCTTTAAAATATTTCAAGACCTTGTCAAAAATGAAGGCAAAACCATTATTATGGTGACGCATAACCCAGAGCTTGCCATTCAGACAGATCGTCAAATCAATATTGTTGATGGCCATATTCGAGGTGAATGAATTGTGCCGACATATTAAAAAATATAAAAAATTAGTGATTTTAAATAATAAAAAATTAACTACCAGTCGCGTCATTGCGAGGGACCCAAATTTAAAAAGGGTCCTGTGGCAATCCTGAAAAAACATCTAACAATCAAGTGATTATACGATTAAAACTAGATTGCCACACCTCCTACAGAGGTTCGCAATGACGAATGTCAACAATCCTTATAATTGTGCTTCATTCTAATACAAAAGTATTTTTGACGAAGTTTCTATCTCAATGCCAGAAATCAACTTTTGTATTTGTGGCTGGTCGATATAAACGATAGCCTGTTTTAATACCATCCCAAATCCAGAAAAATACCATCATATCATTATTAGATTCAAAGGCATCTAAAAAGCGAATATTGAGACCTGTCGAAGCACCTTCAAAACGTACATCTTCCTCAAAAGTCAGATCTGTCATTTCATCTTTTGAATTGATATAAAATGATTTATATCTTTTTTCTCTTGAAAGATCGTCTCGATTGCTTAACGTGTTAATGCTTAAGGTTAAAATTTTAGCATTATCATTAAATTGAACGGCATCTAAAACATCCATATCGTCTTTCCGCACATTGTTTTTTTCAAGCAAACCATTTTCTACAAAAGATTGAAAACTTGGCATTGTATTTTCAATAAGTTTCTTTGATGCAATAAAGTTTTTCCAAGATGGTTGATTGCTAAAAGCAACATTATTAAGAAGTAGTACAGGTGGATGTGCTAAATTCCCAAAAGAAAGTTTTGAGGAAGAGCTCATGGGGATTTCTTTTGGGCCTTTTTCAATACTTATTAAATTTAACAAGCCGGGATTGTTAATATTTCCCTGTGCTATAAGCGTACTAATCTGTTCGCCACGAAATAAGCTTTTGAAATTCAAAGGCATGCTTAAAGCTGCAGAAAGATCAAATCGTTGAGTCAAACTTTGCCAGGATGTCCAGTTAAATCCAGATTTTCCAAAAGCTAAAACAATTTTTGCGTCATTTGCATCTTTAAGGGCTTGATGTTGCTCGTAAAATGCGATGATTGCTTCTGGGTTTAATGGCGGTAGATTAGCTTTACGCATACCATTTTGAGCACAAGCACCTAGAAAAAAAGTTAGAAAAGTTGCAAGAAGAACTTTTGAACGCATTATATTTCCTTTCAGACAATTTTAATTATTTTTTATGTTATACCTAAATAACTCAGAAATGAAGTGCATCATTTTTTAGGTATTTTTTATTCCAGGCTTTGATTATTTGTAACTACCCAGCCGCCCTCCTACGCCCCGCGGCAAGTCCCACGGGGTCCATAAATCAATAAAAAATCTGGATCCATTCATCAACCCTCTGCAAAATGGATCCCAAGGGACTTGCCGCGGGACGTAGGAGGGGAGCGTATTTAGGGGTAATGATGTGCCCACGGAGTGTAAGGAGTTACAAAAAAAATTAATCTTAGTCGAATCATTTTGTTACACGCAAAAAAAATTTTAGGCTGTTTTTTTTAATTCTTTCATTGTGGTGTTTTGCATCTCTGTCCACAATCTGAGTGCTTCTTCATCACAAGACGCTAAAGCATTTTTATCTTCACCAGGCATTGCTTTATCACGTAGATGTGTCGGCATTGGATTGGGCGTAAAAATATGCGTGTTGATATTGGTAACAGAAGTCGTTTCTGCTTTATAAATATGCGCCATCGCTAAAAACCCAGCTTTAGAAATCGCATAAGGTCCCCAAAAAGGTTGCGGGTTTTCAGCTAATGCATCATTTACGAAAATAAGATCAGATTGAGGCGCTTTTTTTAGCAATGGCTCAAGCCCACGCAATAATCTAAAATGGGACGTTAAATTTGTTGATATACAATCGTCCCAAAATTCGTTTGTGATATGCGTTAAAGGACGAAGCTGACCTAAATAAGCGGCATTAAGCATCAGCAAATCAATATGAGGAAATCTTTCCGCGATTGAAAATGCTAATGCATCAATTAGATCAACATTACGTAAATCGAAAGGAATTAATGTTGCATTACCGCCTAATTTTCGAACTTGATCATCTGTTTCAGTTAGTCCTTTTTTTTGCTTTGAAAGCAGTATCAAGTGATACCCTTTTTGCGCTAAAAGACAGGCAAAAGAAGCGCCAAATCCGCGAGATCCGCCGGTAATTAAAGCATATTTTTGCGACTCAACCATTATTGTTTCTTTTTCACCAACTGGTCCATTTGATCACGTGTTTGTTGATCATATCCTGGTGTTGGCGTTTCTTCAGCGCCAGCAGTTGAAGGTGATGCTGGTGCTGGTTTTGTTTCAACATGAATAGGATCGTCTAGCGGCCTGTTTGCCGCATTATTTGTAGGTGTTGCAGGATGATGAGAAGGTGTCACGTTTTCTGGTTTTGTATAAGGATGTATCACATTATTATGCTGTGGATTTTGTTCAGAACGATGTTTAATAATAGGACCTTTTCCAACAGCACTACTTGGCGCAGTGGCTGAATCCTTCATAAAATTCTCTTCTTCTTTTTCAGACTTATCTGAAATGAACTCTTGGAACATTTTAATCAGTTTTATGCGTTGCTCTTCAGGAACTAAATCAGCCAAATAATTTGCCCCTTTTTGAATGAGTGGCAATGTTTTGGCTTGTGTTACCCAAACAGGTAATTCCTTGTCTTTATAGAACCAAACAACAACAATGTATAAAAGGCAAATCAACAACATACCACGCAATACGCCGAAAATTAGACCTAAAAAGCGATCTAATGAGCTTAAGGGTGTTTTATGAATCCATGATGCAATTGTGTGTGCAATAAGGGAAAATATTATCAAACTGATAAGGAACAAAAGGGCTGCCGATAGACCATGGGCGACCATTTCATTATCAATAAAGCCGTGAAAGAATTTATAGGTAAAGCCAAATGAATATATAGTGACGAAAAAGGCACCAATCCAAGCAAGAATGGCTAAAAATTCACGGACAAAGCCTCTGAAAAGGGCAAAAAGGGCCGATAATACCAGTATGACAACAAGCACTATATCTGTTGGCGTTGTTGGTAAATATTGCTCCCACATTTGGTATTACTCCCCTAATATTTCTTCTGTTGTTTGATTTTTGCGTTGATTCGCCATGTCTGTTACTAATTTCTTAACCATATCAACTGGATTCAAGGTCATGCTTTCTAAATGTATCTGCTTTGTTAAAGATCGCATATCTGGAATAAAAGCACAAGTAAAGCCTAATTTATCAGCCTCTTTTAACCGAACATCCATATGCGGCACCATGCGTACTTCGCCAGACAATCCAATTTCGCCTAAAAATATAGCTTTGGGGTCCAAAGGAATATCAAAATAAGCGGATACAAGCGCTGCCACAATCGATAAATCTGATGATGGGTCTGTTATTTTAAGGCCACCCGCAATATTAAGATAGACATCGTAATTCGCAAAATTAAGCCCACATCGTGCTTCAAGAACGGCTAATATCATCGCAAGACGCGATAAATCCCACCCAACGGTCGTCCGCCTTGGCATGCCATAAGCTGTTTTTGAGAGCAAAACTTGAATTTCGACCAAAACAGGACGTGTGCCTTCAAGGCCTGCATAAATGCTTGATCCGCTTACACCTTCGCGGCGTTCTGATAGAAATAAAGCAGACGGATTTTTGACTTCCTCGAGCCCCGTTTCGGTCATTTGAAAAATGCCGATTTCATTTGTCGCGCCAAATCGATTTTTAACAGTCCGCAATAATCTGTAATGATGACCACGTTCGCCCTCAAAATAAAGAACCGTATCAACCATATGCTCAAGAACGCGAGGGCCTGCAATAAGTCCTTCTTTAGTCACATGACCTACAATTAAAATAGCAACATTTCTTTTTTTGGCGATAGTGACCAATTCATGCGAGCACGCACGTACTTGTGACACTGTCCCAGGGGAAGCTTCCAAATCATCTAAAAACATTGTTTGAATCGAATCAATAACCACAAGTTTAGCCCCTTGCGGTCCTTCAATAGTCGCAATAATATCTTTTAAATTTGTGCTAGATGCAAGCGCCAAAGGTGATTGCGCAACGCCTAAACGATGTGCACGACTTTGAATTTGGTCGATAGCTTCTTCGCCAGAGACATAAAGCGTTGGTGTTTGATGCGATAATCGTGATGCCATTTGAAGCATTAAAGTTGATTTACCAATACCAGGATCACCTCCAATAAGAACAACTCCGCCTGGAACAAGGCCACCACCTGTCACACGATCAAATTCTTGTGTATTTGACATCAATCGTTTAGGAATAACAATAGGTGTCAATAAATCAACTGTATCAAGGCGTGACCCTGATTTTTTCATAAAAAATCCGGCAGAGGAAGATGGTTTTTCCTCTACAATTTGATCCCAAGTACCGCATGCATCGCATTTACCTGTCCACCGAGGAAAGGAAACGCCACAAGCTTGACATATATATTGCGATTTTAATTTGGCCAAAACAAACACTTCTTTTAGATTCATGAATTATATGTGTACATTCTAAGACATATAAAAAAAATGAAAAGGGTTAATCATAAAAATAGCTCCAAAAAACAAAAAAAATGCTTTAATATTCAAAGTGTGTAAATCGTGCTCACTTAATTTGAAAAATGATTGAGCAAATCTGACGACGCATTTGACCATAAAATGGGCTTTTATTGAAATGAAGCATTGGACGATCGAGGACATAGATTGGGATAAATTTGACCCCTCTTTAGTGGATCCTCAAATTATTCCTGTTATTAAAACAGCCTCCCTTGTTGAGTATAATGGACGCCATTATGCTGCTTATTTGCATAATATTTTCAATGATGAACCTGATTTTAAAGAATTGGCAACAGAATGGGCAGAAGAAGAAGTGCAGCATGGTGTGGTCCTTGGTAAATGGGCAGAACTTGCTGATCCAAGCTTTTCGTTTGATGCATCATTTCGAAAATTTTCTGACGGCTATCAAATTCCATTGGATAAAACGACTTCTGTTAGAGGCTCTCGCTCAGGTGAGTTAATTGCACGCTGTATTGTTGAAACAGCAACAAGTTCTATGTATACGGCCTTGACTGAAGCCACAAAAGAACCCGTTTTAAAACAAATTGCACAAAAAATTGCAGCTGATGAATTTAGGCATTACAAGTTATTTTATGATCATTTCAAAGTACATAACAAACAAGATAAATTGAACTTTTTTCAACGATTGTCGATTGTTATCAAACGTATTTTAGAAAGCCAAGATGACGAGCTTTCTTACGCATTTTATGCTGCTAACAACATCCAAACGCCTTATAACCGTAAAGCTTCTAATGCTGAATATGCGCGGTTGTCGTATCAGATTTATAAGCCGCACCATATAGAACGTATTATTGCTATGTCCTTTAAACCCATCGGCTTAAATCCTCATGGGAAATTAAGTAAAATAGCGCTTTTTGCGTTTACAAAGTTTTTAAATTGGCAGCAGAAAAATTGATGTTCGTAACACCTCAAGATTTATCTTTTGGTGTTACGTTATAAATTCTATTTAAAAGAGATTAAAGCTGCTCAATATTACAACATACTTGTTTCATAGCCTTTTTAAATTTCGTTTTAAACGCGTTTAAAAAGAGATTTAAATCTCTAAAATTTTGCATGGACCTATTGGTAGGTTTAAGATTATTGCACTTATCAGAGAAAACACTATTCTTTTCTTCGTTGTGTTTTTTAACTAGATTAACAATACCTTCGAGTGAGTCTTTATATAAAACGACATACGTATCTGCGTCAGTATAAAGAAAGTTGGTGTAAAGCAAGTCGATTGTTGCATCAATGCCGTATTTAAGCATGTTGATTAAATTTGATTCTTTTGTATGTGTATAATGCTCCCATACACTAAGATGTTCATGCGTCAAAAGATAAAACCCTAATTGAAGAACATCAAGATTTTCTTTACTAATTTCTGCATTAAGCATGCATTCATAAAATTGTTGGAATAGAGAAAAGATCTTGCTGCGTGTTAAATATCGAATTGTATCACCATCATGTATTAAATCATGACGTATAATGAATTTTCGATTTGTATTACTGTATTTTTGATCATGAGCATTTCTATTAGGTCCTACTTCTGTTACGCTTAAGTAAGGGCCTGTATTATCAAAAAAAGCAAAATTAATGCTTTCGAAACCCAATCCTTGTTTTCTTAAAAAAACCGGACTAAATAAGTCATACGCATTGCTATTGTTTTTATTTGAAAACACTTCGTCAATTGTTTCTTTCCATAATTCTGGATCATTATTATGAAAATATAAATCCATTAAATCAACAATATCAAGCACATAATTTTTAAACGTTGTTATTGAAAGCGGGATAGAGGGATCTTCAACATGCTCATAAAAAAGTCTTTCTAAAGCTTCTGTTGGTGAGCATCCTATAATTTTTGCGATAGACGCATCATTTTTTTCAAGTTCTTGAAGACGTGCATAAGCATTTGCATAAGCCCACGACAATGGAAGATCTAAATTTTCAACATCTTTTGTAAAATGGCTACTTTCATCTTCTTTGAATTTTTGTAAATGCGCTTTGTATATTTCTTTGTATTTTTTAAGTTGATCCCTTCCATTACATATTTTTATTTTAGTAATTTCAGAAAATTGTTCCTTTTTAGGAAGAATAGAACTTACATCAAAAGAATAATTAAAAAAAATTATTCCTAAAATATAATAAATTATTTTATGTTTCATTTAAATAAACCTTTTGTGATTGCTTTAGTTCTTTGTTCTATCAAAAAAAAATTTTATTGTAAAGTGATTTTTAAATTTAACAATGAAATGACTTGAAAATACTAAAAATCCCTACTTCCCGCGGTAAAGCCCATGGGGAGTAGGTCGATTTTTATTAGATTTACTATAGTGCTGTGAAGTTAATTAATACTAATTACTCGACTGTAACAGATTTAGCCAAATTACGTGGCTGATCAACATCCGTCCCTTTTAAAACTGCTACATAATAAGCCAAAAGTTGTACAGGTATCGTGTAAAGGATTGGCGTTAAGAATTCATTGACCTTAGGTAATCTAATTTTTAATACATCATTATTTCGTAATTTTGAAATACCCTCATCATCTGACAGTAAAATAACATGAGCGCCACGGGCGACAACCTCTTCAAGGTTGGACAAAGATTTTTCAATCAATGCATCACTAGGGGCCACCATAATAACAGGCGTACCTTTGTCAATAAGTGCGATGGGGCCATGTTTCATCTCTCCTGATGCATAACCTTCAGCGTGGATATAAGATATTTCTTTAAGTTTTAAAGCACCTTCTAAAGCAACAGGATATGCAGTGCCTCGTCCCAAATACAAAACATCTTTAGCATCAACAAGTGATGCTGCAATTTCATGGTATCGATCTGCATCTTTTAGGATAAGACGAATATGGTTGGGTAAAGAGGCAAGGGACGTAATAAAGTCAGTCTCTTCAGCAGACGAGATTGTGCCGCGTGCTTTTGCAACAGCAAGTGCTAAGCAAGCAAGAACGACCAATTGGCCCGTAAAGGCTTTTGTTGATGCAACCCCTATTTCAGGACCAACAAGAGTTTGCAAAATAGCATCTGATTCGCGTGCCATCGTGCTTTCAGGACGGTTAACGATGCTTAAAATATGTTGCCCATTGGATTTTGCATAACGAAGCGCTGCAAGCGTGTCAATCGTTTCACCTGATTGTGATATAAATAAAGAGACACCATTTTTACTTAATACAGGTGATCTATAGCGAAATTCTGACGCAATATCGACATCAACAGGTATTTTAGCAATTTGCTCAAACCAATATTTAGCAACCATTGCCGAATGATAGGATGTGCCACACGCAACAAAGGTCAATCGTGTTACATCTTTCCATTGAAAAGCGAGATTTGGCAATCTAATCGTTTTTGAAATCGGGTCAACAAGATTATGAAGTGTGCGTGGTAATACTTCAGCTTGTTCGAAAATTTCTTTGAGCATGAAATGATCGTAATTTCCTTTTTCGGCAACGGCACTACTGATGTCGACAATTGTGATAGGGCGATGAACAGATCTGCCTTCTTCGTCAAAAATTTCAGCACCTTTGCGATTAATGATTCCCCAATCGCCTTCTTCCAAATAGGTTAATTTTCGTGTTAAGGGGGCGAGTGCGATTGCATCAGATCCAATAAACATTTCGCCATCGCCATGACCTACAACAAGCGGGCTTCCTTTACGCGCACATAAAATCATATCTTCGTGGCCTGCAATGATAGCCGCGATTGCATAGGCGCCTTCCATGCGACCAACTGCTTTTTGAAGTGCTTCTTTAGGGGCAAATCCAAGGTTTAAATATTCAGTTAAAAGACAAGCAACAACTTCAGTATCAGTGTCTGACGTAAATTGATGACCTTTTGCTTGCAACTCTTTTTTAAGTTCTTGAAAATTTTCAATAATACCATTGTGAACAACAGCTACTTTGTCTGTCATCATGGGATGTGCATTGCGATCACTTGGTTTGCCATGGGTTGCCCATCTTGTATGACCAATCCCAATAATACCTTGTAATGGGTCAGTGCCAAGGAGCTTTTCAAGATTAAGTAATTTTCCTTCAGCACGTCTACGCTCAAGATGACCTTCAACGAGTGTTGCAACACCACTTGAATCATATCCTCTATATTCAAGACGTTTTAAGCCTTCAACTAGATGTGGAACGGCGTTTTTTGTTCCAAGAATTGCTATAATACCGCACATATAAACCTCTATTTTTTAGTAAATTGTCCATTTTATGAACAAATTCGTTGTCAACTCTATGAATTAATTGTTACTTTGGGGGCGATCATTATCAACAACCGTCAT
This sequence comes from Alphaproteobacteria bacterium, assembly GCA_030696155.1. Lineage (GTDB taxonomy): Bacteria > Pseudomonadota > Alphaproteobacteria > JAUXUR01 > JAUXUR01 > JAUXUR01. Next base: position 8,323 of record JAUYSY010000023.1, on the reverse strand, counting down.
CAATGTTACATTGCTGCGTTCTTTTTTATGTTGCTCACGATATATTTGAGCGCCATTGGGCTTTTCAATTTGGCGACTCCGTGCAATACATAATGCATTTTCGGCAACATTATTCGTCACAACACTTCCTGCGGCAACGATAGCACCATTGCCAATTTGGACAGGCGCTACAAGCGCACTATTTGAGCCAATAAAAACGTTTTCGCCCAATATTGTTTTCGATTTATTGATACCGTCGTAATTACATGTGATTGTACCAGCACCAATATTGGATTTTTTACCAATATGTGCGTCACCTATATAAGAGAGATGATTCGCTTTTGAATGCGCTTCAAATTGGCTGTTCTTTACTTCAACAAAATTGCCAATACGCACATCACGTCCAATTTCAGTGCCAGGTCGTAACCGCGCAAAAGGACCAACAATTGCTCCCTCTTCTATTTTAGCACCTTCTAAGTGACAGAAGGCATGAATAATGACGTTATCTCTAATTTCAACACCTGGCATAATAACAACATTTGGTCCAATTGTAATGTCTTTGCCAAGATTGGTATCATAGCTTAAATAAACGGAATCTGGGTCAATCAATGTCACACCCATGGCAAGTGCGGCTCCGCGTAATTGTGTTTGCGCTTCAAGTTCAGCGCGTGCTAAATCTGCGCGGGAATTAATACCCATAAGCTCTTCTTCGGAGGCTTCAACGACTGTACAATGACGCCCCATTTTGCGTGCATGTTCAATAATATCCGTTAGATAATATTCACTTTTTGCATTATTAGATGTAAGTTTGTCAACAAGTTCAAAAAGACAAGATCCATCAATTGCCATGACGCCTGAATTACACAAACCTATTTCACGTTCTGTATCATTTGCATCTTTATATTCAACAATACGCTCAATTTGATCTTGTGCATTCATCACGATACGACCATATTCAGCTGGATCTTCAGGCTTAAATCCAACAATCACGACAGCTGGATTAGATGCAGATCTTCTCGTTTCAACTAAACATTGCAATGTTTCAGGCGTAATAAAGGGCGTATCACCAAAAAGTACAAGCACATCACCTTTAAAATCTTCGAGTGTTGGTCGTGCAGCCATGACAGCAGCGCCTGTGCCTTCACCTTTTTCTTGCAATACAATGTGTGCGTTGCCAATGATTTCTTTAACCTGATCCATACCTGGGCGCACAACAACAATCTGACGAACAGGTGCTAAAGTTTCAGCAGCATTTAAAACCCATGATAAAAGAGGTTGATGCGCAACTTTATGTAAAACCTTGGGGAGATTAGACTGCATACGCGTTCCCCAACCGGCGGCAAGAATGAGTGTGGCAATATTGTGTTTCATTAAAATAACCTTATTTTCTGCTCAGCACTTGTTTTAACCAAAACGATCTTAAAAGAAAAGTCTTTTTCGTTTTATATACTCTTCTTTTTCAAACTGTGGAGGGCGTTAGATTTCGGGATTCAACATGCTCATGTATAAAGAGATACACTCCGCGTGTTTCACCGCTCATCTTCCTACCCACATTTTGAAACCGATCGAGTATAGGATACATTATTTAGGGGCTAAAAAACAAGTTTAGTGCGTTTTGTTTACAAAAATGAGTCAACATAATGATATTGTGTGTTTATCTTGAAAGTCATTATAGGCAATTGCAGATTATTTGAGTGCAAACGAAACACTGAAGAGCAAATGTTTGTGTTACGATTATGTTAAGGCATAAAAAGATGGTGGTCCTGTATAATTGTAAGAGAGTGCGCGCAAAAATTTCTCTAACAATCATTCCTAACCCTCTTTAATTTCTTTTTCAGGCCAAATCAATGACGCGTTTTGCATACCCAAATGATTTGAAAATATCGATTTTTAGATATGAGATTTAAGGTGATTTTTAGTGCCTAAAATAACGACAGGTATTAGGGGTTTTTGGTTTAAAAAGCGACCAAAGGTCATAGACTAAAAACGGTAGTTTCAGATTATTTGGGTATATAATCTAGGTAATTGCATTATTTTAAAAAAAAGAGCTTGCTTTTTGATACCATTACAGGTAAAAATCACCTCAGAAGCCAATCGATGTCCCCATCGTCTAGTGGCCTAGGACGCCGCCCTTTCAAGGCGATAACACGGGTTCGACTCCCGTTGGGGACGCCATCTCATTTATTCCTCTTTCTATAAAACCTCAATCAGTATAATCTTTAATTATAAGATGCTATTATGGGGAATGTGATGTTTTGTGCTGCTTCCGAACTAAATATATTATTCAAAAAATTAAGTTGCGCACAAATTTTTAGTAAAAAAATATTAATATTTTTGTTCTGTATCGGATTACTTATTGGTAATTTATATGCTGAAAATTTTATTATTCTTCATTCTGAATATGATAGAGATGCATATAATTATAATTTTTCACTTTTTGATACTAAAGATAATTTAAAAATTGGAGAATATAGCACTACTGTTTCGCAGACAGTTAATATGCATCAATATAATAATAAAATTTTTATGAATTTGTCTTTTGATCAAAAGCTTATTGAATTTGATTTAAGTGATTTGTCAAATCCTTCTATAGAGCATCCCATAATGGTGGGCACAAATGACCTTACAATCACACAAGATAAAATTTTTATAGCATCTACAAATTATCATTCAATTTTTGTGTATTCGTTACCTTCAATAGAATTCTTAGGCACAATCAATACGAAATACAATCCACTTGCAATTACATCAAACGACAGCAAGCTTTTTGTAAGCACGAATCAAAAAGACTGCATTGATTTTGTCGAAACTTTTGATGCCAAGACACATTTTGCTACATCCGTTCAGAACCTAACGGATTATAATCCTGAAAATTCTATAATGTCGTCTTTGTGTGCATTTGATGATTGTTTGTTAATACTAACAAACCTGGGTGAACGGCTCATTGGAACGGCTTTCAAAATATTTGAAACAGTTACATATCATTTAAATGAAAGACTTTGTTCCTTGAAAAAGCTTGGAAATGATCTTTATGGATTGAGCGACTCAAAAAAAATAATCTATAAAATTAGTAATGGAGAACTTGTAAAGGCTTTTGAATCAGACAGAAAAATAGATGATTTTTGCGTTATTGATTTTGAAATAAAAAAAGATCAAAAAATAGAAACGCAACAAGCTGGGATGTGCAACATTTTATAAAAAAAGGGCCCTAAAAACAGGCCCTTCAATTATTTAATTTTAGCTTCTTTAAAAAGAACATGTTGTCTTTTCTTAGGATCGTATTTGCGAAGTTCAAGCTTTCCAGGTTTACGAGCATTTTTTCCTGTAACGTAAAAAAAACCAGTACCTGCAGTGCTTAAAAGCTTCACAGTCACGTTATTTGACTTTGCCATAGCATAAAACCTTTAATCTATCTAACGATTAGGCTTAAAAATATGATCGATAATTGGTCGAATGTCAAGAAATGAATTTTGAGTTTGATCAAGTTAACGGATATAAAGAGTTTTTTTGAATATTTTTAACATATTAACAGCCCCCAGCGCCTTAATTCCAAACATTAATTTTTTTGCTCAATAATAATATTTTTTTTAAACAATTTAAGAATGTACTAGACATAAAAGTTCGTTATATGCTATATTGTAATAATAAAATTTTTATTTTGGTCTGAAGATACAACCTATAAGTGACTTTTAAACAGCATGAATCTTTAAAATAGAGCGAAATTGCTGCTTATAATTTCCAGATAGTAAAAAAAAATATACCTTATCTATAAATAGTAATTCTTAATTAAATGTAGAATTTGTTTGCGGGGCTAATCTGGTTTTTATGCTTAAATCAACGTTTTTAAAAGTAATACCATCCTTATTTAAAGGGTCACAAGATAATATAATCCCTCAATCAAATGAACAATACCAAGAAAAATTGGGTACAATGACTGATCAATCTTCTGTTAAAACTATAAAGCACGTAATCCATTCTTACAACATTACGCATTTAAGATATAAATTAAGGGTTGCAGATGCAATTTTAGAGCAACATAAAAACAAAAATAATATTGTTTTTTGTGGCCGTAAACGTGATAAAGTTCTCCTTGATCGTTTCTTAGGTAAGTTAGGTTATCAAATTGATGTTATTGATAATTATGGACATGACCACACAAATGAGCAAAATGATATCAAAAAAGTATTAATTGTAAGTGATGGTGTAGACGTTTCCTTTTTAAAAGGAAAAATTGAAAATGTATTACATTTTGATATGCCGCCAAAGCCAAGTGATTATTTAACACGGTTAATGATGATTTTTGGTACATCTGAAGAAGATGCAAAGACTTGTGAATCTCATTTAATTGCAACGATGCGCGAATTTGCAGCCCTACAGATTCTTCAGCAAAATTATCAATTCGAAATTCAAGAAGTAAAATTAGAAGAATTTTCAAGTCTGAACGCTGATGTTGGTTTTGATCCAAATGCGCATGAAGCTCAATTTTATCAAAATCAACACCATCAAGCACCACATCTTCAGAATCCATTTCATCAAATGCCTTCTTATGAAAATAACATGGCGCCAAATCGTCAATATCCTGATAAACCATACTCCAGAGAAATGCCCAGAGAGATATCTAGAGACACACATTCTCAAGATATTCATTCTAGGGATATTCAGCCCACAGAGAGCTTCCCAAGGGATATTTCTCATAAAGACAACCAGTTGAACGACCCTTATTCCAGAAATGCTTTTCCGCGTGTTTTTGAGCCGATTAAAGATGCTGAGCAAAAAGGTTTTGAGGAAGAGCCGCCTGCTTTTTTTAAGAAAAAACCTTAAGACAATTATATAATATTTTACATTTAGGTTAATAGAGCTTCATTCGTCTAATACATTGAAAAATATGTAAATTCTATTATGGTGAGAATGTCCGACTGTTTTTAACAGGCGGGCATCCGCAATAATCTAATTTTGAATGGTGCGGTAAAAAAGTATAGATTACTGTATGTCTTTGACGCTTCTAGTGATAAATCAATTAATTTTAGAATTATTTTCAACATGATGTATTTTTAAGTTATTTTGCTGTGTTGAATATGTGTTGCTCATAAAATTCATTTATTTATTAAAGGTCATTACTGAGCTATATTTGGGTGGAAAAAAAGAGGCTATGCAATGCATAGCCCAAGTTTAGGGAGGAAACGCCCAAGAAAGACAACACTGGCGGGCAAGCCAATGAATGTGTTGCAAGAAAGATTATGTCATAAATTATGACATGTTGCAATACCTAAATGTGTAAAAAATATAAATTTAATAAAATGTTTTTTGAGCACTTTTTGCTTTACGTTTGTTTTCTATACCCAAATGATTTGGAAATGTCGATTTTTAGGTATGAAATTTGAGGCGATTTTTGATGTTAAAAATGACGACAGGTAATAAGTTTACCTTAGAAATTTTTGGTTCAAAAAGCGACCAAAGGTCATAGACTAAAAACGGTAGTTTCAGATTATTTGGGTATATGATAAACCATGCAAAATTTTCCTAGTCATTATTGATTTTTGGGGTAATATGTTTAGTATAAACATAAGAAATAAAGTGAGGGATGTAACGTGTCAGATGCAGCAGCAGCCAAAAAAACCGAAATAAGCACTGAAGCGACTGAAACAGTAGCGACTGAAACACCCAAAAAAAGTAAATTACCTCTCATTCTTATGATTGTTTTGCCCATTTTAACGCTTGGTATTGGTGGTGGCGTTGCTTATGTTATGGGTTTTTTAAGCTTTGGTGCTAAAAAACCTCAAGAGCAAGCAGCAGATGGCGAAAAAGGTCAAAATAAAGCTGAGGGCGGGCATAATGAGGCTAAAGCTGAGGGGGCTGAGGGTTCCGGTGAACATGATAAGTTAAGGACGAGTATTTTTCATCCTTTGCCTGAAATGATGATTAATTTGAATTCAGAAGTTGGCAAAGTAAGCTATTTGAAGATTCAAGCCTCCCTTGAGCTGGATGATCAAAAAAGTATAGAAAAACTACAGAAAGTAATGCCACGCATTCAAGATACAATTCAAGTTTATGTAAGAGAACTTAAAGTTGCTGATTTAAAAAGTTCGATTGGTATTGAAAAATTACGTCAAGAATTGTTAAAAAGGATCCAGCTTATTGCAAAGGATGTTAAAGTTTTTGATGTTTTGTTTCCACAAATGTTAACACAATAAAAGAATGTCAATCGAAGAAAAACCTGAAAATCAAGAATCAATAGATTCAACTGAGACTGCTCTCGAACCAACGCAAAGTTCAAAAGATGATGCATTAGCTGGTGAATGGGAAGATTTTGAAACGCCCGAAAACACATCTGTTGAAAGTTTAAGTCCTAAAGATCCAATTACGGCACGTGTCTTAAATCAGGAAGAAATTGATTCGCTTCTTGGGTTTGATGAAATTGATAGTGCCGAGCAACAAAATGGCCTCTATGCTATCATCAATTCTTCCCTTGTTTCTTACGAACGTCTTCCAATGTTGGAAGTTGTATTTGATAGACTTATTCGCGTTTTATCAACAAGTTTACGTAACTTTACTTCTGATAATGTCGAGGTTTCGCTTGATGGATTGCAATCCTTTCGATTTGGTGATTATTTAAATTCTATACCATTACCTGCGATGTTGGGTGTTTTTAAAGCGGAAGAATGGGAAAATTATGGACTTGTGATTGTTGATAGTCCGCTTATTTATTCGATCGTTGATGTGCTTTTAGGAGGGCGTCGAGGTACGGCCATGATGCGTGTTGAAGGGCGTCCTTACACAACAATTGAACGTAATCTTGTTGAGCGAATGCTTTTTTTAGTATTAAACGATATGAGTGCCGCTTTTGACCCCTTAAGCCCTGTTACTTTTCGATTTGAGCGTCTTGAAACCAATCCTCGTTTTACAGCTATTGCGCGTCCTGCAAACGCAGCTGTTGTTGTTAAGCTTCGCATTGATATGGAAGATCGTGGCGGACGACTCGAAATTGTGCTCCCTTACGCAACATTAGAGCCTGTACGTGAACTTTTACTACAGATGTTTATGGGTGAAAAATTTGGTCGTGATTCAATTTGGGAAAACCATTTAATAAATGAACTTTTATTTACAAAAATTAATATGCTTGCCGTTATTGATGAATTTATGTTGCCTCTTTCAGAAGTAATGAAATGGAAAGTAGGGACACAAATTAGTTTAAATTGTACGCCTAGTTCACCTGTTGAATTAAGATGTGCAAGTGTGCCTCTTTTTGTGGGTCAAATGGGTAAGAAAAACAATAAAATTTCTATTAAAATAGATCGAAAATATCGGGAGGAAGCAGATGAACTGGAATCTTGACCTCATATTAAATCTTTTGGTTTTAGTTTTTTTAATTGTTGCAATCTTTTATGCAGGCATATTAAATTATCGTTTAAAAAAACTACGTAGCAATAAAGACGAAGTTGATATGGCGATTATTCGTTTTGATCAGGCGGTTTCAAAGGCAGATGAAAGTATTTCGTATCTGAAAGATATATCGGGCAAATCATATAATGCGCTTCTTGAATCTATTCAGAAATCTCAAGCTTTACGGGACGAACTTTTTTTTCTTCTTGAGCGTGGCGATGAACTTGCTAATAAAATGGAAATTCAAATCCGTCAAACACGCAAAGAGACGACACCACAATCACAACAACAGCCTATTGAAAATAGCAAATTTTTGGAAGACTCGCCTGAAGAAGACCGAATCATGCGTATTCTTAAAACTTCTCAGGAAAAAGAGGAGGCTCAAATACACATTGTACAAGGCGCAAAAAAAGGGACGTTTAAACCGAATTCAAAAGCAGAAGAATCTCTTTTGGATATGCTTAAGGCAGCAAGATGAGTTTTTGGCTCAAAAAAATTCTTTATTCGCTGCGCGTCTTACCTATATTATTCAGTGTTATTATAGGGCTTATTTCTATCCGCCTTCTTCTTGTTTTTACAGGCATTATTAACACGCACGAAATTCTTCCTATAGGGTCTGCAATGGCAGCTGCAAAAGATGATAAGGCAACGTCACCTCCCCAGGAGAAAAACGATAAAAATGATAAGAATGCAGATTCTAAGCAAAATGCTGAACAAAAATCTGATGCGGCGCAACAATCTAATCCTGATGAAAAACCTAAAGATGATCCATTGCAATCGAAAGATCCTAATGTTTCTGTTCTAGATAGTAAAAGCGAAACGTCTCTTGAATCAGATGCAAAAGAAGCTGCAAGTGATTCGAGCGATGACGAGGAAGATGAGTTTTCTCCTCAAAAAATAGAGCTTTTGCAGAAGCTTAAAGAAAGAAGCGATCTTTTGCTTAAAAAAGAGCAAAAATTGCTCG
>JAUYSY010000020.1 GCA_030696155.1 Alphaproteobacteria bacterium | reverse complement strand
AATCAACATTATCTAAAGCTTGATCTTGATTGTTGCATGAAAAGACGAATTTTTCTTTACCGGTTATAGGATCAATCTGACGTTGTAAACATTGGGCACAAATTTCTTTCATCATACATTGCATCGGTGAATTAATGCTGCCGATGGCTGTGTGTTCTTTAAGATAGGGTTTTAATATCGTATGGCGGGCTTTTTGAACGGCTGCCATCATACGGTCAGACCCAATAACAATGATATGATCAATGTCATTTAACTTTATCTGTTGGTCGCCTAAATCGCCTTTTGCGTAAGAAAGCATAGCTTCCACAATATTGCCTACAAAAGTAAAATCTTGTGGGCGATCAATTTCAAATCCAGGTTGCGCGTCACAGCACCATAAAATATGATCAGCTGCATCTTCTATTTCTTGAACTTTATAACGATCTTCAATTTTTTTATAACCTGCAACATATAAAACTTTTGATCCTTTTTGCTTCAGTTCTTTACCAATAGAAAAAAGAACGGCATTACCTAAGCCACCACCAACTAATAATACATTTTTACCTGAGGGTAATTCTGTCGGTGTACCGGTTGGACCCATCAACAAGACTTCTTCATTGGGTTGAAGATAGGTGCATAATGACGATGATCCGCCCATTTCAAGAACGATTAAGCCCAGCAACCCTTTTGATACATCAACCCAAGACCCTGTTAAGGCAATACCTTCCATGGAGAAATTTGCTTCACTATTTTTCCGAGCACTCATTTCGAAATTTTGAAGTCTATAAAATTGTCCTGGCTTAAAATTTTCGCAAGCCAACGGCGCTTTTAAAACAATTTCAACAATATTTGGTGTTAAACGATTCACCTCAATAATAATTGCGGTGAGTTTTTCATTTATGTCATTAAAAAGTTCCTGAAAAGATATGTCTTTTGGTTTAAGCATCTCTAAATGTTTTGAAATATAAGGATAGCCTTGTTTGGCGCTTGCCATAGCTTTAACAACATTGCCCGCAAAACTAGGATGTAAATCACCAAAATAGGATATTTTTCTATTATCATGATGCGTGTATGTAAAAATGCCTATCTCGCTAGGTTTACTTGATTTTTCTGGATTTATTGTTATGCCTGCAAGGTTTTGTGCTTCAAAATATTTACCATCTGTTTTTAAAAAAGAGGTTTCATCTTTTAACGTAATATTAGGTTGAGTTCCAGCTGCAATTAAAATTGTTTTAGCAGGTAAAATTAAATCAACATCATGATGTTTTACTTTAAGGCCTTTTGTCGTTTGATATTGATCAAGTTCAATTTCGACAGGCGTGATATTTTCGATGAAATAAATACCTTCTTCAAATGCTTTTGAAACTTCTTCATGGTTTAACGTATAAGAAGGGGACTCTTGTAAGGTTTTACGATAGGCAATACTTACGCCACCCCAAGATCTAAGTAATTTAATAATATTGGGTTGACGGTCTTCAAGAATCGCTGTTTCATTTTCATGTTTAATGGCGCGTGCATGATCAAGCCAAATTTGCGCGTCTTCTTTTTCTTCAATGGACCAGTTTTGATCAACATCAATATTTCTCTGTTTTAATGTTTCATAAATATGCAAAAATTTTTCGACTTGGCGCGGATAATAAGCAAGCGCTTCTGTTGCCGTATCAATGGCTGTTAATCCACCGCCAATAACAATAACAGGTAAACGTAATTCCAGATTGGCAAGATTGTTTTTTTGAAAAGCGCCTGTTAATTGTAAAGCCATTAAAAAATCTGAAGCCATACGAACACCTTTGACAAGATTGTTTTTAATGGGCACAAGATTTGGTTTACCTGCACCTAAAGCAAGCGCTATATGATCAAACCCATATAAAAAGGCCTGTTCAATAGTAATGTTACTGCCTAAACGGATACCCCCTTTTAAATGAAAATGATCACGTCTTTCAAGAATAATACGCACTAATTTTAAAAAGTTCTTATCCCATCTGATGGTGATACCATATTCAGCAACGCCACCAAAACCGCCAATGACGCGTTCATCTAAATTTTCTTGGATCTCTTTAAAATCACGAATAGGTTTAAAACCGGCACCAACCAATTCATTGGATAAAGGTTCAATTTTTAATCCATCAATTGCAAAAACAGCAAAACCTTCATTCAGCAAATGATGACTTAGATTAATACCAGCGGGCCCTGTGCCTGCTATCAATATTTTATGATTCGTCAAATCTTTGGGGAAAGGTCTTTCAAAATTCAATGGATTCCAACGCGTAAGCAAAGAATATATTTCAACGCCCCAGGGCAGAGACAAAATATCGCGCAATACTTTTGTTTCAATGGCTGGAATATTAACAGGTTCTTGTTTCTGGTAAATACAAGCCTTCATGCATTCATTACAAATGCGGTGGCCAGTTAATGGTAAAAGCGGATTATCAATCATGGCAATGGCTAATGCGCCCAAAATAAAACCTTCAGAAACGGATTGATTCATTTCTGAAATTTTTTCTTCTAAAGGGCAGCCAGTCAGCGAAATGTTAAGTGAATTGCGTTGAAATTCTTGTGTTGTTTTAGATTTTAGGCCTTTAGAACACGAATCCTTGCCTTGGTGATGACAAAAAATACAATAATGTGCTTGATCAAAAGATTGTTCTTTTGAACATCCTTGATCTGTAAGCGAAAAGCCATTTCGTTGTCTTAATGCTGACGTATCATATTGTAATTGATTATTTTTTTGTTGCAGATGATGAATCAGATGTTCAAAATCCAGTTTTTCAGGTATCTTAAAAAAAGAAGATTCTTTATGTTTTTCTATGCCTTCTGATGAATATAAAGCCCATCCAGCATAGTCACTTAGCAGCTTGATCTCTTTTGCATATTTTTCTTCATCTTCTAAAAAATCTAATATTCTTACTGCAAATTTTAGATCAGACCAATCAGGTCCTAATATACCGATGACATCTTTTTCTAAGGACGTTGTATCAATGGATTGAATTTTTTCGCTATTATAATTTTTGCCAATACGCCTTTGTATAAATATTTTTTTGGCACGTGTAAGTGGTAAATAACTTAAATAATGCTCTTTTAATTGAATGTTATTTTGATGCACATCAAAAAGCGAAATAATAAAATCTTCAACAAAAGGCACAAGTTCTAAAAAAAACAAAGATTGTTCTTTGGTTGTAAAGCTTTTAGGATGTTCGCGCATAGCGATAAGTAATTTTTTGTGTTCTGGATTTTTGCTATTGAGTTTTTCAAGAAATAACGTATCTAAACGTTTCAAACCTTCTAATGTGTAAAGATCTTGAAATTTAAAGCCAAAATGTAAATGCAATTTATTAAAATCCTAATGTATTTAACCTGTGCTTACCTAATTTAAGAAGTTTTAAAAAATATGCAATCTTTTTGTTTTTGCTTGACCCATCCTTCATTACAGTGAACAATTAGGTAGATAAACAAGAAAAGTAAGAAGTTTCCTGATGATGATTGACGATTTAACGCTACTTGTGGTTGAAGATAATATCTCAACACAATTTTTAATGAATGCACTTTTATCACGCATGAAATCAGCTAAAATCATTTTCGCCAAAGACGGCAAAGAAGCAATCGATACAATTAAATCAAGATATCGTCAAAATTCTCCTATCCATTTAATGATCACGGATTGGTATATGGCGCCTATTGATGGTGGAGAACTTACAAAATGGGTTCGTATTTCATCTGATAGCCCTAATAAAAATCTACCTATCATTATGGTAAGCGATTTTAATGCGTCACAACTTGAAAGTAAGATGGGTGACTTAAAAATTCAAGGTTACATCACTAAGCCGTTTACATTTGAAGCAATTTCAAAGCAAATTGCCAATGCCATTGGATTGACGAATGCAATTGCAAGGTAATGTGAAATGATTAAAAGCTTTGAAGACATTAGGATACTTCTTGTTGAGGATAGTGACCAAGTTAGAGGACTTATTACGTCTATTTTGCGTTGTTTAGGTATTGGGGATGTATTGAAGGCACGAGATGGTGGAGAGGCTATTGAGGTGTTAAAAACATACCCTCAAAATCATAGTAAACCTGGTAGTTGCGGCATAGATTTAATCATATCAGATTGGTTAATGTCGCCCGTTGATGGTATCTCACTTTTAAGATGGGTTCGTCAACATCAAGCATCCCCCAATCCTTTTATTCCTTTTATTATGATTAGTGGCATTTGTGATGTTGAAAAAATAACCAGAGCACGCGATCTTGGCGGCAATGGATTTATATCAAAGCCTTTTTCTGTTGACGCCGTAACAGGACATTTACAGCGTCTTTTAACGAATGAAAATACTTTTGTTAAAACGGATAATTTTTTTGGTCCAGACAGACGTAAAAAAGCCCGTGAAGCTTATACAATCGATCGACGTGGTCCACTCGATAAACCAGAACAGGTAAAAAAATATCGCATCTTAAGTGTGATGCCTAAAAAAAATCAAAAAACTTCAAATGAATCATCTGATGAATATCCTATCGTTAATCCACAGATTATGCGCGAGATTCGAAAAGAGCTTGCTAAACAAACGCAAGGTTTTCTTGATGTCGTATTAAAGTATATCCATCTTTTAGAAAGTGATTGCAAATCCTCTGAAAGCTTAGAAGAATCTAAACGTAAGCCCTTTTTTGAAAGATTAAATTCAACTTCTCATGAATTGCGTGGCTTAGGAGGCATTTTTGATTATCCGCTTGTCGCCATAGTTGCACAATCTCTTCACGATTTAACATCGATTCACGATTTATCAGATGATTGTTTAGGACTTATTAAAGATCATATAAACTCATTTAAAGCGATCCTGCGTTTAAAAATCAATGGAATGGGTGGCAATATTGGCCGCGAGTTAATTGATGCACTTGATGCTGCTAATCAACGCTTTATTCATAGGAATGATCAAAAAATTATTTATAATTAAATTGTAATAAATATAGTGAAACAACCTGAAACGCTACAAATGGAAGGTCATCTAGACCCCCTTCCTACGCCCCGGCCATATCATTACCCACAAGCATGAACCCAACCCCTTTCCTACGTCCCGCGACATGTTCGCGGGATCCAGACGATCTTCCCTAAAGTTAACATTGTATAAATTGGGCAATGACATCTTCTTTATTTACTTTCTGGATCCCGCGGACAAGCCCTGAGAGATCCACACGAAATAATTCGTGTAACATATTAAAAATAATAGAAACTCGTCGTTGCGAGCAGCGAAGCTGCGCGGCAATCCAGTCCTAAAATCAACATTTATAGCTTTTTAAAGGCTATTTTCTGGATTACTTCTTCGTCTTCGACTCATCGCAACGACGAAATCCTAGGATTTCGATGTGTTTAAATTCGTGTGGATCCCGCGGACAAGCCGCGGGACGTAGGAGGTTTGTAGTGTTTTCAAATCATTTTACTATATCTTCAAATAGAATTTTCAAAATAAAATTAAAAAATATCCGCTATATTGATTACTCTATGCAATTTCTAAAAATTATAATTAAGAAAAACAAGTTGAATAAGCTAATGAATAAGATTGGCTGGGGCGGGAGGATTCGAACCCACGAATGGCGGTACCAAAAACCGCTGCCTTACCACTTGGCGACGCCCCAAAAGAATAATGACAAGATACAGCCTTTTTACATCTTATACAACCCCTTTTGTAGGCTTCTGCTATTAATTGATTGTTTTTATCAAAGGCAAAATACATCAAAAAAAAATTGTAAAATAAATTTACCAAAGTAGAAATATAAAATATTTTTTAACTTTATTTTAATCTTTTTTGCAAATAATAGAACATGTACAGGTGGAGGTTTTTATGAATAATTTTATAGGCGTTCTCTATTTTATAGGCGTTTTTTTTACATCAAATATTTTATATGCTTTTGAAGAAATATTTGTCACCAATGATGAGATATCTGAAAATGGTCTTAAGATTGAATCTATTGCAGATTGGCTTAGTAAAAAAAATATTGAACAAGATGAAAATGGTGAAGAATATTTTGATTTTTTAGACAATAGTTTATATTTAGATCCAAATGAAAGGGGCGATCGTTTGATAAACCCAAATTGTGTTCAGTTAAGAAATCCATCTGATTCAGAACGTGATTTAAAAATTACACTTATTAGCATTAATCAGCAATGCTTAAACCCAATAGCATCAAATGAATGGAAATTAACATATGTTATTAAAAATTTAGAGGATTATGATATTGAGGTCAATAATTTAAGAATTGTTCAGTCAAATCATAAAATTCAATGGCTTTTAGACAATCCAACTGATTTTCCAAAACCATTATTTGCACTACCTTTTTCATTTGATTATATGGATAGTAATGATAAAAATAGATATTTTATTATCTTAAATGCAGCCCAAGGAAAACCATTTCATGATATTATCGAGAATGAATCTATTAATAATATTATCAAAGCTTACGAAAAATTAGGTCAAGCTTTTGGAAATATGCATGTTACATTTATGGATCAATCAACATTGCTTAGTAAAGATTTATTGCAAGATGATACATTTGAAAACAATCCAATTACGCGCTACGAAAAAAAACTAACCGATTATTATAAAACAATTACCCATGGGGATGCGCATGGCGGGAATATTTATTTTGATTTTACAAAAAACCAAGTTGAAACTATTGATAATGACAGCTACGTATCGAAAACAACTGATAGCAATCCAGTTGAGGGTGATTTGTTTTCAATTTTTATTTCTTTTTTTGATGCTATGAACGAAACCGAAATATGCGCAACAACTATTTCGAACATATGCACAAACGCTAGTATTGCAATGCAAAGTTTTTTTAAAAATTATTTTTTAGCCTATCCTGAAACTGAACGTGCTGCAATAAGAATATATATTGAGCTCTTTTTAAAAGATATGTCAACTTCTACAATTGCAAATATAAAAGAAAAACAAAACATACCTTATTTTATGCCTTTTATCATATTTTCTATGGATAACGCACTTCAAATACCAGTGATTATAGAACCAAGTAAAAAAGATAAGAAATTGCCGGACGTATTAAAAATTCAAAAAAAAATTAAAAAACCAAAACCAAAACCAAAATCTAAAAGTAATCGTTATCAGGTAGATTTAAAAAAAAGGCATACGATAAACTGAATTGGCTGGGGCGGGAGGATTCGAACCCACGAATGGCGGTACCAAAAACCGCTGCCTTACCACTTGGCGACGCCCCAAAAGAATAGAGAAAATATACAGTCTTTTTATAGCCCATGCAAGCCTTTTTAAATATTTTTATGTGGTATACATTAACTTTATAATGTTTTATTTGAGATGCTTATCAAAAGAACAGAGCCATCTTGTTAAAGTTTTAACACAATAAAAAAACAGCTCAATTATATAAAATGACGATATTTATTTAATAATTTTAACCACAACAATTATGGCTTTGATCTTTGACTTCAATTAAAATTTCCTTTGTTCCTGCTTTTTCAAAAGTAAGCTTCATAGGTAATTTATCACCAACATTAAATTGTTTTTTAAGACCAAAAAGCATGACGTGACGTCCGCGTGGCTTGAGCATTACTTTTTCATTGGCTCTCAATTCAATTGCTTTTGTTTCAACCATTTTTGCAACGCCCTGCGCGTCCACGATATGATCGTGAAGTTCAATACGATCAGCAAGATCTAGTGCTTCAGCCTTAATTAATTTATCGTTAGTTCCTGAAATTAATTCCATATAAATGGCAGCATTTTTTTGATCTTTAGCCGTGTTTTTTGCCCAGGGATTAGTGATTGTTACGGTTCCGATATAGTATTTTGCATTTGGCTCTTCAACTTTATTTTCGGCAAAAAGTGGAGATGCAGCAATAAAAAGAGAAAGGCAGAAAATTGCGTTTTTAATCATGATGTTAACCCTTAGATACATTAATAACTATCCATAGGATGGATAGGTGAAGTTTAGGATAACTTACACCAAACAGGCGCATGATCAGACGCTTTTGTTTCAGCACGCATTTCTTTGTCAACGCCTGTGTCTAAAAGACCATCGGTGGCTTTGGGAGAGAGTAAAAGATGATCAATTCGTAAACCTTCATTTTTAGGCCAAGCGCCAGCTCTGTAGTCCCACCAAGAAAAGGATTTTTCGTTGGGATGGATTGCCCTGAAACTATCATAATAACCCAAATGGAGTAATTTTCGAAAAGCGTTACGTTCCGCTATTGAGCAAAGAATTTGATTTCCCCAGGCTTCAGGATCATAAACATCAATATCATAAGGCGCCACGTTATAATCGCCACCAATGATCGTTTGATCATTATTGCGTAAAAGTTGTTGTAGATGTGTGTAAAGTCGTTCGTAAAATTTCAATTTATAATGGTATTTTTCACTACCTACTTCTTGGCCATTGGGCACATAAACGGATGCTACATGATATGGACCACAAAGCGCTTCTATATAACGCGCCTCTAGATCTTCATCATCACCAGGCAAACCTTTTACAACATCACTAATGGGCAATTTTGAAAGAATAGCGACACCATTATAAGTCTTTTGTCCATGTATTACGGCGTTATAGCCTAAATTTTGGATTTCATCATAAGGAAAAACCTCATCTTGCGCTTTAAGCTCTTGCAATAACATAATATCAGGCTGACGATTTTTTAAAAACTGTACTAAATGCTCTAACCGAACACGGATGGAATTAACATTCCAGGAAACAATAAGGGTCATAATAACTCTCTAGTGCATCTAAATTAAACTACCCAGATTATGAGGAAAAATCTAGGAAAGGTGAGAACCATAGCTACATGTACTAAAGTACATGAGCACTGCCAGTTTATATATTCTGGGCAAACTTGACGACGAGTTTACCCATAATCTGAGTAGTTATATCGCAAATGAATTGCCACATCCGCAAGAGGCGGTAGCATTAGGGTTTTTAATTTGAAAGGAAGCGCCAATAAGTTCTTCCACATAATCCAAGGTCATGCCTTCAAGAAGCCCTAAAGAGGTTTCATCAACAACAAGTTTAATGTTATTTTGATCGAAAATATTATCGTCCTCATTAAGCTGATCATCGAGTTCAATTTTATATTGAAATCCCGAGCATCCGCCACCTAAAACGATAATGCGCAGCATTAAATTTGGCTTATTGCGTTTTGCAATGAGTGTTAAAATACGCTTGGCTGCATTTTCTGTAACTGTGACATGAGACATAATTTAAACTCCATAGGCCTATATCCTACTATTTGGTGATTGTTGCTCAAAAGTCAAATGCTCTTTTGGCGTAATCGAACAGGCAATTTAATAAGAATCAGGGACAATGAAATAAAAATAAAAATCCCTCCTTCTAATTGAGCTGCATTGATAGGTTCGTCGTAAAATAAATAGATCCATAAAAGCGCAAAAGACGGTGATAAAAGACAAGGGATAAGGCAATAATATCCTGGCAAGCGTGACATAGAAAAAGAATTCAAACCCTGTCCCATAAGCTGCACTAAAAAAGCTGTAAGGATGACGCCTATCCAATTATTTAAAGAAATTGTCCATAACGACACATCAGAAATAATAAAAAGAGGTAATGCAAAAAGAGTCGCTGAAAAAGTAATCAACGGAATTGATTGATTGCTGCTCATTTTATTTGATAATTGACGAATGCCTATGAAATAGAGCGCATAAAAAACGGAACATCCTAAGCTAATAAGATCACCTATCCATAAATCGGCTGAAAGATCAAAATTATCGTAAAATAATAAATAGATTCCAAAAGTAGCAAAAAGAAGACCAAACCAAGCGGAGATATCTAAATGTTCTTTCAAGAAAAAATAGGCTAAAAAAACAACAATGATGGGCGATAAATTGCCTAAAAAGATAACATTGGCGTGGCTTGTATAATTGAAAGCTGTGTACCAACAAAAAAGACTTGCTGTGAAATTAAACCCTGTGAACAATATCCAAAAAATAGTGGATCTTGGTCTTGTTTTCGTTTGTGTTATAAAAGAATTTGGGAAATAAACACTTAAAAAAGTTGATGCAAAAATCAAACGCATAAAAAGAAGAATTATGGGATCAACTTCAGAAAATCGTCCTAAAATGGCACTTGTGGACAGAAAAAATGATGCCAAAATCAATACGAGGATCGAAATCGTCTTTTGTTCAAAAAAATTTAAGAAGGTTGATTTTGTATCATTCATTCTTTAGGCTTTATAGATAAGATAAGATGTTATTTTATATGTAAAAAGGATTTAAATCAAACCATGCTTCTCAATGCTTCAAAATCACTTCTTTTGGTTGTGGATATCCAAGAAAAATTATTTCCTCTACAAGCTGAAAAAGAGCTCGTTTTAAATGGCACGAAATTTCTGATTGATGTAGCTCAAATTTTGTCTGTCCCCATTCTTATGTCAGAGCAATATCCAAAAGGCTTGGGTAAAACAATTCCCGAAATAAACGCTTATAATTTGAAATCATTTGAAAAAATGTGTTTTTCTTGTGCAGAAGATGAATCTATTGCTGATCATCTTAAAAATACGAAACGATCACAAATTGTAATCACTGGCATGGAAGCCCATATTTGTGTGTTACAAACGGCTTTTGGCTTACAGATGCAAGGATTTCAAGTTTTCGTTGTTGAGGACGCTATTTCATCACGTCAAATATCTGATAAAAAAGCTGCTTTAAAACGCATGACGCATTGCTCTATCCAAATTGTTACAAAAGAAATGGTTTGCTACGAATGGCTTCAGAAATCTGGCACAGATGCGTTTAAAGAAATTAACAATATGATTAAAAACCAATAATGTTAACTACCCATCCTATGGTCAAATTTGTTGTCAGATCAATGCTTCCGGTACTCATGTACAAAGAGGTACATTCCGTTCCGGGTCCTCGATCTTCCTAAACTTTGCCTCATGATCTGGGTAGTTAATTTTGAGGTTTTGGAGAATAACCAATAATGTATCCCGTTGCTTTACTTCCTGGCTTGTTATGTGATGCTGAATTATGGATTTATCAAAAGCAAGCCCTTGAAAATAAATACGATCTTATTATTCCGGATTTAACGCAATACGAAAGCATTATTGAAATGGCTTCAACACTTTTGAGTGTTTTACCTGAAAAATTTGCTCTTTGTGGTTTTTCAATGGGCGGCTATGTTGCATTTGAAATTTTAAGGCAAGCCCCAGATCGTGTTCAAAAATTAGCTTTTATTAACACGACCCATCGTATCGACGAGCCTGCTATCCGCCAAAGACGTCTTGATTTTATTGAACTTGCGTCACGAGGCAAATTTAAGGGTGTAACACCCCAATTAATGAAAAGTCTTGTAGATAAAAGCAATATTCATAACCAATCTATACGCGACATTGTTTTCGGTATGGCTAAACGTGTTGGCCAAGAAGGTTTCATTCGTCAAGAAAAAGCGATTCTTTCACGTATTGATAGCACATCTTTATTACACCAGATTAATGTGCCGACATTGATTATTGGGGGACAGAGTGATCAGTTGATTTCTGTTGAGCATCAAGTAGACATGCATCGGTTGATTCCAAAAGCATGCTTAAGATTAATCGAAAACGCTGGTCATATAACGCCATTAGAAGCACCTGATCTTGTGACGGAATATTTGAAAAATTGGCTGCGTTCCTAAAAGGAACATGTGCATGAATTAATGTCATTGCCACAAAATTTTTTATGCTTTACAAACAGATAAGCTTGTTTTGAAATATGTACAGAATTATAAAATGAAAAATAAAAAACCTAAAATAATTGTCATTGGTGCTGGCCTTTCTGGTTTAACAGCGGGATATCGTCTTCATCAAAATAACTTTGATGTGCAATTATTTGAAGCACGGAACCGTGTGGATGGACGCGTTCAGACGGTTTTGATTAAAAATCTTGAAGGCAATTATTCTTATGCTGAATTAGGTGGGCAAAATTTTTCTGATGCTGAAGATCCAAAACATATTTTAGGTCTTGCTAAGGAATTAGATCTTGATGAAGTGATTTCGCACATACCCTTCACCCGTCTTTTCTATGACGGTAAAGATTATCATGATGTTGATGTTCTATTTAAAAAATATTTTACAGATATTGATGCATTGGAAAAAAAACTTCATTCTATTAAAAATACAAATCCATCATTAGAAAATTATATAAAAACATATGCTCAAGGTAATTCTATCCTAGAACGGGTTCTGTTCTTTTTTTTAAAATCATATGAAGGATCTTCAATCAATCTTCTGTCTGTTGAACATAATTTAGAAACGTTACTTTTTTTTATTAAAAGAGGATTGCCTGTATCAGGTCAGGACAATAATAATGGTGAAGATGTTAAGTTTGTATCTTTGAAAAAAGGAAATGCGCAAATACTCACGAAAATTGCTGAAATTTTAGACGATAAAATATACTTGAATAAAGAATTAATCTCTGTAAAATTATCAACAGAAGGTCAGTTTTTTCTTCATTTTAAAGATAAAACAATTGAATGTTGTGATAAACTTATATTAACAATGCCAGCATCTGTGTATAAAAACATTAATTTTGAAGAAGGACTTATACCACAATCGCAGCTTAATGATATTTGTAAAGTTCAGTACGGACAACATTCAAAAATATTAATGCCAATGCGTCATCATGATTTAAAACATAGTTTTGTATTTTCGGATGATATGATTGGATTTTTTGGTCAGGATCAAAAATTGCTTAATATGTATTTTACAAATATTGATCAAGTAAAACCCCTTTTAAATGAAAAATTTGCAAAAGATTTAAAAATTTTACAAAATGGCTATCAAACAGCTTTATTTTCGAAGACATCGCCTGAAATTGCCTCAGACGAAAATTACGGATTTTATAATGCACCTGTTTATAAATCTTGGTCGGAGGATCCCTTTAGTTTAGGGTCATATTCAAATTTTGGCATTCAGCTTGGTAAAAAATTTGGAGAAATTGAGTCAATTGAGGGTATAAAAGTAAAAACCATATTTAAGCCAGTTAATAATTGCATTTTTTTCGCAGGCGAACATACGACAATCATTGATGCAATCGGCACAATGGAAGCAGCTGTTGAATCTGGCGATCGTATAGCTGCTTTGATTGATCGACTATAATTACATGCCATTAAGTGGTTTGCGACCAATAAAAGCTAATGCTTCAATGCCATTTGCTGAATTTACTTTTTCAAGGCTTTTTTCTAACAATGGGATTTCTTCAAAATACTCCATAATGAAACCAGTTTCACATATGGCCTTTGATAAAACATCAAAATCAAGCATGTGAAATTCAGGTTGAATTATATCTGCCATGAACGGCGAAAATGACCATACGTTCTTAGTGTATCCTGGCCATTTTTCGCCTTTTTGTTTTCCTTCCTCCATTGCTTTACGCAAGCCTTCTAATTGCCGAACATAAGGCGCGCTCACAAGGATAAATATTTTGCCACCAGGTTTTAATTTTTCGAATGAAATTTTGAGCGCACGCTCAATTTGAGGACCATCAAAAAAATGAAGAACACGTGCTATGAGGATGCCATCTAAATGATCGCTATCTTTGGGCCAAGTGACTTTATCTGGAAAACTACCTGGCATAAAAGCCATTTTTGATCTGAGTTCGGGATCAATGCGATTTTCTAAAATTTTTATTTGTTTTTCATCAATATCATTGGCAATACCATAGCTTGCACCGGCTTTTAGTGCTTGAATGCTTGCTTCGCCGAAAGCTGCACCCACATCTAAAAATCGCCCTTTTGTAATGCCCATATAATCAATAAATCTTTTAATGAGTATGTCTGGTTTTGTAACCATATAGCCCATATTATTGAGGGTCTTAACCAAACCTATAACATTTGGTTCGGGCATTTTAAGCGTTTCAGCTGCAAGTTCAGATTTATCTTCGGCATGAATAGGCTGCATATAGCATAATGTGAAAATAAATATTGTTAGTTTTTTAAACATTTTTTCCTCTTTTTCTTTTTATACATTAGTCGTCGACATTTAGTGTTTCAGTAATAAATGCTCAGATTATGCGGCAAAGTTTAGAAAAGTCAAGAACCGCACGGAATGTACCTCTTTGTACAGAATACCAGAAGTGCAGACTTGACGACGAATTTGTCCATAATACGCCATTTATAGTCGATAGACTTGAGAAGCAGACAAGGAACAACGAGCGAAGTGTATCCTTATATACATGAGCGAGACGTGACGATGTATCCTTCCAATGTCTATCGACTATAATTAGTCTATGCCGATTTCTTTTCTTATATAGGCTATCTTTTGTTGTGCTATGGGCCTTATCTTTGCAGCACCTGTTTTTAGAATTGCTTCAATTTTTGATGGATCTGCCATCAATTCCAAATATTTTTGACGTGGTTGCTCTAAGCGCTCTTCAAGAACCTTCAACAATTCTTTTTTAGCGTCTCCCCAGCCAATGCCTTTTTGATAGGCCTCTGAAAAAGCAGCAATTTCAGCACCAGTTCCAAAATGTGTATATAATTGAAATATAGTTGAGCTTTTCGGATCTTTAGGCTCATGCGGCAAGGTTGAATCTGTAACA
>JAUYSY010000011.1 GCA_030696155.1 Alphaproteobacteria bacterium | reverse complement strand
TTTAGGATCCAACCGACCTTTTAGGTCTGTCCTGAAATACAAAGTCTTCTGCCATTATCATGACTAATTTCACTCAATCATGCTAGATTTTTAAGATACAATCCTGAATCCGCATTCGAGCCCTCTGGGCTCTCATTGGTTCAGGAAATCAGCTGAGTTGTTGGCAGGTTACTCACTAAAACTAAATTTTTGTTCCGTAGATTGATAGTCGATAGACATTATAAAGAAATATCGTTACGCTTCACGCGCGTTTATTAAGGATATGCTTCGCCGTCAAACGCCTCCCAGGTTACCCATATTCTTCATTCAAAAGCGAAACCCTATATTATACAATTCCAAAACAAAGATGATACAAACTTAATGACATAGTCGCAAAAATGAGGTATTTCTAATCCCTTAAAGAAACACTAAGAAATTATTTGGAGAAAGATGTGAAGAAATCATTTGCAATTTTAACAGCTCTTACAGCCTTAAGCGTTTTCCCGCTAAACGCCGATGTTAAGACACCGCAAAAGCATGAACAAATTTTAAAACGTGACCTAGAATCAGAACCTGATTCACTACACGTCGCTAAAGCCATTGGTTTCCCCTCTTATTTTATCACACGCGATCTTTATGAAGGTCTTGTGGTCTGCAATCAAGATGGCAAACTCATCCCAGCGACTGCCGAAAAATGGGATATTGAAAACGATGGAAAATTATACCGTTTCCATTTGCGCAAAAATGCTAAATGGTCCAATGGCGATCCAGTTACTGCACATGATTTTGTTTTTGCTTGGCAGCATATTCTTGATCCAAAAACGGCCTCCAATTATGCCTTTACGCATTATCCTATTTTAAATGCAGAACAAATTAACAAAGGTGAAATCAAAGATTTTTCACAATTAGGCGTTAAAGCAATTGATGATTACACACTTGAAGTGAACCTAAAATCTACAACACCTTATTTCTTAAATGGCCTTTTACACCATTCATTCTTCCCCTTTCATAAAGCGTCCTATGAAAAGTTAGGCGACCAGGACTTTGTTAAACCTGGCAATCTTGTGTCAAACGGCGCTTTCCTGCTTTCTGAAAGACGCGTCAATGAATTTATTATGCTGTCGAAGAATCCCTATTATTGGGATCAAGAACATGTAAAGCTTGATAAGGTTCAATATTTTCCAATGGAAGATACAAATGCATCCTTGAAAAAATATAGAGCAGGCGAATTAGATTTAACATTTGCGGTTCCCTCTGATCGTTTCAAGCAAGTTAAGGATGATCCAATTCTTAGTAAAGATTTAAGAACGCACCCTTATCTTTCAACTTTTTACTATGGTATTAATCTAGCCAAAGAGCCTTTAGGCAAAAACAAAGATGTTCGCGAAGCACTTTCTCTTGTTATTGATCGTGAAATATTGGCTGAAAAAATAATTGCAGCAGGCGAAATACCCGCTTATGGATTAGTGCCGCCAAATACAGCAAATGCAAAACCACAATCTGTTGCCTTCAAAGACATGCCTATGAATGAGCGTATTGAACGCGCTAAAACTTTATACAAAGAAGCAGGATATTCAGAAAAAAACCCTCTTAAACTAACATTTTCATATAACACAAATGAAAATCATAAAAAAATCGCAATTGCAGTCGTTGATATGTGGAAACAACATTTACCTGGTATTCAGATAGCATTTCATAATATGGAAATGAAAGTATATTTACAAGAACGCTACGAGAAGAAAAACTTTGAAATTTGCAGATCTGGTTGGGTTGGCGATTACAATGATCCATATTCTTTTTTAGACACGATGATTTCTAATGCAGCAATGAATGATTTAGGGTATAGTTCTCCTGATTATGATAATCTTGTAAAAAAGGCATCGATGACTAATAATTTGGATGAACGTGCAACTCTTTTAGGTGAAGCTGAAATGCATTTTTTAAGCCATCATGCACTTATTCCATTATATCATACGGTTAGATCACGTTTAGTGAAACCTAATGTTGGTGGATATAACGTAACAGGGAACAATGTTCTTGACATTTTTTACTCAAAGGACTTAGAAATCATAAGATAGGTTTTAATTTCGTCTTTTATTTGTAGTTATGGAGATAGGGTGAAGTGACCCAATGTTAATTTATTCTTTAAAACGAATTTTAGGGTCAATCCCCACGCTTCTTGCGATCATCGTCATAGCATTTTTTATGATGCGCTTGACACCAGGTGGACCTTTTGACACGGAACAACCACTTCAGCCTGAAATACGGGAAAACTTAATGAAGGCTTATCATCTTGATGAGCCTCTCTATATGCAGTTTAAGCGTTATTTATTCAATGTCCTCCAAGGTGATTTTGGCCCCTCCTTCAAATATAAGGATTGGAGCGTCAATGATCTCATTTGGATGGGTTTCCCTGTTTCCCTTAAACTAGGCCTTTCAGCGATTGGACTTGCCATGTTTTTTGGTATTTTCTTTGGATCGCTTGCAGCTTTAAAACAAAATACATGGATTGATTACACGGTTATGGGCACAGCGATGGTCGGGATCACCATTCCCAACTTTGTCGTTGCCCCCCTTTTAAGTCTTGTCTTGGGGGTCTATTTCAAGTTACTGCCTGTCTCGGGCTGGGGTGATGGCGATTTTAGCCATGTTATCTTGCCTATTATATCACTAGCACTGCCTCAAATTGCTTACATTGCACGCTTAACACGGGGCAGTATGATTGAAGTTTTGCGGAGTAATTTTATTCGAACAGCCCGCGCCAAAGGCCTATCTGAACGATTAATTGTTACGCGTCATGCATTACGTGCAGCCTTATTGCCCGTCATTTCATATCTGGGGCCAGCAACAGCGAACATCATTACAGGCTCTGTTGTCATTGAAAAGATTTTTCAAATTCCTGGTATTGGATCCCATTTTGTAACAGGTGCCATTAATCGAGATTACACGCTTGTTATGGGTGTTGTTGTCTTCTTTGGCATCATTATTATTCTTTTTAATCTATTCGTTGACCTTCTTTATGGTCTTCTGGATCCACGCGTACGTTATGATTGATCATGCCAAACAGTAAAACATTAAATACGAAAAGAGATTTCGACGTTATCATTAAAGGTAGAAGTCTTTGGGCTGATGCTGGACATCGTCTTATGCGCAATAAGATGGCTGTTGTCGGCATGTCCATCCTGGGTTTTATCATTCTACTTTCGGTGATAGCACCTTATTTACAAATGATAAGCCCTGATCTTTTCCCTTTTACTTTCGATGAAGTTGATTGGGATAATATCAGCACTGACCCAAGTTTTGAAAATCACCATTATTTTGGCACAGATGGCAATGGACGCGATCTATTCATCAGAACCCTTTATGGTGGCCGTATTTCAATCATGGTTGGATTTGTGGCAACACTTGTAAGTCTTGTCATTGGTGTCACTTATGGGGCGACGGCTGGATTTTTAGGTGGAAAAACTGATTCTTTCATGATGCGCTTTGTCGACGTCTTGTATTCACTGCCCTTCATGTTTTTCGTTATTATCTTAATGGTCTTTTTTGGACGTAATATCTTTTTGATTTTTATAGCCCTTGGTGCTGTCGAATGGCTTGATATGGCCCGTATTGTTCGCGGCCAAACACTCAGTATCAAAAAGAAAGAATTCGTGGAAGCAGCACATGCTCAAGGTGTTTCAACCTATAATATTTTAAAACGTCACATCATTCCTAATACGCTTGGCCCTGTTGCTGTTTACATAACGCTTACGATACCGCGTGTTATTATGATTGAATCCTTTTTAAGCTTTTTAGGTCTTGGTGTTCAAGAACCCATGGCAAGTTGGGGGGTTCTTATTAGTGAGGGATCGCCCGAAATTGAAACAGCTTGGTGGCGTTTGATCTTCCCAGCTATTTTTCTTGCCTTTTCTTTATTTTCATTAAATTTTATAGGTGATGGTATCCGCGATGCGCTCGACCCAAAAGATCGATAGAAAAAAACCGTCAACAGTTGGCAAAGCCAGTCGTGATGCCAATGCACTTCTTACAGTGCAAGGACTTAACGTACAATTTAAAATACGTGAAGGCATTGTTAAGGCTGCTAATGATATTAATTTTCAAATTCAAAAGGGTGAATGTATTGGTATCGTAGGCGAATCAGGTTCTGGTAAAAGCCAAGTTTTTATGAGCATTATGGGCCTACTCGCCAATAATGGTAAAGCCAAAGGAAGCGTCAAATTCTTTGATAAAGAAATTTTGGGCATGCCTGTCGATCAGTTAAATGATATTCGTGGTTCTCATATTTCAATGATCTTCCAAGATCCCATGACTTCATTGAATCCTTATATGACCATTGGCAAACAATTGACAGAAGTCTTGCACGCCCATAAAACAATGAGCAATAAAGAAGCAACCGATACGGCGCTTGAAATGCTTGATCATGTACGCATTCCTGAAGCAGAACGTCGTTTCCATATGTACCCACATGAATTTTCTGGTGGTATGCGTCAACGTGTTATGATTGCCATGGCATTGTTATGTTCCCCAGAACTTTTAATTGCTGACGAACCCACAACTGCTTTAGATGTAACTGTTCAAGCGCAAGTTATCGACCTTATTAAAAACTTACGTACTGAACTTAATACATCGATTATTATGATCACCCATGATTTAGGCGTTGTTGCAGGATTATGTGATCGCGTTCTTGTCATGTATGCAGGACGCATTGTTGAATCAGGACCCGTTCGCGATATTTTTTATACACCGCAGCATCCTTATACGAAATGCCTATTAAAAGCGATGCCACGTATTGACGAGGGTCGTACAGATAAACTGGAAACAATTCCTGGTCGTCCGCCAAATCTGATGAAATTACCACATGGTTGTTCTTTTGAGCCACGTTGTCCTTATAAGATGCCTATCTGTAAAGAGATACGACCAGAATTATTACCGATTTCTGACACACGCGCTAAAGCGTGTCATTTAACTGAGATTTAAACCCATGCCAATATTAAAAGTTACTGATCTCAAAGTTTATTTTAACGTTCGAAAAAAATTCTTTTGGTCAAAAAATAACGCTGACACAGTTAAAGCTGTTGATGGTATAAGTCTAGATCTTAATGAAGGCGAAACGATTGGTATTGTAGGTGAATCTGGTTGTGGCAAATCAACTTTAGGACGTGCCATCTTAAATCTTATTAAACCAACGGATGGTCAAGTTTTATGGATGGGCAAGAACCTTGCCAACCTTGAAAAAAATGAGATGCGTAATTTGCGCAAAGATCTTCAGATTATTTTTCAAGATCCTTTGGCATCGCTCAATCCACGTATGACTGTCGGACAAATTATTACAGAACCTTTAAAAACATTTTTTCCAAATCTATCAAAAGCTGAACGCCGCGAACGCGTTGAAGAAATAATGTTAAAAGTGGGCTTAAGCCCGCATCAAATCAATCGTTACCCACATGAATTTTCAGGCGGCCAATGTCAGCGTATTGGTATTGCGCGTTCCATGATTTTACAGCCTAAACTTTTGGTATGTGATGAACCTGTAAGCGCTTTAGATGTCTCCATTCAAGCGCAGATCCTTAATTTACTAATGGATCTTCAAAAAGAGACCAATATTTCATTAATTTTCATCTCTCATGATTTAGGCGTTGTCCGCCATATCAGCCATAAAATAGCTGTTTTATATTTGGGCCGTGTTGCTGAAATTGCTGAAAATGAAGATCTATACAAAAATCCTAAACATCCTTATACACAAGCTTTGATTTCAGCAGTGCCCATTCCTGATCCTGATCTTGAACAAAAAAAGCAACGTATGATTATTAAGGGTGATCTCCCCTCCCCGCTTAACCCACCATCAGGTTGCCGTTTTAGAACGCGTTGTCCAAAGGCACAGGAAATTTGTGCAGAAGTAATACCTGTTCTTGAGCAAATAAGTCCGACACATATTGTGGCATGTCATTTTTGGCGTGAACCTTAAATAGACTTCTTTCGAAACTCTACTACTGTGGTCGATTGATACGTCGTTTCAGTACTCAGATCCTCATGTATATAAGGATACACTGCGGTCTTCCGTGCTGAACCTCCTATGACTCGCCTCACATTAGCGAGTTTCGAAAAAAGCCTAATCAATCTAACGGACAGATTTTGTTTTTATGATATTTGTTTTCCTGAACTCGTTGAAGCGAAGCTTCATACGTAGATTCAGGATCCATAACGTAATACATACTAGAAGAGCATGGCAAAATATTTAATAATGCACGATCTGCGATCATAATTATAATCTGGACTCTAAATCGGCATTCGAGCCCTTTATGCTCTCAAGATCCAAAAAAAAGCTGAATAGTTAACTTATTGCTCTATTTGAGGATCCAGAATAATCGTCCCACAAAAAGTTAATGTTGCAGGCCCAGACATGAAGATAGTGTCTGTTTCATCAATTTCAATCTTAAGGTTACCACCTTGCATATATACAATAACATCATTTTTGGTTTTACCCATTTTATAACTCGACATGGCTACAGCACAAGCCCCAGATCCACAGGCATCCGTTATACCAACGCCACGTTCCCAAACACGCATCAAAATAGTGTGTTGGTCTAAAATCTGCGCAATTTCTATATTAATGCCTTCCGGAAAAAAGTCGTGATGCTCAAGCTTTTCACCCAAATCCGTTAGATTTATTTGATTGGCGTCTTCAACCCAGAATACAAGATGTGGATTACCCATTGAAATTGCATAAGGTTTTTCAAATTGATCCACTTGTAAATCAAGCGGCATCGTGTTCATTTCATGTGACAAAGGAATATCTTGCCATCCAAAACGCGCCTGCCCCATATTGACTTTAATTAATTGGTCGTCGCTATAACTGACATGATGAATGCCCGTAATAAGTTCAATTTTACATTCTTCTTTTTGATCATGGCTCATGATTAATGCACCCACACAACGCAAAGCATTGCCACACATGCCAACTTCTTCGCCATTGGCATTATAGATACGCATCAAAAGGTCAGCTTCTTTTGATGGCTCTAAAATAATGACTTGATCACAGCCCACACCTTCTTTGCGATGCGCAATTAAACGAATTTGATTTGATTGCAGTGGTATTAATTTTTCACGTGCATCAATGATCACAAAATCATTGCCAAGTCCATGCATTTTATAAAAAGGAATATTGTCAAACATATTAAATCCGCTTGTCGCTGTTTATGGTTTGTTAGCGTCTCAATAAATATCATGAATCTTGTGGTGGACCAACTTATATTGGGTATAAATGAAGATATTTTTGATGCCGCGCGCAAGTCGCGGCAATTTGAGAAAAGGGTATTGATGTATGCTTTAATCGAATGTATGACCGCCCCCAACAGTAACATTGGTTCCTTTGCCATTTTTTTGTTCACATTTTTTTAAACGTTCTTTCATAAAGCTAATTTGCTCTACCATATATTCTCTTTGATACGAATCCTCACATTGAATATAAAGGTTACATAATTTTACAATAGATTCGACATATTTCTGACAGCCATCACAATTTGTTGTTCTTTTGCTATCGACCTCAATATTGACATTTGTACCACCCGCATATGTTTGATTGTAGATTAAAAAAGATAATGTGCTGAGAAAAAATATTTTTTTCATTTAAAATATTCCTCCAATTCCGACAATAACGCCTTGTGGTTTATACCATTTACCTTCATTTTTTTCACATTTTTTTAATTTTTTTTGATTTTCTTTATTTTTTTGCACCTCTTCTGCAGCTACTTCAAATGCTCCCGCATTCAAATATGCTATATATGCATTAGAAGTTTTTATAATTCTACCAATATATTTTTCACATTTTGAATAATCTGTTTCTCCACCTAAAGCAATGCTTCCACTCATCGTTAAATTAGCTGCATAGACCTCTTCCATTGTTACATAAGAAAACAAAGATAATAGGAATAGTCTTTTTTTCATTTAGTAAATCCTTTTATTTAGTATACAGAGACTAAAAATAATCTATTTTTTCTTTTTAGACTCACAATCACGTTTATATTCTTTTTTAAGTTTTCGATGAAGTAATTCAAATGGAGATGCCTCTTGTATTCGTCCTTGAGCAAGAAGACTTGTAAAAATCTCATAAGTTTCATTTACTCTTAAAAGCAATTCTTGACATTTTTCTTCCTTGTTCCCTTTTGCATATGTTTCTGCACTTGCTATGATCACAAGTAACGATAACAGTAATAATCTTTTTTTCATTTTGTATAGCCTTCATTTTAAAATGCTCAATTTATAAAATTGAGCATTTAAATAATTTTTTACATTTGTATATCTCTTAACCCTCTCAAAGGGCTGCATTTTTGAATATATTCTTCATTAAGTGCTTTATACAATTCTTTAGCTTTTTCTGCATCTTCTTTTAAATTACGATCCAAAAGACTAACGTAAAAATCTTTCGCTTCCTTTACCTTTTTTTTCAATGCAGTACATTGTCTTTCTTTATGATCGTCTTCAAAACCTGGCAAAACAGCATGTGTTTCTATCATTGTTAAGCTCGCAAGCAAAGACAATAAGAAGAGACCTTTTTTCATTTAACAAAACCCTTTCATTTCGTAAGATTGAGGACGTTAATAAAGGGTTAAAAAAAATATGTCAATAATTATTTTTAACATTTGTTAATTAAGAATATAAAGAAATTTATTGTAACACAAAGAAGCAAACCCATTGAAAAACATACAGTAATGTTTTTAAAGATTTATAAAAAAAATATTGACTATGTTATTTAAACCAGCTAGAAGATCATCTCAATTATCAGCCTATTATTTGGGGGTATTGAAATGAAAAAAGTACTTTTTCTAGGCATCGCATTGCTTAGTGTCACATCTACAACATATGGTGGTAAAACAAAAAAAGTAGGTTTTAAAGACAATTATCTAGGTGTCCCATACACAGAAGAAAATTGCAAATTAATTGAAGAAGCATATCGTAATTTCGAAATTGAATATTTAAAAACTGGAAATGATTTAGTGGGTCAAGATAAAAAAAGATCCATCGAAAGAGAAATGAGATCTTTAAATACCGGTTTAGAGAAATGCCGTGAACTTGGGTTAATGTAATCTCTAAAACTTTATAATAAAAATCGAAATCTGTCGGTATACTTACTAACGATTATTAGATAATAATCTTTAAATGTCAGCAGATTCTCAATCAAAAGAAAGAAATAATAAATGAAAAAAAATCTCTCCATTGCTTTTGTAGCCTTTTCTTTAACTTTTTTTTCGACACACGCAAGTAAAGTTGAGTATGACGATAATGGGCGCGTCAAAGTTAATGAATATACTTGTGATTTAGCGTTAGGTGTATTGGTTTCAAATACAAACCTTATTGAAGAATATCAATCAAGAACAGATTTTGGTAAATTCAAAGATATTAAAAAAGCGGAACAGGCAATTGAATCCATTCGACCATTATTAAAACTATGCACGAAAAAAGGCTTTATACGCGAATAACCTCTCTTTTAAATCTAAGGAAAATATAAATGAAATTTTTTAAGTTTCTCATATGCTTTGTCATATCCACATCTTTTTATCCCGCCTCTTCATATGCGGACCCCATAAGCGATGTTAAAACGGCTTATCCAATCGAAAATTTGTTCACGCATGACATTTATTTTTTAAAGGGGGAAAATCATTATGATGCTAACCCGTTAACGCCAGCAATTAAGCAATTATTTACTAAGTTATTCGGTGAAACTTTTGAACAAATGCATGCCAATGCGCGTGGAAATTTACCCCCTATAACAGATCCAACCCTCCAAAAACTTCAAAAACGTAAACTCAATAAATTACTCAAAGACAAAATAATACCGATTTTAATATATGTTAGTGAATTATCAAACGTTAGTTGGTCAGATCTTGGTATTAAAGCAGTACGTACTGCAGGAACAACAATTGGAAGCGCTTATTATTTTGGTGGTACAAACGAAGCAGGCGCTAAGACATTCAATTATAAAGCAGCAGGTGGAGTATTAGCTTTAAACGTAGGTTTAGAAGTGGGGCTTGCTGTTTTTGCGGAAGATGGTTCTCGTCAAAAAAGGATAGAAGCAAAAGCTTTAATTGCCACATTACTGAGTAAAATCGAAAATGAAAACATTAAAGATCTTGAGGTTACTTATATTAAAAATCAATCAATATATAATAATGATTGGCAAGAAGCTATTGAAAACAAATTAATTGCATGTCGTAAAACGCCAGGTGGCTTAGGAAATAATGATTATTTAGAAGATCTTAAAGATATACTTGATTTTCCAACAGAAACAATTTCTTTGCCGCCTAATTATAAAGATGGCGATGAATTTGTTGAAGAAACCAACGATTTTATTGCTGAAATCTTTGCAGAAGAAGTCATTCAAGGGAATCAGCAAAAGTTGTGTTTTTACAAAGGGACAGTACGTGAAGAATTAGAGCAAATAATCCGTGATATTTGTGAATGTTCTCAAAATGCTATTGATAATGTAGAAGGTGATACACGTAAATCTTATTTACTTTACGGTAAACCGGGTGCTGGCAAATCAGTTGCGGCAAAATTAATCGCCGAAGCGCTCTGTCTGCCTACTTATCATTTAGATATCGTTAATGAGGAGGATTTTAAAGCATCTTCTCTTTATGGCAACACTTCAGTTCTATCGAGCAGTAAAGGGCATTTTCCAAAAGCTTTTTTATCTCAAAATGCTGATGGCAAAAGATCAAAAAATATCGTTATTATTATTGATGATATTGATCGGGCTTTTACGAAAGATGCAGCAACTGGCAAAGCTCTTGATACAAAAGGCTTGATGAAATGTTTACTTAAAATCCTGGATAAAGAAACAATAAGTTTTAATGCTGGATATTACGGTATTAAGAAGTTTGATATGAGTCAAGTTCATATCATATGTACAACAAATACAGATTTTAGTGCAGGTGTTGATCAGGAACAATTCGAAGCTTTAAACAGTAGGATTGAAATGATCAAATTTATTTCGGCCGATAAAGAAGCTAAGAAAAAACACATACGTGATTATTTAAGTGATAAAAAACTTAAAATGTCAAAAATTTTTCATAAAGCACAAAACGATTGGCCGACAATCCGTAATGAGATGGCTGATTTTATTGTTGATCATTATGATGCGGATGATAATCGGGAAGTTGGCAAACGTATTGATGCCTTGTTGCAATATACACAAGACAAATGGGAAGAAACAGCAACAAAGAAACATTGGCAAAAAACTGATAATGTTCTAGCTCAATAATTGAATTAATTAAGTAAAAGGCACCTTGGTGCCTTTTTTATAATAAGGTTTTTTAAATGAAATTTATAAATGTACTTTTTTTATCCCTATTTTTTTATACAAAATCTTATGCCGTAAAGGGATTAGAAAACGTATTTACACCCAATATTTACGATCAATCAGAACTACCCCTTTCTGCAACAAACACTGAAAAAACAGAATTGTTGAAAACTAAAAAACAAAAAATGTTAGATGAAAAAATAATCAATGCTAAAACAATAGAAATAAAAACGTTGCAAAAATTATTAGATGAAATGAATCAAAAAAGAGACATTGCAACTTATTTTGTTTATCCAACATCATATTTATTAGCGTCAATACCTTACATTTTTACTGCTAAGTTTTTTTTATCGTCTCCTTACGCAGCTTCATATTCGTTGTCTCAAAGTTGTTCTGAAACCGCTAAGGAGTTCGCTCAATATATGATGGGTGTTATCACCCAACCAGACATGATAAATCGCTTTTATAAGGATTGCGTTGCATATTGTGAAAAGCGTATCAGAGATTTAAGAAATGAATTGATATTCCCCACGAGAAGAGCACTTAGAATGTTGGAACAAGTTGCGCCCATTCGTAATATTGAACATCAATTATCTCTTGAATCTAGTCATGTTCATTCTGTTAAACATTTATCAACGTCGGGTAAAATTTTCAATTTGGAATGTTTATATGTTTGCAACAAATCGACAATTCCTGCAAATTGGCAAGATAAAATAGAATCAACCTTTATGTCTTATTATAATCAAGATCTTTTTCAGGACGAAAAATTTCTTCAATCTATGATTACGCATCCCACTAAAACAAAAGTTTTTTCTAAAGAATTTGATGATACTTATTTTGAAGCATTAGAAGAAATAACGAATAATTTAAAAGCGCAGATGAATTTATCAGAATCAATTCAAGAGGATTGTGAACAAATTTTAACGTCAATTGCTAATTGTGCCCAAGTAACGTGTGATCTTTACAATCAAGAAACAACACGTTCTTTTTCGTATTGTTTCTTAGATTCTATAGATAATATTGGTTTTCAGGAATCATCTATATTAATAGCAAACATGATAGGATTGCCTTATTGCATTGTGGATGCCAAAAACGAGGTTCTTAACGATGCGCTTTTATTTGGTGCATATAAATCTAAAAAGGGTTTGTTTCTAGAAGCATTACAAGCTGGCCACTATTTAAATTCTATCTTAATTATCAAAAACATTGATCATTGGGTAAAGAATATCACCAATCTTCCTTGGCTTTTAAAGCTTTTTGATACTGAAGCAAAAACATTTGATAGCAATTATTTAGGTTTCAAAGTGGATTGGAGCAAACTCAGTATCATATGTTCTGGCGAAACCCCAATAGATCAACTTGATAACGCTTTTCAAAGCCGCGTTACACCCTATAGTTTTTAAGGAAAACTCTAATGCGTAAAATTATTTTTATCATTTGTTTAGGGATTTTTGCATCGAAGGATGGAACAGCCTTTTATGAAAATCTTTATACTGACACAATCTATGATCAAACAGATTTGTCTGAACCTTATACAAAAGAACAGGCTATAGATTTACTTAATCAACAGAAATCTAAAATGATCAAAGAGATTATTTTACCTCAATTACGTCAAGAGCTTTCTGAAAAACAAAGTGTATTGTATTACTTCCATTGGAAAAGATTTTTTATATCCGCCGCCATCCAAATTATTCATGCTTTGAGCTTTACGGAAACAGGTTATTCAGTAGATTGCTTTGATAACATGAAACGTAATAAAGAAAAGCGTTTAGAAGAAACTGTTCCAGTTGTCGCGTTAGAAGCTAATATTATAGCCATAGAAGATTATATAAAGAATCTTGAATCAAACGGCATTCAAGATAAAGTCTATCCTCTTGAATGTGACTATGTTGCAAAAAAGTATTTATTTCCTATTCTGTGGCAACAAAAAATAGAAAGCCAATTGTTATCTTTATATAATTTAGCAGAAGATGAAGAGCGTTATATAAAAAAACAAAATATAATAAAAATAATGTTAAATTTTTCTTTTAAGACACAAACACTTGTTAATCCATATGATGAAACACAATACTTTCAAAAACTAGAAGAAGCTACAACTAACTTAACGGCTTCTTTATTAAGCAAAAATTGGCATGATCAAACGCAAGAAATTTTAACGCATATAGCAGAATGCCATCAACATAGCATTGACAAAAACACAGAAGAAAATACGCGACATTTCAGCTATATTCAGCATAAATCAGAAGATAGTGAAATAGAAAAAGGTGTTATTTCTATTGCAAATGCACTGAAAGTGCCTTTTTATATTATAGATGCTTCTAAATTTGATAACGGTGATGAGTCGCTTCTTGGAAATGTTGATAAACCTGGTGAAGTTTTAAATGCTTTTATTAAGCACTCTTTTCATTGGGACTCAAAGTTTAAATTAACGTTTATAAATTTTATTTATATTTATGCATTAAAACATAATATTAAATTGCCTCAACAAATAGTTAATGTTGGAGATTTTAATAACCCCATACTGATTATTAAAAACATAGATCATTGGGTCAACCACGAAGATATTCCCTTTATTCTTAAAATTTTTGATCAGACAGCAAAAACATTCCACAGCCCTTATCTTGACATGGATATAGATATTAGCAAAATGAGTGTTATTGCATTGGGTGAAACGCCTATAGATCAGCTCAGTACAGCCTTTCAAAGCCGTGTGACGGGGTTTTCCTACTAATTATTTGTAAATAAATGTTCAGAGTAAGAGGCAAAGTCTAGAAAGAACGAGAACCAGAACGGAGTGTATTCTTCATACATGAGTACCGGAAGTGCAGTTCTGACGACGGATTTGTCCATAATCTGAGCATCATACTCGACTATTTCAAAATATGGGTAGAAAGATGAGTGGTGAAACACGCGGAGTGTATCTCTTTATACATGAGCATGCTGAATCCCGAAATCTGACGCCCTCCA
>JAUYSY010000003.1 GCA_030696155.1 Alphaproteobacteria bacterium | reverse complement strand
AAATGCACTTAAGGAGCATCTTTTGGATTACGTATAGGTCTCAATTCACCTCTTTCTATAGCATCTGAAACCGCAAACGAGTACCGTCCCAGCATATTGATATGAGCATGAATAAGAGGTGACAATCGGACAACATCTTCCTCTAAAATAATATGATCTTCCTGTCGAAGTTTATTCAGTACGGCCTCTATGTAGATTGTGTTCCACAGGATAATAATATTAACTACCAACCCTAGAGCCCCTAATTGATCTTCTTGCCTCTCTCGATATCGTTGATGCAATTCACCCCGTTTCCCATGGAAGACAGCTCTAGCTAGGCTATGTCTGGATTCTCCTCGATTGAGTTGAATGAGAATTTCTCTTCTTTTTTCTTTATCGTCGATGTAATTAAGCATATGAATCGTTTTATCAATGCGTCCAAATTCAGCTATGGATTTTCCCAATTTTGTTTGACGATCCCCAGATTTCAAGATATGCATGATACCAGAGGGAGATACCTTGCCCAATTTTAGAGATCCTACGAGCCGAAGAACATCTTCCCAATTATCAGAGATCAGTTTTGGCGCGAGCTTGTGACGAGAAATTCTATTGAGGGATCCATAATTTGCTTTAGAATCAACTCTCCAAAACCGTGTCCCTCCAACGTCAGCTAACCGGGGACTAAACCGATATCCCAACAACCTGAATAAACCAAATATCATATCCGAATAGGCGCCGGTATCAGTTATAATTTGCGTCGGGGTTAGGTCTGTTTCTTGCTCAAGAACGACTGATAATAAAACCAAACTATCTCGCAGTGTTCCGGGTACTGTGATTGCATGAAGTCCTGTAAATTGGTCTGACACCATGTTGTAGTAAGTTACACCACGGCCGTTGCCAAAATATTTTGGATTAGGTCCAGAATGTACAGTTTTGACGGGGACGACAAACCGTAAACCATCTGCCGATGCGACATCACCTCCGCCCCAGGCGTGTGCTAAAGGCAAACTGTTTTGCGCAGATACTAATTTTGCATTGGCAAAAACGAGGGTTTCATCACGAATATAGTTCTGAGTCACCCAGACCAGGCGATCGTATCTCAAAGAAGAAACATCACTTCGAACCAACGGTTCCATTCCTGTGTTGCATGCCTCTGAAAGAAGTACAGCACACAAGCTTGTTGTCAATCCATCTGCGCGAGATGATTGTTCGCTTATATGAGTAAATGACTGCGTAAATCCAGTACGTACAGCGATTTCCAATAGGATTTCAGGTAAATCAACTTTTGGCATTCGCTCTGCAACCATTAAACGTAAGGCAATAAGTGATTCAGGTTCTTCAATTTTATCCAAACTGCTTAAAATCAGTTCTTCTTTTCCGAGAGTTCCTTCAAATTTTACAGAAGGGTTGTCTGGTAAGCGAGCTATAACAGTATGATAAGTACGATCCAACTCATCTGTCAAATCATCGAGAAGTGTCTGTGGGTTTAGAGGAAGACCCAATGTACGGCAAACCATGGGACGAGCTGTTTCCCATTCCGATCCTGAGAGAAGACCTATTCGTGGATCCGCATAACGAAGGCTTTTTGAAACAAACACCTCACGATGCTTTAATGCTGTACGTAGCCTATCAAGGACACAAAATATGTAAGCCTTTTCATCAACTATATTTTTATCAAAACCTGGGAGAACATAAGGACACCAAGCCTTGTTAACTACTTCCAATGGAATAGCCTTATCAAATTGATGTTGAGGATAGTTCTTCTGAAGATACGTCAATGCCGAAACAATAGCTTTACCAGCAGGTGCGGCAGAAAAATTGATATGTTGAATCAACTTTGGTAAAAATATACGGATTCGTCTATATTTAACTTTAAGTTCGTGATAAAAAACGTTGTCCGGAGGTCTTACCAGAGCATATGTTTCTTCCAGAGTTTGGGCCAATTTTTCACGAGAAATTTTCTCAAAAATCAAAGCGCGGAGATCAACGTTGGACAGCTCCGTATTTAATAATAAAGTGCAGGTATCAGCTAATATTGTTGCGGCTGCGTCCAAATCACGTAAATTGCGCAATCTGGATTTTTGGTCTGACTTAGCAGCATCCGAAAAAATTTCATTTAGTAACTGTTCCAGAATATCTAATGCATCATCATAAGCAGAAGCTTCTAATATCTTTATAAAGGCTGCTAATGTAGCCAAACGACGCTGCTGCGGCAAACGACTGATTGCGGTCACTTTGGCACGTGATGCAAATTGTGCAAGTGTAGAAAGTCGAGCGGGCGGAATTGAACTGAAAGACGGCAAGGTTGCTCCATAACTTATGATCATATTTAACCGCTTCAGAGCGTGCACCAACGAAGGACCACTGATATGAGTTGGACCGCTTCTCATCTGGTCAAGCCATGATATGTTGCCTCCCTCTGGGACAGACATTAGAGTTTCTAACTTGAGTTGTTGTTCATGACTAATTGACCGGGTAATCATTTTCCATAAGTGCTGTTCCACGCGGTGCCTCAGTTTTGAAATGAAGCGCTCCAGTTTACTTGCTCCAGGTAGTAATACCCTATTTGCCAATAACCATGTTGTAGCTCTTTCAAAGAGTAAGATTGGACGCTGTGTTCCTGTCCAGCATTGTTCATAAAGCCAACGCGTCAACTTAAATCCAAGCAGAGGATCGCTGATTTCACGATAACCATATAGATGGCTAATTTCATCAATGTGTCGAAACCTCTGACGTTGATCATAATACTCATCCCAGCAATCTGCATTTTGAAGGCCAAGCTGCCTAGTCAAAGTTTTAAAAACAGCAGATGGGACTTGGTTCCCAGCATCTAAAAATCTCCCCAAGTAACGAACCGTTGTTAGCTGAACGGCAAAACCAAGACGATTATGTGCGCCTCGTTTTCCAGCAAGATGTTGATGGTCGTCATCGTCTAAGTAAAAATAGCGAGCAATATCCATAGCCGTTGGTTCCGTAACATATTTACCGTAGTTAGTACGTTGTTCATCTGTGAGAAATTGAACCGGCATTTTTGTAAATTTTTCCTAAATAGACATTGCACAAACGAACGTTTATGCAACAAGAATGAATTGGCCGTAAATTAAGGGATTGTGTGTTGCACAAATATATTGCATTATCATATAAAATGGCAATAGGTTTTTGCAATTATGTTAATTGGTTATGCGCGCGTTTCGACACAGGATCAGGATACGACAGCACAAATTGTTGCTCTTAAATCTGCTGGATGTGAACTCATTTTTGAAGAAAAAGCATCTGGAGGTCGTTGGGAGAGACCAGAACTTCATCGCCTACTTGGGCAACTCCGTAAAGGGGACGTTTTTGTCGTATGGAAACTGGATCGCCTATCAAGATCATTGAAAGATGTCTTGTTATTAATGGAAAAGATTCAGAAAGCTGGAGCTGGTTTCCAGAGTTTAACAGAAGCAATTGATACCACCTTGCCGGTTGGTCGCATGTTGATGCAAATCGTTGGAGCTTTTTCTGAGTTCGAGAGAGCTATGCTACGCGAACGCACACGTAATGGACTTGATTCGGCACGAAAACAGGGTCGTATAGGTGGGAGACGTCCAAAACTAAAGGAACATCAAAAAGAGGAAATCATTCAATTGATCACTTCTGGTCAGAAATCAGCAGCAGATGCAGCTAGACTTTTTAACGTTCATCCTTCAACAGTTTGTCGATTGCTTCAAGAGAGAAAAACAATAAATTGATTCTGAGAATTGATAGAAAATCTTAAAAATATAATTCCTTAAGTGCATTTACGGTTCCACTACTCCCATAACCCCGAGTTCATATCTTAAAATTAAGGTTATACATTTAAAAGATTAAATTTTTTTTCAAAATGTGTAATTTCTTTTATAATATCTTAAAATTCAGAGATCTCTCCGTATATCATTAATTCCATTTGTTATAATCTGTCTTCAAATTGGAGAATAATGATTCTTTGGGTGTAATTGTCAATGTTCCTGGTATAGCTGTTTTCAATCTACCTGACAAAAATATGAAAAAAATTTCTATAATTTTTGAATAAAATCGTGAATCAATTTTAAAACTTCGCTGAAACTTGGCTTTTCTTTATAATACAGAGATTGGCTTAAATTATACTCCTTTTCGTATTGACTTCTAATTGTTTGATTTTGAATAAGGAATGCCTCATTTCTGGATATAATTGGATTATCTCCTTCACGAAATCTTTTTTTCTTATGATCTTTATACTCATTAGTTAAAATAAAATCATGAATTTCTGGTAATTTTAGTAAACAATAAATATCGTAATAGTGTCTCATGAAATTCTCTGAAAAATTTCCATGTTCTTGTTGTTTTCTAAATTTTGTAGAAATTGTTTGTAATTTTTCAACCAGAGTAAACCCTGGATGATAACATGGAACTTCTTTTGCTCGATTGTCTATTATCTCAACCTTTGTTATAGCGTAATCATAGGCCCAAGAACTAATTGTTTTAGCTATATTTGGAGTGATATCATCAAATCCAACCTCAAGAAGAATACCTTCTTTAACATCGGATAATTTTTTGCGCTTTGTTTCATAAAAAAGTCGTATTCCACCACTTCTATATTTTTCATCATCAAATGCTGTATCGCGAATAACTTCATTAATTCCATCTATTTTAATGTTTTCAGCAAGCCAGTTATAATAAAAAAGCCTACTTTGCTTATGATTAGGTTTATCTTGATTGCGTCCTGTATAAACTTGAATTTCCTCTGGAGGTTTTATAAGAATATCAATATCTTCTGAAAACCGATGAATAATTTTAAACCCTTTAGAAAGAGAAGTTCCTCCTTTCATTTGAAAATCCATTCCAAGTTGTTGTAGACCATAAAGACAATGCATAATCCAATAGTCTTTTTCTACTAAAATTGGCGCTATAGACATTTCACTTGATACAATAAGGATCAGCTCATCAAAATTTTTATGGTTATGCAAATAATCAAGCGTCATGATCAACACATTCATCTATTAATATATTTGCAAAAAACTTTCTCGCTCGTACACTGCCGTAAGATTGAACTGCTTCTTTAAGTAAGTTGAGATCCATTGATAGCGCTTTTTCTTTAACTAATTTAAGTACTTTATCTCTGTCTTCAGATAATTTATTCAAATTATCAACCAAATCAACTATTAGAAATTCATTGCTAGTTTTTAAAGGAAAATGATGCTTCATAATAAAATGAAAATAACGATTGCCTAATTTAAATAAGCCATGACGCTTATGATTATAAACTACTGTTTCATTATAAAGTTGTGTAGTTCCAACACCAAGAGCATTGTATAAATTTGGAGTTGTAAGAAGAAAACGAGAGTCTTTCAAGAAAGTCCTTACCATATCACGTTCATTAGGAGGCGCTTTTCCAAATTCTGTTTCTTTTGGACAAAGATACATCCCAGCCGACACTTTGAGTAATAGATTTTCTTTCTGTAATTGGACTAAATGACGATCAACAGCATTAGACCATCTCTTAATATCGATTCGTCGATATACATGCCCCGGCACTAAATGAGATTTAACTTCTTGCAATGCAGTCATTCTTTGATCCTCCAACACTTATATATATAACACATCCTCACCAAAATGCAAGTTTTTTCATTTAAAATTCATGCAGTTTTAAATATGACCATACCTCACTTTTATAAGGCGTTAGTTCACGATTAATAGCAAGAATACAAGGTAAACATTGGGAATTTTCCTCTTTAAAACTCCAAGATGCGGTTTGGCGGCAGCTTGCGTAACACCACCCCGTTTTGGTGAGTATGTATTGGATTTAACTCGACCGCCTACGAATCTTCATAGGACGCGAGATAAATTCTTGTTTAAAGAACAAAATTAGGTGCTCGAAAATGCTGCATAACCCTTCGCGATTTCAACTAAAAATTATTTTATAAAAAAAGTCTGAAGCTTATGCTCAGTAACGATTGTAGACGGTTTTAAATACGAAAAGTCCTATTTACACACGTATCCTGACTTCTCCCCTAGTAGGAACTAATGTTGACCGAAAACATAGGTTACGTACACACTAGGCCATATAGATAATTTTTTTAAAATAATCCCACTATTAAAAATAAGACGGCTGCAATAACTGCTGAGAGAAAATTATATGGATTGGCATATTTTATATATTTTGAGTGGTCAGCATGAACTATGTTAGACGACATATTAGTCATTCCGGCAACAGGTGAAGTAACATCTCCAAATGTTCCCCCAGTGATTACTGCAGCAACACAAAGTGGAATGTATGAACCAATAGACACCGCAAGAGGAATAGCGAAAGGCATGATTAAGGATGCTGTTCCCCAGCTTGAACCGATAAAGTAAGCTACAGCAGAAGATATGATAAAGAGCAGAGCAGCAACACACCATGTTGGCAATGAATTTCCTAATTGTTGCTGTATAAAATCACTTAATCCTAAGTCTTGTGAAACGGCTGCTAATGACCACGCTAGGGTAAGAATAACCAATGTAGGCATAATTTCATTTCCGCCCGAGATAATATCTGCAGTCATATTATTGAGTTTATATTTTTGAAAAAAATAAAGTATTGCCGAAATAATTATTGAAATAAACAATGAAATAAGCATAGCCTTGTTCGGGTCTGTATTTGCTATAGAAGACATGATAGAATTATCGTTAGATTTATTTTCGCCGAAAAACCAAAAAAAGAAAATGCTTAGACAGATTATACTTAATATTGGAACAATAAGATTAATCATTCTCGGTTTTAATACAGGTTTATCATCTTCCATATTCATACTCATATTTAACTCACTTTTACCTTTTTCAAGGTGAGATTTTTTTTGAATCTTACCAGGTTTTGTGAATTGAAAAAAAATGGATAGGAAAGTTATAGCAA
Source organism: Alphaproteobacteria bacterium (assembly GCA_030696155.1). GTDB lineage: Bacteria > Pseudomonadota > Alphaproteobacteria > JAUXUR01 > JAUXUR01 > JAUXUR01. Next base: position 8,696 of record JAUYSY010000003.1, on the reverse strand, counting down.
TTACCACGATACTGAAAAATTCCAAAGGAATAGCTTGAAGCAAAACTGAATAAGCGGAATAGTCTTTCTCAACCCCGGCAGCTTTTAAGCCCTGAACAATAATAGCTACATTAAAGCCTACAAAGGTAGTAGCGAATGGAATAAGCTCTACAACAGGACTCGCTGTATTATTAAGCATAAATGCAAGACGCTCTTTGGCTATGCCATTCTTTTCAGCAAGTGAGCGTGTAATGGAGCCTGCACCAACCACCCTAAAACCACAATCAATAAATGTAACAGGAATTAATGACCATAAAGTAAAAAAAACTCCGTTCTTACTCTTAATATGTTTTTGAGCTTTATCAGAAAATGCTTTTATACCACCCGATTTTTTTATAAGAGAAATTAATCCACTGAATAAATACAAAAATAAAATCACTTGCAAATTAGCTTTATCAGTCAAAATTTTTACAATCTGGTTCACGGCAATTTCGAACCCACCCGTGAATGAGGGTTGTATAAAATAGCCTCCCACTAATAATCCAATTAAAAGTGAAGGTATAATTTTCTTACACCAAATTGCAATTACAATTGTTAATAGAGGAGGCAAAATAGAAAGCCAGATTATTTTATCCATTTTATATTACTCATTTACATTGTTTGCCAGAAAGTGGTATTTTTTTTATTTACTTATTTAAAATAGAGCTAATTTTCTTTTCATAATTTCTCCATGACATAGAGGCCAGGGGCAAGTTCTGCTCCCTCATATAAAAGGCTTTCGCACAACCCCACGCGATCGACTGTTCGTTGGTGATGTAGAGGAGCAATCCTTTTTTTCTTTAGATTTTTCATTATTATTTTATACCTCCTTAAATTTTCACACGTTGTAAGCGAAGAGCGTTCAAAACAACTGAAATTGAGGACGCGCTCATGGCAAAAGCAGCAAACATAGGATTGATTAATATACCAAAAAATGGAAATAAAATCCCCGCTGCCACAGGCACACCAGAGGCATTATAAACCAAAGCAAAAAATAAGTTCTGGCGGATATTGCTCATGGTGGCGCACACCAAACGGCGTGCACGAACAATGCCGTCAAGATTTCCTTTAATAAGCGTAAATCCTGCACTTTCAATCGCTACATCTGCGCCGGTTCCCATGGCAATACCAACATCAGCTTGCGCCAATGCAGGGGCATCGTTAACCCCATCACCAGCCATAGCAACTTTTAACCCTTTCTCCTGCAGTTCCTTGATAATGCGGGCTTTATCCTCGGGTAAAACATCGGCACGAATTTCATCAATCCCTAGCCGTCTAGCCACAGCCTTTGCTGTGCGTTCATTATCGCCGGTCACCATAATGATCCGGAAGCCTAACGCATGCAGGGCTTTTAAGGCTGCAGGCGTTGTTTCTTTGACCGGATCGGCCACGCAGACAAGCCCAGCAATGACATTGTCGAGAACAACAAACATAACAGTTTCACCCTCATCTCGCCTGGTATTAGCAATCTCAATTAATGCTCCACTATCAAGCCCCATATCAGAGATCAATTTAGCATTACCAAGAGCAACAGCATGACCATCGACCACACCTTTAACACCCTTTCCAGTAATAGCTTCAAAACCCGTCGCATTAACCATCTCAACGCCGCGCTCTTCCGCAGCGTTCACTATCGCTTCAGCCAGAGGGTGCTCCGAACCGCGCTCAAGCGAAGCAGCAAGACGTAGAATTTCAGCCTCGTCATGCCCCTCTTCAGGAAGCACTGCGACCAATTTAGGCTTGCCTTCGGTCAAAGTGCCTGTCTTGTCTACAATCAACGTATCTACTTTTTCAAAACGCTCTAGCGCTTCAGCATTCTTAATTAAAACACCAGCTTGGGCACCGCGTCCCGTCGCCGTCATAATCGACATTGGCGTGGCAAGTCCTAGTGCACAAGGACAAGCAATAATCAATACCGCCACGGCAGAAATAAGCCCGTAAGATAGTGCAGGAGCAGGCCCCCAAATGGCCCAGCCAATGAAAGAAAAGATGGCAACAATAATCACCACTGGCACAAAATATCCGGCTACCATATCGGCATATTTTTGGATCGGCGCGCGCGACCTTTGCGCATTGGCCACCATCTCAACAATCTGAGACAGCGTGGTATCTGCACCTACCCGTGTGGCCACGATAATCAAACTACCGGTGCCATTGATCGTAGCGCCGGTTACAGAATCTTCGGTTACCTTTTCAACAGGCATCGGCTCGCCGGAGATCATTGATTCGTCAACTGAAGAACGCCCATCAAGAATTTTACCATCCACTGGCACCTTATCGCCTGGACGCACACGCAACTTATCTCCAACCTGAACATCCTCGAGAAGGATTTCTTCTTCCTTGCCATCTTCACGAATCACATGAGCGGTTTTGGCGGCCATATCGAGTAGCGCCTTGATGGCTGAACCTGTACGTTCACGCGCCCGAAGTTCCATAATTTGTCCCAACAACACAAGTGTTACAATGACAGCAGCCGCTTCAAAATAAACACCAACATTCCCCCCTTTATCACGGAATCCATCCGGAAAAATATCAGGCATCAAGACAGCAATCACACTGAAGATATAGGCCGCGCCCGTTCCCATACTGATCAAACTGAACATATTCAAATTCATTGTACGAAAAGAATTAAATCCACGCACAAAAAAAGGCCATCCTGACCAAAGAATAACTGGCGTTCCCATAGCAAATTCAATCCAAAGCGTTATACGTTCGCCGAAAAATTCTCGGATTGCTGTCAATCCTACATAAGGCGACATTGATAAAATAAGGAGCGGAATTGTTAATACGGCACCAATCCAAAAGCGATGTGTAAAATCAATCAGTTCCAGATTAGTCCCCTCATCATCCCCCTCCGTCGTTGTCTCAGCTTCAAGTCCCATACCACAGATTGGACATGAACCCGGCTCCATTTGACGCACTTCCGGATGCATAGAACAGGTATAGATTATCCCGCTAAATCCTTTCGGTACCTTATCGTATTTTCCACCACCATTTCTTACTTTTTTGGAATGATCTTCATCTTTTTTTGCCGGGTCTTGATTATGCGAGGTCATGTTTTTCTTGCCGTCACAGCAACCGTCTTGTTTATGATCGTGAGGGGTCATGATGATGCTCATTTCTGAAAGGTTGAAGATGATGAAGGTTTAGGAATAAATGCCGGAACATGCACGAGATACTCATCCTATGCCTTGCCAAAATGCTCTCTTGAATTCTTCTTCTCTTTTTTGACTAAACGGATATATATATTCAGCTTAATTCAAAATGATCAAATTTAAAATTAAAAACGAAACTCCACGGGGCAAGCTCCCTGGTATAAACTTATTACAAGCATGTTTGCCCTCTATTTGAAAGGTAGAAAACATACTAAAGTCTCTTAAAAAATAGACGGACCTCTTCATCAACGGGGCAAGCCCCATGGTTTTGCGTTTGTACTATAAATGTTAATCTGCACATCATTTTTAATAGCTTATTTTTTAGAAATAACTACATTAATGCAAAACCCAATTTGCATCAAAACACAAATGAAAGGCCTATATTCAAAGAATCGTCCTGTGTTGATAATCGTATTCTTTTCTGAATCCTTTTTAATTTCCCACAATAATTTGTATGCTTATATTCTGTATAAAAGCTCGCTAAGGGAGAGAGACGATAATAAGGTCGAGCAATATATTCCATCCGATTTAATCCACGTCCAATTTTATTTTCGCTTATTGTTTTTGTAGTTAAAATATTTCGAATACGTTTCCTTATAAAAAAATTATCAGTAATTTGCGTTTCTCTAAAAATGGTCCTGTGGAAGAACTCCCAAAAATGTTAGTTCTGGGGGTTTGAAGTCCAATGGAACGAAAATGTACGCTAAGGATTTTTATTTGGCTCTAATTCTGCGTTTAGCGGTCGAAGCTCTCCCCTCATTAAGTTTACTGGCTGGATACCAAGAAGGGCATTTTGGAAAAGTACCGCGTGATGAGAATGAATGGATTCCCTTGCCGGATTAATCTGATGTAATATGATCGAATAAAATTAAAGACAAAAAGAAAGGTCACGATGTCAGAAAAATTAACGATGGTTAAGATCGAAGAAACCGGTGAAAGCGCTTACGCTGTGGACATTGTGGTGTCCGACCACCATATTAAGGGCGATGAATCTGTTGATGCAGGGGGAAATGATCTAGGCCCTTCACCCTATGATGTCCTCACAGCAGCCCTTGGTGAGTGTACCGCCATGACAATACGCTGGTATGCACTCCACCAAAAGTGGCCTCTTCAAAAGGTGATTGTTCAACTCACCCATCGAAAAGAGAACAAAACGGATATTTTTACAAAGCACATTACGCTCATCGGTGACGCTTTAACTCAAGAGCAACGTCAAAAGCTCATCGACATTGCGGTTAAATGTCCCGTTCAACGCACACTTGAGGGAACACCCATCATTGAAACATCTATGAATGAGGGTATATAAAAAGCTCCCTTCCGATGCTCGTAGTATCTGAAATAAAACAGTTGCGAAGACGTTGTTTTTAAAAAACAATTGTCGGACGAAATGGCAGCAGGTTTTTAGGGTAAGCTGAAACGGGCTTTCCTTAACACCCCCCCTATATATTATATGGATACTGAGCGAATCAAAAAACTAAAAATTTTTGATTGAAAATTGAAAAGCGAAAAATCGTCGGAAACCATTGCTACGCATGGTATCAAGGGATGTTTTAAAATCCTTATGTGCTATTTTTACACGTTTACTGGCTGTATGCCAAAATCATCTCGATACTTTCTGCTGATAGAGGTTGTGCTGGTACATTTTTCATAAAAAAATCAATTTCGGATAAAATCTGAGCCATGGTTTTAGTATGATTGCCCGAATACTCGATTTCTAAAAATAATTCAACATTTTTAATTCAAAGAAAATAAAATAATTTAAATGAAATGATGCTAAATATTCATTTAAAATAAAAAAGAAAGACCAATATTCAAGGCATCATCTTTCGTTGATTTTCCTATTTTTTGATGAATTTTTTTTAATTTTCCTATATAATCAGTATGTTTATATTCTGCATAAACATTTATAGCAGGTGATAAACGATAGAAAGGCCGAACAACATATTGCATCTGATTTAAGCTACATCCAATTTCATCTTTAACTATTGTTTTTGTCGCAAAAATACTCCTGATGCGATTTCTTATCAAGAAATTATTCGTTATCTGTGTGTCTCTCGATAATTGAAGATCAAGTTTTGCACTTCCTTTGTGCAAATAAGCACGAATATCAGTATCAATGAAATAAGGCATTAAACCTTCTATACCAATACCAGGCTGAATATAAGGCGTTTTTGAAGGTCTATATACATAATTGATACCTCCTTTAATAGCCCAAAACTCGCTGATCAAACGCCAATAAAAGAAATCGAGATCAGCTGTGGTAATTTTTCCTTTTTTAATTTCAGCATCTTCACTATATAATTCTATTTTATTATAATCAGAGCCATATTTAAATTTGAGAGATGCTTCCTGTTCATTCTTAAAAGGATTAACACTAAGTTCTAAAAATTTAGCAAAAAATAAATGTTGTTTGTGTCCTACAGGATGGTCTGAAAATAATGGATGTCCATTTGTATGTTTATTTTCATGTACCGCTTTATCCTGTGAGAAACTTGTATAACGAAAGATTCGTGACATACCTGACATCATATGAAACATGTGGTGACAATGAAAAAACCATTGACCGCTGACATTTGCATCAACATCAGCAATAGCTGTAGCGCCAGGGGCGACATCAATTGTGTGCAATAATGGATCATAGGCGCCATGACCATTTCGTAAAATAAAAAAATGCCCGTGAAGATGCATAGGGTGATGCATCATCGTTTCATTTTTAAAAACAAGTCGATATCTTTTACCTGGCTCAAAAAAAATAAGATCTGCTTTGTGTTCCGGTAATCCATTAATAAACCACATATAGCGTCCCATAAAACCGCCTAAAACCATATTAATGGTTTCAAATTGTTTTGATGGATCATTTGTTTTAAAAGGCGCGCTTACATCTTGATATTTTGTGCCTTTTGTTAAGGATTCTTCTTTATTATGTGTCATTTTATCTTGATCATGCATCATAGACGTCATTTCAGGTTTAGAATGCATATCATGTTGATTATGTGAAGACATTTTATCTTCTTTTTTCGAAGGTATTGATTTGGAATCCTGCCCCACCTTGTGTTCTTTATGATTCATAGAATGACCCATCGTTACAGGCTCAGGCACTGGAAAAGGCTCAACGCTATAATCAATTTTGGCATTAGAATTAGTTACTAATGCTCCATAAGCAGCGCCTAATGTATCAGAAGATTCAGCATAAATAATATAAGGTGTTTCTTTTTCAATCTTGATCAAAACATCATAAGTCTCGCCAGGCGCAATGGTGAAATCATCAATCCAATAAGGTTTTACATCATTTCCCTGGATATGCACCATTTGCATCTTTGTACCAGGAGTTTTGACGTGAAAAATGGTGCTGCCGCCTGCACCTATAAACCGCAATCGAACAATGTCTCCGATTTTTACATTCTCGACCCAAGGATCAGAGGCATTTTTTCCATTCATCAAAAATGCATCATAGGCAACATCGCTGAAATCATAAATACTCATCCGCATTTCTTGCATCATTTTATAATCATTGATTATTTTTTTTCGTTTTTCAGTATCAGCATTTTTGTAATCACGTAAAAAACGAAAAAGAGATGGTTGTAACGGAAATTTAGGCGCATAATAATCGCCTGATTTTTTTAAATTAGCCCAAATTTGCTCTGGATGTGTATTGCTCCAATCAGATAAAACGACAACATGATCCTTTGAATAGGTATATGCGGGTGGTTTTATGGGATCAATGATAATCGCACCATAAACACCTTGTTGTTCTTGAAAACTCGAATGTGCATGATACCAATATGTACCTGAGTGTTTTAACGTAAATTGATAATGAAAGACGCCTTTGGGTGGAATAGGTTTTTGACTAATATTTTCAACGCCATCCATTTGCCATGGCAGAAGTAATCCATGCCAATGAACACTTGTATCTTCATCCAAATGATTATGCACATTAATCGATACATGATCACCTTCTTTAAAATGCAGAATCGGCCCAGGAATCGTATCATTAATTGCAATTGCTTTAATATTTTTATGGGCAAAACGAACTATTTTATAGCTAAGCGTTAAATCTATCTCGTGATTCTTACAATAAAGATTTGAAGAAAAATATCCCCAAAATAAAAAAACGCACCCTATTAGTTTAAGAAAAAATATAAAAAAACTATTTTTAATGATCATGTTTATGTGCCTCTTTTTCATCATGTTGATGTTTATTTTTTTCTTCTAATTGTTTAGATTCTTCAGATTTTGGTAATGACAATACACCTAAGCCATAACGATATACTAATTCTCCTCCTCTCCATGCTGTTAGAGTTAAAAGAATCTGTATAATTAATAATCCTACAATTAAAGTGAGTGATTTTTTTTTGCCTTTGTAATAAAGCCAGCCCGAAAACAATCCAATAAATATTAAAAAAATGAACGTAACTGCTGCAAAATTACGATGAATTGTCATTGCTTCATGAGAAGGCGCATCATGTTCTACTGTATTGTAAGCGTAAAAACCTGCCGAAACAGTAAAGATCGTTATAATAACACCAAGCCATAAACACCAGCGTGCAACGATTTCAAGTTCTAATACATATCGTTTTTGGGTATTTGTAAAATAGGATATCGCATAATAAAGAATATAAAAAAATACAGATATACTGACCAAAGAAATTGTAAAATGCACTAAAATAGGATGCCAATTTGGGAGTATAGTCATTATAATTTTACCAAATCTTTTTAAGAACATATTCAACGTAATAAATTGAACTTCATTTATTTAGAACATATTTTTATTGAAACTAATATACACATACGTTGTCATATAGGGGGGTGTTAAGAAAAGCCCGTTTTGGGGCCAAGTTGAATTATAGTCTTAATCAAACCGGAAATTTTATAATTACATTTTCGTAATTTTCTTGAGCATCTCCAATTGATAGCTTTGAATAAATTTCAAGGGATTGGCGGCTTTTATGGCCAGAATACGGCTGAATCATGGCATCTTCTGTGCCTTGTTTTTTAAGCCATGTAAATAAAAAATGCCTAAACTTGTGGGGTGAAATCGAATGCTTCATTCCTGACGCTTTTGAATAAATTTCCAAAAATGTTTCGAATACCACGGTCAGTATAAGGTTTTTTCCATGAAGATTCAAATAGGTGTTTTCCACCTTTTTGGGTAATAGATTGGCCATGAAAGCCGCCAATCCCTTGAAATTTATTCAAAGCTATCAATTGGAGATGCTCAAGAAAATTACGAAAATATAATTATAAAATTTCTGGTGTGATTAAGACTATAAATTCAACTTGGCCCCAAAACGGGCTTTCCTTAACACCCCCCCCCATATAAGGCATATGGATGGGGTTTGGGCCTACTACCCCTGAATGAAAGGTACTTTTGGGAAGTCAAAATCTCTCCAATGCCTTGATGTATAAGGGTTTTTTGAAAATCTTATGATACTTTATTCCTTTTGTTGATTAGCACCACTTATAGGGCAATATCTGAGGCATCTGTATAAAAAAATGAGAATCATAGAACACATAACGATGACA
>JAUYSY010000128.1 GCA_030696155.1 Alphaproteobacteria bacterium | reverse complement strand
CCGCGATCAAGTCGCGGGACGTAGGAGGGGGAGGGTGATGGTCTTTAACTTGTAGCGTTTTCAAGTTATTTTACTCTAATTAACAAATTGTTAATATAAAATGTAAATAAATACAGTAAATTATACTCAACTTATTTCAAAATTGGGTTAAGAAGATGAGTGGTGCGAACTGCTGCGTGTATCTCTTCAATCACGCGTCTGGTGAATCCCGAAATCTGACGCCCTCCACAGTTGGAAAGAATTGAGTATTAATTTAAATCCAACATAACAGGCACATGATCCGACGGACTCACCCAAGCGCGCATATCTTTAATGATTTGAGCCTTTTGAATCTTCGACGCCAAAGGCGGTGTTACCCAGATATGATCTAATCTACGGCCACGATCATTTTTGGTCCAATCGGGTGACCTGTAGCTCCACCAAGAAAAAAGTTTTTCGTTTGGTGGGATAATTTCACGTATGCTATCGATAAAGTTCGATCCGTTTTGCATTTTGTTTAATAGATCAACTTCAATCGGTGTGTGGCTTACAACATCTAAAAGTTGTTTATGCGACCATACATCTGTTTCAAGGGGCGCAATGTTTAAATCACCCAAAATAACAGTAGGGCGATTTTTGATTGACGTTTCGTCGAAAAAATCTGTTAATGTTTTAATAAAGTTTAATTTATGCTCAAATTTGGGGTTTTGATCTGGATCTGGTATATCTCCACCAGCGGGCACATACAGATTATGAAGCTCAATACCTTCGACTATAGCTGATATATGACGCGCATCTTTTTTGCCGCACCAATGTTGAACTTTAATATCGTGAAGAGGATATTTCGAAAGGATCGCAACGCCATTATATCCTTTCATGCCTTCAATGGCAGCATAAGGATATCCAGCTTCTTCAAGGGCTTTCAAAGGAAAATGAATGTTTTCCGTTTTTGTTTCTTGCAAAGAAACAACATCTGGTTTGAATTCATCTAAAAAGCGAAGAAGATTTGGCAGTCGTAACCGAACTGAGTTAATATTCCAAGAAGCAAATCGAATCATGAGGCACACGCATTTAATATGGTTAAAGATTTCAAAAAAACAATAGTTTACGCTGATCAAGTAACAATCTGCTATCAGGATAACAAGCCTATTTTAGATCAGATCAGCTTAACACTTATGCCTAAAAGTTTTCATTTTGTCACGGGGTCAAGTGGATCCGGCAAAACAACCTTGCTCAAAATGCTTTATCTTGAGCAAAAACCTGATCGTGGACGTTTTCTTTTGTTTGGTCAAGATCGTTATAAATTAACGATGCCTGAAATTCAGAAAATGCGTCAGCATATTGGCGTCGTGTTTCAGGATTTCAGATTATTACCGCATTTAACGGCGCTTGAAAATGTTGCATTGCCCCTTAAAATAATCGGTGCCAAAAATCATGAAATGGAAACGCAGGCTAAAGAGCTTTTAGACTGGGTAGGTCTTGCGCATCAAATGAATGCCTACCCACACGCATTGTCGGGTGGTGAGCAGCAACGTGTGGCCATTGCGCGCGCTATTATCACCAAACCAGATTTATTGCTTGCGGATGAGCCTACAGGTAATGTGGATGATGTGATTGCCGTTAAAATTATGCATTTGTTTGAAGAGCTTAATAAAATAGGCACAACAATCATTATTGCAACGCATAATGAAGCGGTTGTATCACGTTTTGCCTATCCACGATTACACCTTGAAAAGGGTAAGCTTTTAGAAATGGGTAATGTTACTAATAAAATTGAGGATGATTATTTATATGTCGCAAAAAAAACTCTTTTCTAATATTTTAATACAAGACAAATCTATTGGACGTTTTGTTATTATTTTGACCTCAATTTTAAGTTTTTTGGCGTGTTGCTCCTTATTGTTTTTACTCAATACGCATCGTCAATATCTTGATTGGCAAAAAGTATTGAATCAAACTTTTTTTGTTGAATTAATGCCTGAATCGAAAAAAGAAGATGATCTAGCAATTTTAAATCAAACGTTGCAATTTTTACAAAATACGAAGGGCGTTTTAGCGGTTCGTGTGATTCCAGAAGAAGAGGCAAATGCATTGTTGAAGCCGTGGTTGGGTGCCGATGAGGAATCCCTTAAAAGATATAAATTGCCTGTACTTATTGATGTCACAACAAATTTATCTGTGGATGATCTTAAAAAATTAGAGTATAGCCTTAAACAACGATTGCCTTTTGTTAAAGTAAGTGCAAATGATGCTTGGACGAAACAAATGTCACATTACTCTGGCTCCTTGGAATTTTTGAGCTTGTTTATTTTTGGGCTAATTTTGCTAGGTCTTATGATTATTGTGTTAACGGCTTCTAAAATGAGCGTTGTTTTGCAGCGACATTATGTTGATCTTTTAAAATTAATGGGCGCACCTTATAGATTTATTTCCAGGCAATTTGAGAAATTTTTTACGTTTAAAGTGGTGATTGGAAGCTCTATAGGTATGTTGCTTGCGACATCGTTTTTTCATTTTTTCTTGATTTTGCAAGATGGTCAAATAACAATTATGCGTCATTTCTTAATGTATGAAGATGTTTTTTATCTTTTGGCGATTCCTATATTTCTTCTTTTGCTTTCTTATGTCGTTTCGCGTATAACGACCATGCATCTTTTGAAATTAGGACATTCATGACACGATTATATAAAATTTTAGTTGGGTCTTTTGTTTTTCTTTTTGGTCTTTGGCTTTATGGATTTATTTGGTATGCCCAAAAAATTCCTGGTGAAGTCAAAGATGAAACAACAATTACAGATGCAATTATAGTTTTAACAGGCGGTAAAAATAGACTTCAAGCGGGACTTGAATTATTGAGTCAAGAAAAAGCGAAAAAGATGTTTATTTCAGGGGTTCATAAGCATGTCACTTGCAAAGAATTGGGTGAATTCATGAATAATTGGCCACAAGAGTATAAAGACAAAATTACCTTAGGTTATAATGCGCTTGATACGCATGAGAACAGTCTTGAATCGGCTGAATGGGCAGAACACGAAAATATTCGTTCATTACGACTTGTGACAAGTGGCTATCACATGCGCCGCAGTTTGTTTGAGTTTCGGAACACAATGCCAGGGATTAAGATCGTGCCGCATCCCGTTTTTTCGGATAATGTGCAACAAAAACAATGGTGGCGTTTCGGTGGAACGGCTTTGCTTATTCTAAGTGAATATTCAAAGTATCTTTATGCACAAATTTTAAATATGCCTCAAAAAATAGGATTTTACATATGAAGATTAGGTCAAAAATTCTTTTTATATCAATGTTTTTTGTCTGGACTATTTTCTTTGTTCTAGGCTCGCCTCTTTTATTATTACCCAAACGATTTGCGTTACAAACATGTCAAAGCTTTGGGCACACAATGATTTTTTTATTAAGAATAATTGGCGGGGTTCGTACAGAAATTAGAGGACTCGAAAAATTACCCAAAGGTGGATACATTTTGGCGAGTAAGCATCAATCAGAATGGGAAACCTTTGTCATTGGTTATATGATTAATTGGCCAATGTTTGTCATTAAAAAAGAATTATTATCCGTGCCCTTCTTTGGTTGGTTTATGCGCCGTAGCGGGTTAATAGCTGTTGATCGCAAAGCGACAGGTGGTGTTATGCGTCAAATGGTCAAGCAAGCATTGCCATTACTTGCAGAAAACAAAGTGATTGTGCTTTTTCCGGAAGGAACACGTACAAAGCCAGGTGTGCGTAGTAAATATAAAGCAGGGATCGCAGCACTTTATACAGCTGCAAATGTGCCAGTTGTACCAGTTGCCGTAAACGCAGGTGTTTTTTGGGCGAAGCATGTGATTCATAAAAAAGGAACCGCTGTTTTAGAAATTTTAGATATCATTCCTGCAGGATTACCTCAAGAAGAGTTTTTGGCATTGCTTGAAAATACCATTGAAGATGCATCTATGCGATTATATGAAGAAGCACAATAAAATTCTCAAGATATGGACAAATTCGTCGTCAAATTTCAGCATTGGGTACTCATGTACAAAAAGGTACATTCCGTTCCGGTTCTCATGAGTTTTCTTCAGCTAAAAACCATTAAGATCCACCGGATCTTAATGGTTAAGCTTCTGGAACACTCATTTTCTAGACTTTGTCTCATGCTCTTGAGAATTAAGAAGTAATAAAAACTAAATAAGGAATTATGCTTTATGAAAAAATTATATATTTTCCTGGTTTCTTTGAGTTCTTTTGCAGTTGCAGCTGATAGATTGCCTGTCGACAATATTGCTGTTTTTTGTGCCACTTCAGAAAAAATCCATGAAGATTATAAAATGGCTGCTAAAGAGTTAGGTGCATTATTCGAGCCTGGTCAAACATTATATTTCGGGGGTGCCAAAGTTGGTCTTATGGGTATTTTGGCAGAAGAAGCACTCACAAAAGGGGCATTTGCTGAAGGCGTTGCAGCGGAATGTTTGTTGAAATATAAAGATGCATTTTTTGATGATATTTCGCTTATATGGCATCCTACGTTAGGTATTCGTAAACAATATTTTGCCGACAAATCTGAAGCATTAATCGTATTGCCTGGTGGATTAGGTACCATTGATGAATTTATGGATTTGCTTGCTAAAAAACAACTTAACGAAAACAATAGCCATCAGTTGTATATTATTCTTGTTAATATTCGTGGATTTTGGAATCATCTTTTAAATCATATGAAACATGCGAGCACAGAAGGTTTTATTGATCCAAAGCACTTGAATCTTTTTAAAGTTGTAAATACTGTCCAAGAAGCACCAAAAGCTATTCAGGATTCAATTGATGCGTCTGCAAATCCATTAAATGTTTTTGATGAATCACATCATTGGTGGCTTTCGCAAATAAAAGATTAATGCATATTTTCTAGGAATGGTTTAATAAATGAGCCTTTAAAAATGTTCCTTTCATGATCTGTTGACAAAAGTTCGTAACATTTTGTAAGTTCAGCAACAAAGAATTCAAAATTATCTTTGTCTAAAATTAAGGTAGTAGAAATTGATTTATTTAAATCTTTAACAAATTTAAATAAATCACCTTTTTGTTCTTCAATTTTGTCAAAAAAATTCTTTAAAAATATGATTCTTTTTTCGTTTCTTGTGTCTTCAAGGATGGAACCTTCTGATAGAGCAAGTAATTTAAAATAATCTTTTAGATCATTGCCATTGTAATATGCTAATTGAAGCGCAAAAGAATCTGAAGTATATCCTTTTTTTATTAAAAAATTCATATAATTTCTGGCTTTTTTGTACATTTTCCAATTTAAATTATTCACTAATTTGGACAAGATAATAGCGCGTTCATATGTGTCTATTATTCGAGCTGAATGTCTAAACAATTTTGGTGTGTGAAGTGAAATTTCTCTTTTTAAAAGGTTTTCAAAAATAGAGGGTACAATAAATTGATCTTCGTAGTCATTAAGTTTATTAAATAATTTTTGTTGCATCATATCAATGTTTATTTTTTTGCTTAGCTTTATATGTTTTAGTGCATTAGGCTTTAATATGTGGATTCTTTTATCCCTAACAATTGTGGATGGTGTGATGCATTTCGAGATACATTCTATTGTGTTTCGCATTTCAAAAAAGATATTATCATTGAAAATTAAAAATGAGTTAATACAATTTTCGAACGCAAATCTGTGAAGATGCTTGTTTTTTCTAAGATCAATAATATCTAAAATAGTTTGATTGCCAGTTTCATCATTAATTAAGGGTAAAGATAAAACAGTATTTTCTGTTAATTGAGTGTATTCTTCTGTTTCATCTTGCATTTCTGAAAGTTGCTCATTGTTAGAAAGTTCTTCATCCTCGTTTGTATCATCGATAGAATCATCGATAGAATCATCGTCAGAATGTTCTTCATCATCAGTAAACACGTCGTTCATATATGCAGGATTTGAGGCATAAGAACAATAAAGTAATCCATTATCAATATAAATGCCGTTAATTAAAAACGATTCATCGGCTGCACAATTAATTTGTTCTATAATATTAAATTGTTCAATACCTATAACTTTAATTTGTTTTTCAAGCAGTGCGTATAATTTTTGTTGGTAAGAACTTAAATAATTTCCCTCACTTTCGTCAGGAATAGTTGTACCCAAGAATAATACATCAAGATTTTCGAAATTATCTCCAACGCATTTAATTAAATATGTTTTCTTTTCGGCAGGTTCGGTTGTTAAAACAAATAAAGATTTTGTTTTTTCATCAAAATGAATATCTATAGGTCTGCGTTCTAAATTAAGGGTTGTAAATTTTTGTGTTTCAATTTCATAAATATCAATCAAACAATCTTCATGCGAAATAAGAAATAATTTATCATTGAATAATTTTACGTTTGAATAATTGGGTTTGTTTTCATTTGTATAATTAGGATTTTTTATAGGGATAATTAAGTCGTTTTTTAGTAAAACAAAATCATTTCTTGATAAAATATAATATTCTTCATGGTAAGGTATGGCAAACCCTATATGGAACGGCAAGGTCTTATGTGATTGAAATAACATTGTTTTTGTATCAAATAAAAAAAGATTGTTTTCATTAAATGCAATTAATTTATCGTGATTTGTATAAATGCCATTTGGTATAAAATTGTAAGAAATTGTATTTAATTCTTTTTGCTTCATTGCAAAAACGATATTAAAAGAATTTAATAAAAAAATAGACAATAAAAACAATAGTTTCATAATGATTTCCAAAATAGAGTAAATAAAGTTATTTATTGTACTTGATTTTAATGTGATTTTACAAGAAATTTTTTCTTTTTGTTCATTTTTTACAACAAAAAAATTTAATTTTAAAAATAATCTATGTTTTCCGCCAGAAATTTGCTTGATTAAAATGCATTGATTTTTTTCAAAAGGGTAATAGAATTATAAAAACACGGCCCTTTGGGTAATTAACAAAAATGTTTCATTCTAGGAGGATTTCTATGTTTCTAAAATCTCCCCGTAAGTTTACTTTTGCGTCACTCACTTTTGCTTTAGTTTTATCAACTAATCTATTGTTTTCAGGTGAAAGTTTTGCTGTTGAACCTCAAGAATATTTTAATGATGGCCTTGCATTATTTAATGATGGACTTAAAGAAGCAGTTGATTCAAATAAACAAAAATTTTTTACAGATGCCCAAACACTTTTTATTTTTGCGCATAAAAAATTTCCTAAAGATAGCGCAGGACAAGCCGAATCACAATTATTCCAAGCACGCGCAAATGCGTTTATTGATGGTCCAATAAATGCCATTCCTTTGTTTAAAAATGCAGTTGAGCTTTATCGTATCGCAGAAAAAGACGTTCCTGTAAAAAATGGTCTTGCTGATGCACTATTTTATCAAGCTGAAAATAATTTAGCGATAGAAGTTTTGAAAAAGGATGAAGCGACTAAAATAGTCGAAGGATCAAGTAGCAAAAAAAGAAAACTAGCTTACGCAAATGAAGTACATGATGAAGCTAAAACCTTTTTGGAAGAATCTCTAAATTTACCACAAACACCTGATTTAAAAATTCGTACAGGTGGAAAATTAGCCTATCTTTGGACTGAAGATAAAGACAATCAAAAAGCAAAAGATACATTACTTAAAATTGTCAATGTAATGTTAGATTCTAGCCTTAGAGCAGGTACACAAAAAGAAATTATTGATTTTTGTTTAGAGCTTGAAGGTAAAACAGAAGATGCTAATTATCAAAGTGCTAAAGAAGCTTTAATTAAAATTGTTGATGAAATTGTTGACCCTGAATTTAAAGCTAAAACCCAAAAACTAATTGGTGAATTCTTTTATACGGTTAAAGAATTACCGAATACAATTTTTTATTTAACAAAAGCACGCGATTATTTTGCACAAAATATTGGTTCTTATTGGAGTCCTAAGGCTCGTGATGAAGTGGCTGTGGGCGAAATAAATGAAATGCTTCAGCATACGAAGTTTTTGACTGGATTATATGATCAATCTGTTGTGGATGGACGTGCTGCAGAAAAATGGCTTAAAGCATCAATCGAATCTGAGGAAAATAAAGAGGAATGGAATAGGGCATTACTTTCAAATTTACATTTATTAGGGAATGCTTATCTTAAATTGCATGAAAATGATCCAACATCAGGATACATAAATAATGCCGAGGCTACTTTTGATGAGCTAGACAATCTTATTAATGTATTGCTTGCTGAAAATAGCGGAACAGATTTTTCTCAAAGTATGTTCTTAAGTCCAGATTCAATTGCAAAATTATCTGAAAATAATGACTATGTAGATTATTTGTATGCCTATCAAATCAGATCTAATGTTGGATTAACGTACACTAAAATTCAGCAAAAAAAATATGCCGCAGCTGCAAAAAACTTAGATACTGCTGAAAAAACTATAAAATTGCTTAATGGTGCTCATTCGGAAAACACTGTAAAACGTGTAATTCGTTCAGAACTTGCTGTAGATATGGCAAGATTACAATTAAGAATGTTTGAAACTGATGATAAAACTCAAGAACAACGTTTTGCTCGATTAAATGATTTAGTAAGCAAATGGTCTACTGTTTCACCTGAACAAATGGCCCCATATTACGCACCACGTCATTTATGGCGTTTAGAAATGACGTTGGGTGATGCTTCTTTCCACATGAATGATATTGAAGCAGCTAAAACTCATTATATGGAAGCTATAACAGAAGCACGTAAGGCTGGTTATAAACATTTTGAAATGGCAGCACGTGACCGATTAGCCTTGATGCTTGATCAAAATGTTAAAAGTGAGTTTAAAAACTTAGAAGCTTTTGAAAAAGAATTAGCTGAGCTTAAAACAGAAAAAACAGTTCTAGTTAAAGAAGCAACTGCTCTTAAAAAAGCTAAAAGCGATCAAGAAGAAGCTAAAAATACTGAAATTGTTGCTAAAGATCAGGTGATAACTGAAAAAGCAGCGCCTATTGCATCCTTAAAAGCAGCAATTGCTGGTTTTACAGCGAATAGAAATAGGGAAAGTGGTATTGCTGATAAGTTAAAACTTTTCTGCGAATTAAGAACGAGAGGCTATTTTGAAAGCAATGTCACTTATTCTGAAGATGAGCAAAAATTATATTTAACCTATCTTGGTGAGGCGCCTGCACTTAATGTAGATCCTGCGCTCAATTCAAGTCAAATTGTTGATGATTATCAAGATGCTATCGTTAAACCAGCTGCTGCATCGGATAATAATCCAAAGGAAAATTTAGCTAAAGTCGTTGAAGAACTTAAAGAAACACTTGTTTTAGCCGATGAATCACCAAAGGTTAAAGAAGATATTGTTTCAGATCCTGTTGAAGAGGTTCATTTAGATGAAATTGTATCTTCTGATGGTATTAAGCATGAGACCGTACAGCCTTTAGATCTATTGGCAGGAAATCTTTTTGATGCATCAGAAGTGATCAGTGATGATGAACAAGATGAAAATTCTGCAAAAATGACAGATTTTTTGAATCAATTGGTGCAGGTTCATGAAGAACGCTCTTCAGATGTTTTAGTGGCTAAGTTAACGAATGATTTTCCAGATTTAACTTCTTTGGAATTATGGGGTGATGAACAATCTGAAAAACCATCAGTGCTTGTGCAACCATCTGTGCTTACACAATCATTACCAGAGCTTGAAGATCTTGATGATTATTTAGGTAAGGAAGTTGCGCTGCAAGCTCCAACTGTTTTAGGTGCTCCATCCAAGGAAAAAACTAAATCTAAAGCCCCAAAAATCAATCATGCTCCTGCTATACAACGTATAATTGACAAAAAAAGAGGGAATCCAAAAAAAAAAACTAACAGAAGATAATAGTTCAGAATTTGAATTATCTTTTGGTGAATTCCCATTCGATTTGTTTGAGAACTTAGGCAATACTGAATTTTCATTTTTCGGATGGGAGGGTTTTTTTAAATAGACTGATGAATGCAGTGTATTTAATGTAACAAAGTGTAAATGACCCCAGTATTATAAAATGCTGGGGTTTTTTTAATTATTTTTTAACTAGTTTTTATATAAAATGATTATAGGTACCCATAAGTCTTTAATGGATAGAATTAATTAAAATAAGAGGTGTGTTATGTCAAATGATTTACTCATATTCCCTCGTGAAAAAGTTCTCACAACAGCTGAAATATTATATCATTTGCCAGATTATCCTGAATTGCTACAAACCTACATCTGGCAAGAATTGGATTTAATGCCTAAATTTCCATTTTTACATCAATTTTTAACCTTTTGGACAAAAAACCTAGATGGAAAACTTCATTCAGTTATTGTTGCAACACATTCTTTTTATGAACCGCATGATTATACATTTGCGCTTACTGAATTAAATATTCAATAAATTTTTCTAAAAAAGGTAAGAAAATATAGGGCTGTTGACATTTGGTTTAATAAAATGATTGTATACTCGTCCCACACGAAAATAGCCGAGCGGTACGCAAGGCTGTTTGTGGCAATCCATACTTTTTGCTACAGCATTCGAAGTGTGGATTGTCGCGTATGCCCTCGTGCCTAAGCACTCAGACATTCTCGTAATGACGAAATTTTATATATTTTTTAGTATGTTGCATAAATTTTTATAAAATGTCAGCAGCGCCTAGTCTAGTTATCTTCTTTTTTTAAGATCGTATTTGCCTATCAATTGGGCTTTACCTACGATATTGTTTTTAATCATATTTAAAAGAGCGTCTTTTTTTAAGTCCTTTTTATTTTCTAAAATAATATCTAATGCATAAAGTTTAAAAAAATAACGATGTTCTTTATCGGGTGGGCATGGACCACCATAACCTGTTTTGCCCCAAGAATTTATGCCCTCGATTGTGCCTATGGGTAGTTTTTCAATATTTTTTTCAAGTAAAAAACAATTTTTTGGAAGATTATAAAGAATCCAATGATCCCATGTGCCCATAGGAGCATCTGGATCATCAACGATAAGAACGAATGATTGCGAATTTAAAGGTGGGTTTTCCCAAAATAAAGAAGGGGATATATTTTTATCATCACATGTAAAAATATCTGGGATCATAGATCCTTCAGTGAAATCGTGACTTTTAAGCTGAAAATGCATTTTTTTTCCTTTTTATTAATTTAATATTTATTCTTTTTTTCGCATGCGTCAAGAAATTCTGTTGATCAATAATAAAAAAAAATTGAAACTGGTATTAGAGCATAACATTTATAAACTGGATATTGTGTATGAATTGGCAAAAATCTGCGTATAAGACAAATGAAAAAACATTAATGGATCTTTTTGATAACAAAATGTCGGCGATCATTTTAGAAAATTTTATCAATGATGAAGATTGCCAAAAGATTGAGGAGGGTCTTCAGCAAATTGGCCTAAAGCACTATAATTATCAATATAATATCGATGTGCCAGAAGCAAAGCATATATTTGATACGCATTATTTATATGAGCACAAAAAACCAGAAGAGTATTTTCCAAAAGCAAAAGAAACGAATCTTCTTTATCATGCATTTTGCGATACTATAAATTTTGATCCTTTTCTTAAAGTTCAAAAACATTTGTCAAATAATTGGACAAAACCTGTTCAAATCGCAAAGCAAAACAATAATGATTATACACATGTTATTGCACGAGAACTTCAAAGTTCAGCGCTTCTTCATGCTGATTTTGCACAATTTATACCAAAACATTGGTCAATTTCTGAAATAATAGCGCAATATGCATGGAATATTTATTTAACCGATCCTGGTATTGGTGGTGAATGCGTTGTTTATAATAAATTATGGGAAAAAGAAGACGACCAATATATTTATAAGCAAACCTACGGTTATGATGAAAAAGTTGTTGAGGGAAAAGAATCGACTCAAATTGCGATTAAACCTGGTTCTTTGGTGTTTTTTAATTCTCGCAATTTTCATAAAGTAAATAAAAGTCAAAAAATGCGCCTTTCGATCGGCGGACATGTAGGATTGACGTCAGCGGGCAACCTACTTATGTGGGTTTAACGTATAGTCATTTAACTTCATGCGGGTGCTTTATTCCCTATAGGTTTGCCAAAAATAATTTTTCAACGTAATCTTTTGAGGGTGAGTCTTAGTGGAGATAAAAATGAGCGACAATCAAAATTTCAGAACTGAAACCGATTCAATGGGTAACATTCAAGTAAGTGCGGATGCTTATTGGGGAGCACAAACACAACGTTCCTTTGAAAATTTTAAAATTGGCACAGAAAAAATGCCTTTGTCTTTAATTCATGCTTTTGGATTGCAAAAACAAGCAAGTGCACGCGCAAATGCCTCTTTAGGTCAATTGGATACACGCATTGCCGATGCTATTCAAAAAGCAGCCATTGAAGTAAGTACAGGAAAACTAGATGCTCATTTTCCATTGGTTGTTTGGCAAACAGGGTCAGGCACTCAAACGAATATGAATGCTAATGAAGTCATTGCTAACCGTGCTAATGAATTATTAGGTGGTAAAAAAGGGGATAAAACACCCGTACATCCCAATGATCATGTTAATATGGGGCAATCATCAAATGATACATTTCCGACTATTATGCATATCGCAGCGTCTTTGGCAATTCAGCATCATTTAACACCTGCTTTACTTACCCTTAAAGAAGCTCTATCCAAAAAAGCCCTCGAATTTAAATCGATTATTAAAATTGGACGGACGCATTTACAAGATGCAACACCCATTACGTTGGGGCAAGAATTTGGCGCTTATGCTTTTCAAATAGAACAAGGCATTAATCGTATTGGCTCAAGTCTGCCGCGTTTATATTTGCTTGCACAAGGTGGTACAGCAGTTGGTACAGGCATCAATTCAAGTATTGGTTTTGCCGAAAAATTTATTGAAGAAATTCAAAAACTAACGAATTTGCCTTTTCAAACATCGCCGAATAAATTTGAGGCGTTAGCAAGTCATGATGCTATTGTTGAAATTTCAGGACAATTAAACGTTATCGCTTGTTCGCTCATGAAAATTGCTAATGATATACGTTTATTAGGGTCTGGCCCTAGATGTGGTTTTGGTGAAATTCATCTCCCTGAAAATGAACCAGGCTCATCCATCATGCCTGGAAAGGTCAATCCAACGCAATCAGAAGCCCTTACGATGGTTGCAGCACAAATTATGGGCAATCATGTGACAATATCGATTGCGGGCTCTAATGGGCATTTTGAGCTCAACGTTTTTAAACCGGTCATCATTTTTAATCTGTTGCAATCTATCCAATTGATGAGTGATGCGTGTAATAGCTTTGCCCATAATTGTGTAATAGGGATTGAAGCCAATCATGCGCAAATTACAACACATCTGAATCAGTCATTAATGCTTGTTACGGCTTTAAATCCTCATATTGGGTATGATAAAGCTGCACAAGTTGCAAAAAAAGCGCACAAAGAAGATCTGACGTTGAAAGAAGCGGCAATTTCATTGGGTTTTTTAACGTCAGAAGAGTTCGATCAATGGATACGCCCTGAAAATATGTTGGGGCCATCAGAAAAGAGTGAAAAGCGTAAAACAGCTTAGTTTGCTTGGATTTTAACTGAAAGTACTTTAAAAAATGACATAAATACTTATCTATAATAATTAAAGAGGCCCTTGTAATAGGGTCCTCTTTTTCCGTATAATCAAAAAATAACTAAAAAAGTTGAAAAAAAACTATAAAAAGGGAGGTTTAAAATGTCCAAGGCATTATCACCAGATTATCGTCCCACACGGGCTGAACCCTTTATGAATGCACAAATGCTTGAATATTTTAAGCAAAAACTATTGGCTTGGCGGGAAGAGCTTATTCTTGAATCTGAGGAAACACTCCATCACTTACAAGAAGAAAACTTGCATCAACCGGATATAACCGATCGCGCGACGCTAGAAACAGATAATTCACTTGAATTAAGACGTCGTGACCGTCAACGTAAATTAATTTCAAAAATTGATTCTGCATTAAGACGCATTCAAGATGGAAGTTATGGTTATTGTGAAGAATCGGGCGAACCTATTGGGATTGAAAGACTTGAAGCACGACCAATAGCAACTTTGTCGATTGAAGCGCAAGAGCGTCACGAACGTTATGAAAGAACACATAACGACGATTTGTAAAAGATATTTATAGTTGTTTTAACAAATAACGATTTTTTTGAATTATGAATATTCAGGTTAGGTAAGAAAAATGCTTAGCCGAGAACTTGTGAAACTGACCCCTTATCTTAAGTGGCATGGCGTGAATGCTGAGCTTAAAAAAGCCGCTAGAGTTACTTGACCGTTAATAATATGGGGGCATATGAAGAAGTTTCATAATATTTTATTTGTTAGTTAGGGCGTGACAGATGAAACAAATGCAATGAAGATGGCCCTCAGTCTGGCGCGTAACAACGAGGTAGTGCTGAACGCGTTGATTGTTTCACTGAATATCATTTCCTCCCGAAGTGCATAATCTTTCATTGCGTCTGCTGGCGCTTTCACGTTCGTTGGCTGACACTTGCAATGGCGCACTGAATATTATTTCCTGCTGGGATTATGAATTTGAGGAATATCTGCGGTACATTTATGGGTAACACCGCAGAAAATATTTTACAGAAATTGGGATGTTTTCTGCTGGCAATCAACACCAATGGTTTTATCTCACCGATAAAGCATATAATTAAGAGAAGATAAACATGCAGAAAGTAAAACTGGAAGGGGTTCTGCCCGCATGGCATCATATCTCGATAGATAATTCTTTTAAACATTTGGGAGTCTCGACCAGCGGACTTAGGCCAGATGAGGTCAGTACAAGGCTGAAAAAGTACGGGGCAAATCGTTTACAGGAAGTAGCTAAACGGAGCGTTTTTATACGTTTTTTGCTGCACTTTCATAATATCTTGATTTATGTGTTGCTCGGTTGTGCAGTAGTGACGGCGGTGCTCGATCATTGGGTGGATACAGGCATGATATTGGCGGTAGTGATTGCTAATGCCATCATCGGTTTTGTTCAGGAAGGCAAGGCAGAAAAAGCGATGGATGCGATCCGTCATATGCTGGCGCCTCATGCCAATGTTATTCGTGGCGGCGAGCGTATTAGTATTGAAACGGAACAGATCGTTCCCGGGGATATAGTTTTGTTGGAGGCAGGTGATAAAGTGCCTGCTGATCTGCGTATGTTTACAGTTCACGCTATGTCGGTGCAGGAAGCGATTCTCACCGGTGAGTCCGTTCCCGTTGAAAAACATATCGAGCCGGTGGCAATGGATGCACCACTAGGTGACCGCTCTTGTATGGCGTTCTCCGGCACTCTGGTGACAAGCGGGCAAGGTAGAGGCGTCGTCGTCGGAACTGGAGGCCAAACTGAGATAGGACGCATTAGTGGCCTTCTTTCGGAAGTAGAAATGCTCACCACGCCGTTGGTGCAGCAAATGGGCATATTCGCCAAGTGGCTTACTATTTTGATTCTGATTATCGGCGTTGTATTGTTGGCGTTTGGTTATTTTGTCGAGCATTACGATTTCTCGGAGATGTTTATTGTAGTGGTAGGGCTTTCCGTTGCCGCTATCCCCGAAGGCCTGCCTGCCGTGCTCACTATTACGCTGGCTATTGGCGTGCAGACCATGGCGCGGCGTAATGCTATTGTTCGCCGTTTGCCTGCCATTGAAACGCTGGGGTCGGTATCGGTGATCTGCACAGACAAAACAGGCACGCTGACCCGCAATGAGATGATGGTGACTTCAGTGCTGACGCATCGTTATTTGTTTACACTAGAGGGGGATGGTTACACTCCCAAAGGTGTATTGAAATTGGAGGATAATTATATTTCACCTTCCGAGCATGATATGCTGGAAGAACTCGCCCGCGCCGCAACGCTTTGCAACGATGCCTCCATACGTCTGCATGACGACGTATGGGTAGTGGAAGGTGACCCGATGGAGGGTGCACTGCTTACCTTTGCTGTGAAGATGGATATTGATATTCGTAGGGAGAAGACTGCATGGGAACGCACGGACGCGATTCCCTTTGACGCCAAACACCGATTCATGGCAACGCTTAACCACAATCAGGAGCGTCATGCCTTTGTGTTCGTGAAAGGTGCGCCGGAGCGGATTCTTCGCATGTGTAAGAATCAGCGCAGCACTAATGGTAAAACGGAAGAGTTGGATACGGCTTATTGGAATGAAAAAATCGAAAATATCGCTGCACTTGGCCAGCGGGTGTTGGCTTTTGCCGTCAAATCGGTAAAACAGGAACATACAGTGTTGGAGCATAGTGATGCAGAAGGCACGCTGACCCTGCTTGGTATGGTGGGGATGATTGACCCACCGCGCAGCGAAGCAATTACAGCAGTCGCAGAGTGTCACGACGCAGGTATTCGCGTGAAGATGATTACCGGCGATCATGCCAAGACTGCTGCTGCTATCGGCAAACAAATTGGGCTACAACACTTTGATAAAGTGCTCACTGGTGCTGATCTGGATAGAATGGACGATGTTTCGCTGCGTCTAGTGGTGCTTGATTGTGATATTTTCGCCCGTACCAGCCCAGAACATAAGTTACGCCTCGTTATGGCGTTGCAATCACATAACATGACGGTGGCGATGACCGGGGATGGCGTGAATGATGCTCCCGCTCTTAAACGTGCCGATGTTGGGATTGCTATGGGCAAGAAAGGCTCAGAGGTTGCGAAAGAAGCGGCAGAGTTTGTGTTGGCAGATGATAATTTTGCCTCTATCGTTGCTGCTGTGCGTGAGGGACGTACCGTTTACGATAATATCAAGAAGGTGATTACCTGGACGCTGCCCACCAACGCAGGTGAATCGATGTGCATTATAGTGGCGTTGTTGCTTGGCATGACATTGCCAGTCACGGCGATTCAAATACTTTGGATTAATCTTATTACTACCGTTACGCTTGGGATTGCGCTGTCTTTTGAACCAACGGAGGAAAACACAATGCGCCGCCCGCCGCGCCCGCGTCATGAACCGTTGTTGAACGGAGAATTGCTTTGGCATATTGTGTTGGTGTCGCTTCTATTTCTGTGTGGCGTGTATGGTATATATTTCTATGCGATTGACTGTGGCTATTCCGTGGAACTTGCCCGCACCATCGTCCTTAATACGCTGGTGGTGATGGAGATTTTTCACCTGTTCTTCATCCGCAATATCAATAGTACATCACTAACGTGGAAAAAAGTGCGTGGTACCAAGGTGTTGTGGTTGACTGTCATTGTGGTTACGGTGGCGCAATTTGCCATTACTTACCTGCCGATTCTGCAAGCCGTGTTTGCCACGGTATCAATTCCGTTCTGGGACGGGGTGCTGATTATTGGAGTGGGTGCAGCATTGTTCGCCATCATCGAAACAGAGAAACAAATTCGCCTCCGTCTTCGCGCGATCACTCAATCGTAGGGAAGTGAGTATGCCCGATCTTAGCTTTTTGCACGCATCACATTTCTATGAACTGACGGCGCTTCTTACGTTGGCTACAATTTTTGGTTTTATTGGGTTGCTGCTTCGCCAACCGATGATTGTGAGCTTTATTGCGGTCGGTATACTTGCGGGTCCTTCTGCGCTCGGCATTGTGCAAACGCATGCAAATATTGATCTATTGGCAGAGCTTGGTATAGCGGTATTGTTATTTCTCGTGGGTCTAAAACTTGATTTAAAGTTGGTTAAAACCCTTGGCGCCGTATCATTGGCTACAGGGCTTGGGCAGGTGATTTTTACTTCTGCGATTGGTTTTTTGATTGGGATTGCATTAGGTTTGGGTATTATTGTCTCTTTTTATGTTGCAGTGGCACTCACCTTCTCTAGTACAATTATCATTGTTAAGTTATTGTCCGATAAAAAAGAAGTTGATTCACTGCATGGGCGTATTGCCATCGGTTTTCTAATTGTGCAGGATTTAGTAGTGGTGTTGGCCATGATGGTTCTTTCTGCCTTTGGTATTGGTGGAGAGGACAATGGTGAAAAAAGTGCGTGGATGCAGATCGGCTTGGTGTTCCTATATGGAACAATTATGTTGGCTTTTGTTGGCTTTTTTATCCGATATATTGCAACTGCGCTTGTTCGCCGCATTGCACATTCGTCTGAATTATTAATTACCTTTGCTATCGGCTGGGCGACGTTGCTGGCAGCTTTTGGTAGCCATTTCGGATTTAGCAAGGAACTGGGGGGGTTGTTAGCGGGTGTATCACTTGCCTCTACGCCATTCCGCGAAGCAATTGTAGCACGTCTTTCCAGTTTACGAGATTTTCTGTTATTGTTCTTCTTCATCGCTCTTGGGTCAAAGCTTGACCTTAGTTTACTAGGATCCCAGATATTTCCTGCATTGTTATTTTCCTTATTCGTGCTCATTGGTAACCCGCTTATCGTCATGGCGATTATGGGTTATATGGGATACCGCAAGCGCACCGGATTTCTTGCTGGTTTAACGGTAGCGCAGATCAGTGAATTCTCACTTATTTTTATGGCAATGGGGATGACGATTGGTCATGTGAATGCTGAGGCATTGGGGTTGGTGACGCTGGTGGGACTGATTACCATAGCGACTTCAGTATATATGATTACTTATTCGCATGAACTATATCGATGGCTGGAGCCATTTATGGGTATCTTTGAGCGCAGCGTGCCATTACGAGAAGCAGTTGAAAATCAGCATAATATAGAATACCAAAGATACGATGTTATTTTATTTGGACTGGGGCGTTATGGATCTGCTATTGCAGAACATTTACGTAAGGATAAGATTAAATTATTGGCGGTTGATTTTAATCCAGACGAGTTGCTTCGCTGGCGTGCAGCTAAATATGAAGTTGTATATGGTGATGCATGTGATCAAGAATTTATAAGTACCTTGCCGCTTAAATCTGTAAAATGGGTCGTTTCTGCTATGCCACAGCATGACCTTGGACTCACTCATGAAGACCCACGTCTTGTGTTGATTGATGCGCTTAAACGTCAGAATTATAAAGGGAAAATTGCCGTATCTACACAGCGGTTTCATGAAAAAGCAGCATTAGAAGCAAAGGGCGCTGATCTTGTGTTTCTGCCATTTCATGATGCAGCAGATCGTGCAGTTGAAAAAATGTGGGAGACATTTTGATGAAGATTTTAGTATTTAACGCGGGAAGTTCTAGTCTTAAATTTGGGATATTTGATGTAAGCATCGAGGACAGTCGTGTGTTTAAAGGTGAATTCGAGGGGTTTAAAAATGGTGCTTGCACATTGCATTATCGTATCGGTGGTGAGCAAAGCGAAGCACAAAAACGCAGTGAATCTCTGAATACAATAAAAGATGCAATTGTACGTGTCCCTGAAATCTTGAAAGAGTTTGGTTATGATCAATTTGATGCGATTGGTCACCGAGTGGCACATGGTTGGGAACGTTTTCACAATGCTACATTGATTAATACCGAAGTGCTTAAACATATCGAAGCTTGCACGCCGTTTGCACCATTGCATAATCCTGCTAACCTTAAAGCAATCACCATCAGTCAGGGGCTATGGCCAGATTTGCCCCAAGTAGCAGTGTTTGATACAGCTTTTCACCATACCATCCCGGATTGTGCCTATACCTATGCCGTACCTAAAGAATGGCGGGATAAAGGGCTGCGTCGTTACGGTTTTCACGGAACATCGCATAAATATGTGGGTTTACGTGTGGCAAGGGAGCTGAAGCGCCCTGTCACAGCGTTACAGATAATTAGCTGTCACCTCGGCAATGGCGCAAGCGTATGCGCGATCAACCGTGGATTTTCGGTTGACACCTCCATGGGAATGACACCACTTGAAGGGTTGGTGATGGGTACACGCTCTGGCGATGTTGATCCTGGTATGTTTACCTATCTGGTTCGAGAGCTTGGTCTTAGCATCGAAGAAATTGAACACCAGCTTTATGCTAACAGTGGGCTGAAGGCACTCGCAGGTAGCCATGATTTAAGAGAAGTAGAACAAAAAGCGGCTGAAGGTGACACGGATGCACAGCTTGCGATTAATGTTTATGCTTATCGTGTGCGCAAATATATCGGCGCCTATACTGCCGCAATGGGCGGGGTGGATGTCATTGCTTTTACGGGCGGTATTGGTGAAAATTCTGCTTCTATGCGTCGTCGTGTATGCGATAAATTTGAGTTTCTTGGCTTACATCTTGATGACGATAAAAACCAGTCGATAAAACTAAAAGGTTTTGAAGCACCGCAAGCGCAAAGTTTCGATTCACGAATCAAAGTGATTGTTACACAAACTTGTGAACAATTAATGATCGCGCAAGAGGTGAAATATTTACTGGCACAGCGTGAAAGTGTACAGACGCAAAAATGGCATGTCCCTGTGGCCGTTTCTGCACGGCATGTGCATCTGTCACAAGAGGCGGTGGAAGTGTTGTTTGGTAAAGGTTATCGATTAAGGAAAATGCGTAGTCTAAGCCAACCTGAAGGCTGGGCGGCGGAAGAAACGGTGGAAGTTATTGGTCCAAAAGGCTTCTTTAAAACCGTGCGTGTGCTAGGCCCAACGCGAAAACAAACGCAGATCGAAGTTTCTAAAACAGATACTTTTACGCTGGGTGTGGAGGTGCCTGTGCGTCCCTCTGGCAAGTTGGAGCATACACCTTTTATCAAATTGCGTGGAACAATCGGGGAAATTGTGACAAATGGCTTGATCATCGCTGCACGTCATATCCATATGAGTCCAGCAGACGCGACAAAAATGGGATTAAAGGACGGCGATTATGTGGATGTTAAACTCGGTAATGGTGAGCGCAGTGTATCGTTTGCCAATACGCTGATCCGGGCGAAAGAAGGCTATGTTACCGAGATGCACATTGATACCGATGAAGCTAATGCAGCCGGTATCGCTTTTCAAACCAAAGGAGAGTTGGTGATGAACGAAACGTGTAGCGAAGCAGATATTGTGGCTAAGAAGAATATGGAACTGAACGGGAGGAAAACCGCGTAATGATGAAACATATAGTGAAATGACTTCAAATTTATATATACCCAAATAATCTGAAACTACGATTTTTAGTCTATGACCTTTGGTCGCTTTTTGAATCAAAAATTCCTAAGGTAAAACAATTACTTGTCGTTATTTTTGGCATCAAAAATCACCTCAAATTTCAGACTCAAAAATCGACATTTCCAAATCATTTGGGTATACTATAAATTATTTAGTTTTTTTTGAAAATGGCATAATTTAGCAAAAGTGTAGAATGTTTGTTAAACGACGTTAATTGCTTAACAAACACTCTAATCCATGTTTTTATTTAGATTCATCATCTGAATCTGAGGCAACTATAATTCTTGGCTTTCTTTTAGATTCACTGGGTACCGCTTTTACACAAAATTCAGAAACACTTTGTTGTGTTGATTCTTTTTGATCTTTTGCTTGATCTAGAGATTTGGACAAAAGATCAGATCTTTGTATACTTACAACACGTTTTTTTGGATGAGGAGACTCTAAATCTTCCATTTTTCTTTTGTGTGTAGACTTATCGCTTTGATGTTCTGGCTCTGGTGGTTTAAATCCTATTGATTCCTTGTAATTCTTGATAACTTTTTTAATATGATTATGTTTCAAAACAATACCTTGGGACCTTAAGCGATCTTGAATTGTATTTATTGGATGAATCTTCCGATCAACCTCATAAAGTTCTGTGTAGCATTTAATGATTTCGTTTTGATACGTATATTTTTTTTGTTTAGTGACCTTTTCTTTAGTAAAAGTTCTTTCTGCTATAACATCAAGAATTACAGACATACCAATATCATCCTCCATTCTTGATATAATTGTTTTAGCTAATTTTCGATCGCTACAACCTGGGGATTTTGGTCTTAATTTATACGCAATTTTACGAATTTCTTCAGCGCGATTAGGCGATATGTGCTTTGCTTGTTTATCTCTAATTGTTAGTCCATTTTTTTTGAGTGCTTCATAAATTATTGAATAAGAACAATTATTGAATTCACTCTTATGGCTATTTGTAAAATCAACAATTGTTAATTGTTGATTATCTTTAATCCATTTTGTGTAGGCCTCAAAAATTTGTTTATCACGTTCACTTGTGCTTAAAATTTTTAAATATTCAGGACATTTCGGTAATTGATCCTCTTTTAAAGTATCATTCAATATATTATAAGCCGTTTTCATAGTGACATTTAATTTTTCCAAATCATCGGCTAAATTATCAAAACTATTTTTAGTTAAACAATCACAATATAATTGAACTAGTTGTTTTTTTATTTCTTCAGAAACACCATTTCGTAACTTGTTATTTTTAAAGCCTGAAACATAATGCAATGAATTTCCTTCGCACAATCCAGAAGGTATATGGTTTGCGATCATAGAAATATGCCCTTTTATAAATTTTCCTCTTAATGATAACAATGGAATAAGAACATATTGTACTATATTTTTATTATTTATAGTAAATATTTTTTTTGTTTGTATGTTTAATTTACGCATAACAGCACCTATAGATTCTCTATCCATATCTAAGGAGTCTCCATAGGCTTCAAATATAGCTCTATGGCCTGTTAAATTAGAAGCATCCCCCAAGCCATATTGACAAAAATAATTAATCATTCTTACCTTATAATTTTCAACAATTTTATTGTAAGTATACTCTTTTTGATTTTTTACATTGTTTATTTCAACATTCAATGAATTTAAATTTTCATATTTTTGCTCAAGAATTTTTGTAATTTTGTCACTAAATCTATTTTTTTTAAAATAATCCAAATCAATTCTTGAATCTTCAGGATTATCTGCGAATACGCTATGATCCTCGTCTGAGTCACTCCATGCCGCAGCAATGCGATCACCATCTGAACCATCATCACTATCTTCATCGTCGCTCACATATTTATCGCGTCTATCATGATCTTCATCACTATCCCACGTGCCGCCTTCGTCATCACCACCATGATCTTCATCCATTTCTGGCGCTTGATCTGCTTGGACTGGCTGTTGTTGAGCTCTGATATATCTCAAACAATTTTCAACAAGTCCTATTGTTTCTAGAATCTCTGCCTGTCCAGCATGTGTATTGCACATAGCTGTTATCGTACCCATTGTTTTGAAATTATCTTCTAACTGGGGCTGTTGTCCCGCAATATCTTCTCCTTCAAGAAGCACTTCTTCTTGCTCTTGCTGTCCATTTACAATAGGGATAGCTTGTAATTGACGTGGCTGTGTAAGCTCTTGTCTAACGCCTTCAATAACCTGAATTAGAGGGCGCCCAATTTCACCAATTTCACGTAGCTTTTCAAGTAGATTTTCTAAAATTTCAATCTTAGAATTATTACGTGCATCAATGTCATCGCCCCTAATAGGATCTATATGCGCTCCATATTCATTTGGAAGTGCCGAAAAGTTGCTTGATAAAATAATATTGGCTTTAACAAGCAAACTTTTCTTTGTATAACGTTCTTCAGCAATTCTATCTAAGAAATTTAATGCATTTTGATACAATTCATTACGATTCGTGCCTTCATCATCTATTATCCCTATAAAACGATAACAATACCAGCCGTATAAAATTGCAGCATGTGCTTTAAGACGGTTTATTTCATTGTTCTGATTTTCATCTCGATATTCAATAATAGCTATTAATTGGGGCAAAATTTCTTGAACAATATTTCTTTTTTGACCAATATCTGTTATTACATCTGCATGATTTAAAAATAAATTCGCCATACCAATTTTAAGTTGATGTTGTTTAACCAAAGGCAAATCTTGATGATTTGTCGTTAAAAAAGCATAACAATGATTGAAATTTTCTAATCGTTGGCCTACAGGAAAAGGTTCAAGTGACGTATTATAAAACTCACGTCCCAAACGAAAAGGTATTTTATTGTGAATAAAGTGAGTATATTTACTTACAACAGCTGTCGAAAAACGCTTAAGATTTTCACGAACGCTTTGATAATTTCGAATTAAGCGCGTATTATCTTCGGTATTTTCCATTTGTTCAAAATTAAATTCAAGCGCCAAAATTTTTTTTACAAATGTATACCAACTTAAGTTTTCCTCAGGATTATAAAGATATTTTGCACACAATCTAGCTATTTCATAACGTGCAATATTCTTGTTTTTTGGCGTCTCATTATCACCATTCACTATCTCCATAAGCTGATGAAGCAAATTACGAAAAACTACATTAGAATGCCGACGCTCAAATCCATCAGGGTGTGTACCATAATCAATAAAAGCATCATATTTTTCGAATGTAATAGCATTTACATGACTTAAAGTGACGCCAAAACACAAAAAAGAAAAAAATGTAATTTTTACAACAAGATTACCAAAACATTTCATTTTATTACTCCTAAATTTAAATTAATTCTAAATATAATACTAAAAAATAAAAAATACTACAATAAAAATTTTAATTATTTAAATTAAATTTCATGAATATAGTCATTTCAAAGAATAACCTAATGTAAAAACAAAGGGTTTTTTAGTGCAGCGAACGTTTTTTTAATAGGTTCTCTGTTGAAATAGCTAGATATTGTTTATGACTAATGTTTTTTAAAAATGGTATAATCAATGCATTGGGATGAGTTTATATTGATTTGCAGATACTTCATATAATTCAAAAGCTTGAGTGCCTTTATAAAAAGTTAGCGTTTTTTTATGATCAGATCTATCATATTCAATCGGCACAATGATCTTTCCTGTTTTATCAATTGCACCCCATTTACCGCCTTTCATTTCTGAGTATTCACTGTTAGGTACTTGAACTGACTTGCATCCTATTGAAACAACTGTAATGGGCGATGACAAATTAAAAATACCAATCCAATCAAATTGAGGTGGGATAATAATCTGACCTGCAGAATTGATGTAACCTACTTTATTGTTTTCAATAATTCGTGACATATTACCAATTTCATAATCTGGACCATTATCAAATATGTATGATTTTGCAATATTTTTGCCAGTTGCATCAATTTTATAACAATTTTTTGCTGTTTCATAACAAACATCTGCAATGCCATATTTATTAAAAGGCATAGCATGTTGAAATTGTGCAGGTATTATGATTTTACCCGATTTATTTTTATATCCTCTTAAGCTTGTTTTACGATCTTTAAAAATTAAATAATTTTTATTTATATTTTTTTCATCAACTTTATCGTTCATGCCAGAAAGATAATATATTGGTTTTAAGTTATTTTGATGACTTGTAGCTTTATTGCTTGTAAACAGTATTGCCAAAGACAAAACAATAGATCTAAACATAATAACCTCTTTATATTTTAAGTATAATAACAATAACTTTTAAAATTATTTTTTCTTAATCGCCAAAACTTGTGCTGAAGGCGTTTTGTTCTGCAATAATGATAAAATTTTAATCATCATAGGACGTAATTCACGACGCGTCACCACCATATCAATCATGCCGTGATCTAATAAATATTCAGCTTTTTGGAAATCATTAGGCAATTTTTCACGAATTGTTTCTTGAATAACACGACGCCCTGCAAAACCAATCATGGCACCTGGTTCTGAAATAGCAATATCACCTAACATTGCAAAACTAGCGCTGACGCCACCATAAGTTGGATCGGCAAGTAAAACGATATAAGGAAGACCTGCTTCTTTTACTTCCTGAATTGCTGCCACTGTTCTTGCCATTTGCATAAGCGATAAGATGCCTTCTTGCATACGCGCGCCACCAGAAGCTGGAATAACAATTAAAGGGGCTTGTTGTAATATGGCAAGGCGCGAAGCTGATAATAGGGCTTCTCCGGTTGCAATGCTCATCGATCCGCCCATGAAATCAAAATCGAAGGCTGCAATAACTACACCTACGCCGCCCATTTTACCGTGAGCTGCAATAATAGCATCTTGGTTATTGGTTTTGGCACGATTTTCTTTAAGACGGTCTGTGTATTTTTTTGTATCTTTAAATTTTAAGGGATCAGCGAGTCCTGTTGGAAATTCAATAATGCGATATTCGGCATTATCAAAAAGCATTTGAAGACGCGATGTCGCATTCATGCGCATATGGTAAGAACAATGCGGACAGACTTGTAAATTTGAAGCGAGTTCGCGGTGGAAAATCATTTGCTCGCAATTCGAACATTTTGTCCATAAATCATCTGGAACATTCTTTTTGCTTACAAGTGCCCTGATTTTAGGCTTTACAAAATCTCTTAACCAATTCACGTATCTGAATCCTTATAATACTTTTTGAACTATACGCAATTTAATCTTTTTTGACAATTCTTCGTTTTTTAGGAGGACTTTTTTTAGGCATTGGTTTTGCAGTCAAATCTTTTTTACCCACTTCTTTTTTAAGCGGTGTTTTTTTATGAGAATGTTTAGCATTTTTAGCGGATGCTGCTTTATCGCGTGCTTTAATGATTTTTGCGCGATCAAGCCAATCAATATCGTTTAAACCTAGATGACGATCAAATAAATATGATCTTATAATGACCCCTAAAGGTGTTGCAGCATTAGCAAGGACTGCGATCCCTATTTTATGTTCTGGTAAAAATGAAACCATCGCTACTTGGCCATTGACAAAACCACCATGACCAATTGCTTTATGCCCATTCCAATCATAAATGCGCCAGCCTAATCCATAGCCTGTATTCTTAACACGATCTTTGGGGTAAAAATTCTTAGTGTAACGATAAGGTTCGGTTCCTGTCGTATCAATTTGAACTTTATGCAATTCATCTATTATATTTTCAGGGATATAGGTTTGGCCATTAATTTTGCCTTTATTCATATGAAGCTGGGCATATTTGGCAAGATCTTCGATCGACATATTAATGCCACCGGCATAAGGAATTCGATATCCAAATTCTGAATAAGGTAAAATGCGTGTGAATGTTGTGCCAACTTTATGTGATAACGCTTTGTTATTGCTTGCATTAAGCGCATTAATGCCCAAAGATGCATTTTTGAATCCTATAAGATTAAAAAATTTCTCTTGAAAAAGACTATTCATATCTTTTTTGAGTATTTTTTCAGCGACTTGTCCTGGCACACAATATAAAACATTTTGATAGGAGAACTTTTCTTTGAGTGGTGCGATAGGCGTTAAATGCTGAAGTGTTGGCAATACATCTTGAAAATGTTTACCTGCTTGGATATCAACATCGCCTGCATAAGCTGGTAATCCGCTACGCTGGCTTAATACATCTTTAATGGTTAAATTTTGCGTATGTTCCTCATCGCAATATTTAAAATCAGGAAAATGTTTAATGATTTTATCATCATAACTGAGCACACCTTCTGATATTAAGCGCGCCATTAAAGTCGCCGACATACCTTTTGTGACTGAACCAATTTGAAAAAGTGTTTCTGTTGTGATTGGTTCTTCTTGTCCATGAGCACGAACACCAAATCCCTTCATATATTGAATTTGATCGCCTTCAATAAAAGCGATGGCAAATCCAGGCACCTTAAATTGTTCGTGGCCTTTTTTTATTTTTTCTTCTAAAAATGGAAGCATATCAATTAATTTTGAGTTTGCAACTGCAGTAACGTTCATTATTAAAACACCAATTAATAAGCAGAGATTTTTTTTCATGTGTCATCCAAAATAAAGTAAGTTTTTTTTGAATTCTAGCATTAAAAGGCGTACAATATCCACAATATTAGTAATGAGTATAAAATGAACCCCATTAAAATAGCCCCTTCTTTGTTATCTGCTGATTTTGCAGCTTTAGGGAAAGAGGTTACATTAATCACAGAAGCTAAAGCTGATTGGATTCATTTTGATGTGATGGATGGTGCTTTTGTACCTAATCTTACGATGGGTCCCCAAATTGTAAAAGCATTGCGCCCTTATTCGACTCTTCCTTTTGATGTTCATTTGATGATTTATAGACCAGAGCAATTTATTGAGCCCTTTATTGAAGCGGGTGCAAATATTGTGACGATTCATCAAGAGGCGACGTCTCATTTACATAGACATTTAACACAAATTCGTAAAATGGGCGCTAAAGCAGGTGTTTCCTTGAATCCAGCTACTTGTCATACAAGTATTTTACCTATTTTAGAGGCGATTGATTTAATATTGATTATGAGCGTGAACCCAGGTTTTGGCGGTCAACATTTTATCGAAAGCCAATTAAAAAAAATTGAGGCGCTTTCAACTATTATTAAACGTGAAAATTTAAATATTGAACTTCAAGTGGATGGTGGCATAAATATTAAAACGGCTAGAATGGCTATTAAAGCTGGTGCTACATGCCTTGTTGCGGGGACTTCTGTCTTTGAAAAAGGATCGTCACAATATGCGGCTTGTATTCAAGATCTAAAAAATTCTATACTATAGCCAAACCCTTTTAATTTGGCACGTTGTCATTCGTCGTTCATGTAGGAAGAGACTACACTTCACGCCTCATTCCTAGTGACAAAATAAAATTGTTTAACTATAAGATAGACCTTATGTGAGATAAATGCATATTCCTGATATTATCAGCAGATATGACCAATGGCGTACACAATACCCTTATGCTGCTCAAAATATAGTTGATAATTATACAAAAGCAGCTGTTCTTGTACCGCTTGTTCCTCACCCACATGG
Source organism: Alphaproteobacteria bacterium (assembly GCA_030696155.1). Taxonomy (GTDB): domain Bacteria; phylum Pseudomonadota; class Alphaproteobacteria; order JAUXUR01; family JAUXUR01; genus JAUXUR01. The sequence continues at coordinate 33,976 of JAUYSY010000128.1, read as the reverse complement.
CATTCATGTTTTGTTGAATCGTCGCGCTGAACATTTGCGGGATCATCCTGGGCAAATTTGTTTTCCAGGTGGACGGTTTGATCCAAAAGATAACTCGCCAGAAGATACAGCTTTAAGGGAGGCACAGGAAGAAATTGCATTATCACGTGAAAAAGTAACGATTATTGGTAGGCTAAACCAATGTCGTACAATTACAGGCTTTGAAATTACCCCTATTTTGGCACATGTTGAACCTCCTTTTTCTTTAACGTTGGATCCTATTGAAGTTATTGAATCTTTTGAAATACCCCTTTCTTTTATTCTGAACAAACAACATGTTCAGCAGCAAATTATTACATGGCATGGTCAAACGCATTCATATTATGTTATTGAGTTTGCACAATATAAAATTTGGGGCGCAACAGCGTCAATCCTTGTTAATTTGGCGGAAGCCATTTCTAAAGATGCTTAACACAAGCATTCTTGATCCAAAACCCTCATGGCTTTTAGAGCCCGAATTTCAGCAAATTCTTATGACATTGAATGCACGACTTGTCGGTGGATCGGTTCGTGAAACATTATTGGGTCATAAGCCTAATGATTTTGATATTGCAACACCCTTTAAACCTGAAGAAGTTACTGATTTGCTTCAAGAAAAAGGCTTTAGGACTATCCCAACAGGCATGAAACACGGTACGATTACAGCCATTGGAAAAAAATATCATTATGAAGTAACAACACTTAGACAAGATATTGAAACTTTTGGGCGTCATGCAATTGTAAATTATACAGATTCTTGGGAAGAAGATGCTTTAAGGCGTGATTTTACTTATAATGCTTTATATTGTGATCATCAGGGTATTATCTATGATTATACAGATGGTCTTAAAGATCTTGAGACAAAATTTTTACGTTTTATTGGAGATCCTCAAAAACGTATTCAAGAAGATTATTTACGCATTTTGCGTTATTTTCGTTTTTTAAGTCAATATGATGGGTTGCTTCATAAAGAATCATATGATGCTGCCTGTTATTTTTCGATACATCTTAAAGAATTATCGGGCGAACGATTATCAACTGAAATTTTTAAGCTTCTTAATAATCCATATGCATTGAAATCTTTGCAATTAATGGAAAAAGGGAATGTTTTTAAAAATTTAATGCCCTATGATATTAATTTGAAACTTGTGACGAAATTATATAATTCAGATTTTAAATTGCCTTCTGTCGATATTAAATTTTTTCTATTAACTTTTCCGCAAAATAATGACGAGATTAAACTTCTTAAAAAAACATTCAGATTATCGAATAAAACAGAACATTATTTAAAATGTCTCATTAAGAAAATAGGCAAAACACCTATGAGCGCCGCGCATTCATTTTATCATTTTTTATATGCCCACGATAAAGCCATAACGCGCGATTGGTTAATGCTTCAATTATTATTGGAGTTGATTGATGTTGAAACATACCAACAATTTTTAATTTTTTGTGATCATTGGACTAAGCAAATAATGCCTATTAAAGCAAGTGACCTTAAAGATAGGGGGTTTAAAGATGGGCCTTTTTTAGGCATAGCGCTTCAAATAATCTTAAATGCTTGGATTGAGAGTGGTTTTACGCTTACAAAAGAAGAATGTTATAAAATAATTATCTAATTTTCCTATGCTTCTGACCCAATTCGCACTAAAATCGTAGCTATAGTCAATAGACATTGCGAGGATACATCGTCACGCCTCACTCATGTATATAAGGATACACGTCGTTCGTTGTTCCTTGTCTACTCATCAAGTCTATTAACTATATAGTAAAAAATTAGTTCAAAGGGAGACAATTCGTGGCCAAAATTAAAGTTTTAAATCCAATCGTTGACATTGATGGTGACGAGATGACGCGGATCATCTGGGCGATGATCAAAGACAAATTTATTTATCCATATTTAAATATTGATTTAAAATATTATGACCTTGGTATTGAAAGTCGTGACAAAACCGATGATCAAATCACAATTGATGCGGCAAAAGCTATTCAACAATATGGAATTGGCGTTAAATGCGCAACAATCACACCTGATGAAGCACGCGTTAAAGAATTTAATCTTAAAAAAATGTGGAAATCGCCGAATGGAACAATTCGTAACATTCTAAATGGTACTGTTTTCCGTGCGCCTATTATTATTAAAAACGTACCACGTCTTGTACCGAATTGGACAAAACCGATTATTATCGGTCGTCATGCCTATGGCGATCAATATCGTGCGACAGACATTAAGATCCCAGGTCCTGGTAAAGTCACAATGACTTACACACCTGCAAATGGTGGTAAACCGCAAGAGCATCTAATCCATGAATTCACCAACACTGGTGGCGTTGCTATGGGTATGTTTAATGAAGATGAATCCATTCGTGGTTTTGCACGTTCATGTTTGAATTATGGTCTTGATATTGGATTCGATGTGTTTTTATCAACAAAAAACACAATTCTAAAAGCGTATGATGGTCGTTTTAAAGATCTTTTTCAAGAAATTTACGAAAAAGAATTTGAAGCTAAATTCAAAGCCAAAAAGATTGTTTATGAACATCGTTTGATTGACGATATGGTTGCAACAGCTATGCGTACAGATGGCAACTTCCTTTGGGCTTGTAAAAATTATGATGGCGATGTCCAATCAGATGCAATCGCCCAAGGTTTTGGTTCTTTAGGCCTCATGACGTCCATCCTTTTGTCACCCGATGGTAAAACTATTGAAACAGAAGCGGCACATGGTACCGTGACCCGTCATTATAGGGAACATCAAAAGGGCAATAAAACATCGACTAATCCTATTGCTTCTATTTTTGCGTGGACTCAAGCATTATCTTATCGTGCAAAGTTTGATAATACACCAGAGCTTGCACTTTTTGCGCAAACTTTAGAGCAATCATGTATTGAAACAGTTGAAAATGGTCATATGACGAAGGATTTGTCTTTACTTAGAGGCCCCAATGAGCCTTATTTGAATACTGAAGAATTTTTAGATCAAATTGTTTTACAATTGAATAAAAATCTAGAACAAAAGCAACGTGTTGCTATTTAAAAAATCAAAAGAAGAGTCCTTTTGGGCTCTTCTTCCATTATAAATCAATTAATCAGCAAAAAGCCCAACAGCAAACCAGTGACAACCTGAATAACCAGGAATTTTATCTGTTCTAACAACAGCATAAGCATAATATTTATGAAACGGCATCATGTGTGCTTTATGACCAGGACTTTTGAGCCATTGTCGTGCAAGTTGTTGAGCCGCTTGTTTTCCATCACGTGCTGTGCAAAATGCAAGAATTTCAGCTTTTGCACGGCCTGGAAAAAGTCGTGCACGTTCGTTAAAACCAACATGAGAAATCATATTTTTACCAAGTCGTTTTGAACTTGATTGGCCATAGATTTTATTACAATAAAAGTTAGTTGCACATTCTTGAGCAAAATCAATGGCGATGGACAGCATTGTTGCGTTTGGTATACCGTTTGCGCTTTTGCCTCCTATATTTTTAATTTCTTGTATTAAAAGAGCAGTGTTTTGTTTTTCCTCAAATGTTGGTTGCACAGCTTCTACTGTAAATAAAGTGAGGGATAGATATAGTGAGAGTAGAATTTTCTTTAGCATTTCAAATTCCTTAGAATTAAACAAAAATAATACGCGATATTACATTAATTTTAATTTTTTTTAAACAAAAATTTGTTTTTATATATGCTGTCCAAATTTTCGCAATTTCTCAGGAGGGTGAGCGATTTTGAACATCTCACTTCCTACGTCCCGCGACTTGTTCGCGGGATCCAGACGATCTTCCCTAAAGTTAAGATTGTATAAATTGGGTAATGACATCTTCTTTATTTACTTTCTGGATCCCGCGGACAAGCCGCGGGACGTAGGAAGGGGGGGTAACTTATAGGTAATGATTGAAAGCAGAGACGTATGAAGGAGGGGGTTAGATGATCTTTTTTTCAGGAAATAAATCCTTAATTCTCTCAATCATAAATTCATATTTTTGTGTGAAAGAAAAAGTCACAATACGTTCATCGGGGTTTTCAGTGAAACTAAAATCAAGGCATATATATTCTTTTGGCGTGTATGATCCCAATCGTTCTGGCCATTCGATAAGGCTTATAGCACGAGCAAAGGCTTCATCAATCCCAAGTTCAAAAACTTCTTCTTCGTTTTTAAGACGGTATAAATCAAAATGCCAAACAGGGCCTATAGATGTTTCATATTCCTGCACAAGGGTAAAAGTGGGGCTTGGTACTTCAGTTTCTTCACCTAATAAGGATTGTATAAAAGCGCGTGCAAAATAACTTTTGCCAGCGCCCAAATCTCCTTTTAGTAAAACAATATCCTTAGGCTTCAAAAAAAAACTCATTTTTTGTGCTAATTTTTTTGTTTCAAAACAATTTGTTAATAAAAACTTAATCATTTTTGTTTTATAATGTCTTTTTATTTGATACCATATAAGTGTAACCACTTTTCCAACTTCGTTCTCTTGTGCGATGTTAGCGCGTTGTACAAGAGACGTATTTTTGAGAAATGTTACCTTTAGCAAGACTTTACACGGAATTAAATTTTTTACAAGTTTGTCATTTTTCATCTTGCCTCCTTATCTGACCCCGCGCATTTTATGTTGTGGGGTTTTTTCTTACAACCGCTCATCATGAGTAAATTCGTCGTCAAGTTGGCGCTTCCTGTGCTTATGAGCTCCTTCAGCCAGGACATCAAGTCCACCGGATCTTAATTGTTAAGCTTCTGGATCACTCATTTTCTAGACTTTTCCACATAATCTGGGTAGTTTAGTTTCAAGTATGTTGGAATATTACTTTCTATTTAGGTGTTATATGTCTTTTTTTGAAACGGATGTTGTTATTATTGGTGCGGGGCCTGTAGGTCTTTTTGCTATTTTTGAATGCGGTATGTTAGGTCTTCGCTGTCATGTTGTTGATGCGCTTGAATCTGTGGGTGGTCAATGTAGTGCGCTTTATCCTGAAAAACCAATTTATGATATTCCCGGCTTTCCTAAAGTTTCGGGTGCAGATTTGATTCATCAATTGGAAATACAAGCATCTCCTTTCCATCCTCAGTACCATTTTGATCAAGAAGTAAGTTCTTTTGAGCGAAAAGAACGTTTCTTTTATGTTCAAACATCAAAGAATATAACAATAAAAGCGAGATCCATTATTATTGCGGCAGGTGGCGGTGCTTTTGGACCAAATCGTCCACCGCTTGATCATTTGTCTGAATTTGAGGGTAAATCTGTTTTTTATCTTGTGAAATCACGCGAAAATTTCCGCAATAAGAAAATTACTATTGCAGGTGGTGGTGATTCAGCGCTTGATTGGGCGCTTTCTTTGTCTGAAATTGCCGAACACGTCAATTTGATTCATCGACGTGATAAATTTCGCGCATCCCCCGAATCTTTGAATCAATTACAACAAAAAGTTGAGCAGGGATTAATTTCACTTGTCGTGCCCTATCAATTGAAAGCCTTACATGGCAAGGAAGGTATGCTAGATTTTGTTGAAGTTGCAACCTTAGATGGTGATTTAAAAATGCTGCCAACCGATATTTTGCTACCCTTTTTTGGACTTGCAATGCATTTAGGGCCTTTAGCACATTGGGGATTGGATCTTGAGAGTAATCATTTAAAAATAAATCCTGTAACGATGAACACGAATGTTGAAGGCGTTTATGCTATTGGTGATATAGCGACTTATCCAGGTAAGTTGAAACTGATATTAACTGGATTTGCAGAAGCAGCATCGGCCGCACATGCGATTCACCATTGGCTTAATCCTGATAAAATAATGCATTTTGAATATTCAACAACCAAGGGTATCCATGAATTGTAAAGACGTTAGGTTTTAGGTTCAGATGTTTAAACTTGGAGATCACGTGAAATCGTCATATCATTAATAAATCTAGTCCTAGGATTTTGATAAGGTTACGCTTGTGCTGAGATTAATAATTTATGTTTAGTCCTGTTTTTTATATTATAGGCCATTTACTCGTTATTTTAGGCGTAACGATGCTTGGGCCTGCTTTATTAGATCATCTCCAACATCAAGCTGAGGGTGTTATTTTTTTGACATCGTCTTCTATTACCGTTTTTACAGGTTTTTCTCTTATTTTTGCTTTTAAAACAAATATTAAAGAAATCAGCGTAAGACAGGCTTTTTTGTTGACCTTTCTAACATGGACTGTTTTATCCGGGTTTGCAGCCATTCCTTTTATGTTGACATCATTAAAGCTGACTTTTACAGAAGCCTATTTTGAAACAATGTCAGGGCTTACAACAACGGGTTCAACGATTTTTAAAAACCTTGATCATTTATCCCAAGGATTGCATCTATGGCGTGCTTTTTTATCCGGTTTGGGTGGCATCGGCATTATTGTTTTGGCCATTGCCATTTTACCTTTGTTAAAAATTGGAGGAATGCAGCTTTTCCAAATGGAAAGTTCTGATAAATTTGATAAATTTTTACCACGTTCGACACAAATAGCGGCTAATATCGTGTTGATTTATTTAGGGCTTATATTGCTTTGCTTTTTCGCCTATTGGCTTTTTGGGATGAGTTTTTTTGATGCTATTTTTCATAGTATCACGACCCTTGCAACTTCAGGCACGTCAACGCATGATCAATCTTTTGGGTATTTTAACAATGCACAGATAGAGTGGGTTGGTATTATTTTTATGCTATTGGGGGCTATGCCTTTTGTACTATACGCAAAATTTTTAATGGGTAATCGCCGTGCATTGTTAAAAGATGGAGAAGTGCGACTTTTTATAGGTTTTATTTGTATTGCAGCAATTTTAATCTTTGTGCATTTGTTTCAGAAATATGGTGGCTTTCAAGCAAAAATTGATTTTTTTGTACTTATACGTAAATCTATTTTTCATGCCGTTTCCTACATGACAACAACAGGCATTGCGACGGAAAATATTTTAAAATGGGGAAGTTTTCCGCTTCTTATTTTATTGTTTTTAGGCCTTATTGGGGGATGTCGTGGATCAACGTCAGGCGGGTTAAAAGTTTTTCGTTTCCGGGTGTTATTGGCCCAAACATCAACACAAATTGCGCAATTAATTCACCCTAGAGGTATTTTTATTCCGTATTTTAACAATAAAGCGATTTCACCAAATATTTTGACGTCTGTTAGTACTTTTATTTTTGTGTATGTGCTTATCATTTTTATTTTTGCAATTGCTTATGCCTGTGTAGGTGTTGATTTTTTATCTAGTTTAAGCATTTCAATTTCAACACTCAGCAATACAGGCCAGGGATTGACTGAAATATACGGACCATTTTCAAGCTTTGCTGATCTGCCAATTGTCGCTAAATGGATCATGATTTTGGGGATGCTTTTAGGGAGACTTGAAATATTTTCGGTACTTGTTGTCTTTTTGCCATTTTTCTGGCGTAATTAAGGTAAATGTCCATCCTATGGTCAAATTCGTCGTCAGGTGCGCTTCCAGTGCTCATGTACTTAAAGTACACTCCACGCTGGTTCTCGTACTTCCTAGACTTTGACACATAATCTGAACATTTACAGGTTTCGAAAGAAGCATATTATATTTTTTATATTTTGGAGATAAAAATGACCCTTCTGCCCGTTAGTCTAGACGATAAATATGTTGTAAACAAAGGCAGAATTTATATCTCAGCCATTCAAGCGCTTGTTAAACTTCCTTTTTTACAGCATCAGCTTGATGTTAAAAATGGACTAAAGACAGCAGGTTTTATTTCAGGTTATAGGGGCTCGCCTTTAGGGGGATATGATAAAGCTTTATGGGCTGCCCAAAAATATTTAGACGAACATCATATTAAATTTGTACCAGGCATTAATGAAGATTTGGGCGCAACAGCTGTTTGGGGATCGCAACAAGCGAATTTATATCCAGGTGCGTTATATGATGGTGTGTTTGGTATTTGGTATGGCAAAGGACCTGGCGTTGACAGGTCGGGCGATGTGTTTAAGCATGGAAATGCAGCGGGTACGTCTAAACATGGTGGTGTGCTTGTTATAATGGGGGATGATCATGCTTGTAGATCATCAACTTTACCCCATCAAAGTGATTACGCCATGATGGATGCCATGATTCCTGTGTTGAATCCATCCAGTATGAAAGAGCTTTTTGATTTTGGCATTTTTGGTTGGGCATTATCGCGTTATTCAGGATGTTGGGTTGCCCTTAAAACAATTGAAGAAACAGCAGATAGTGCAGGCTCATTGTGGGTGGATATTGATAAATATTCATTTGTGACGCCGCAAGATTTTATAGTACCGCCAGATGGTTTAAACATTCGTATTCCTGATACGCCATTAGCGCAAGAAGTGCGTTTACATAATTATAAAATGGCGGCTGTCAAAGCATTTGCACGTGCTAATAATATTGATAAAATAACGATAAAACCGGAAGTGCCGCGTTTTGGGATTATAACAACGGGTAAATCTTATGCTGATTTACATGATGCCCTTGATAATTTAGGGATCACGGAAGAAATTGCGCATAAAATTGGTTTATCCATTTATAAAATTGGTCTTGTTTGGCCGTTAGAACCTGAACAATTAAAAGCTTTCATGTTAGGGCTTGAAGAAGTTTTAATTATTGAAGAAAAAAGACCCCTTGTTGAAGATCAAGTTAAATCGATTCTCTATAATCTTCAGCATGTTGCGCGGCCGTTGATTACAGGTAAATTAGATGAACATGATCAGGTTCAATTTCCAACCACAACCGAATTGACGCCAACGCAAATCGCACATGTTTTAGTGAAGCGCCTTAAAAAATATTATACACACGGTGTCATGGATGATTATATCAATTTGTTGAATGAGAAAGCCGGCCATCAACGCCCACTTGCCATGCAACGTATTCCTTATTATTGTTCGGGTTGCCCGCATAATACTTCGACCAAAGTCCCTGACGGAAGCCGCGCACTCGCTGGCATTGGTTGCCATTATATGGTGACGTGGATGAATCGTAATACCTCGACTTTCACTCAAATGGGTGGGGAAGGCGTGCCATGGATTGGGCAGGCGCCATTCACAGAAACGGAACATGTTTTTGCTAATTTAGGTGATGGTACTTATTACCATTCGGGTATTTTAGCGATTCGTCAGGCAGTCGCCTCTAAAGTAAATATTACTTTTAAGCTTTTGTATAATGATGCTGTGGCCATGACCGGTGGACAGCCTTTGGATGGGCCTTTAAACTTGCCGCAATTAACGCAGCAATTGCGTGCAGAAGGCGTTGAATATATTGCACTTGTATCAGATGATATTGAAAAATATAAATCAATGACAGGTTTTGCGTCCAATATTGAGATAGAGCATCGCGATGAATTTGAAGCGATGCAACAAAAATATCGGACGCTTAAAGGAACATCGGTTCTCGTTTATGATCAGACTTGTGCCGCTGAAAAAAGACGTAGGCGCAAACGTAAATTAATGGAAGATCCACCTGTTCGTGTGTTTATTAACGAAAATGTGTGTGAAGGCTGCGGAGATTGCGGTAAAAAGTCGAATTGTGTTTCAATCTTGCCGCTTGAAACAGAATTAGGGCGTAAACGTGAAATTGATCAATCCTCGTGTAACAAAGATTATTCATGTGTGAATGGTTTTTGTCCCAGTTTTGTAACAATTCTTGGCGGACAATTACGTAAAAAATCATCTTTGTTAAAAGACGAATTTAAACCAAATCTTATTGATATACCTGAACCCCAGATTCCAAAACTTGATCGTGTTTATGATGTGCTAATGACTGGCGTTGGCGGCACAGGGATTGTTACCATCGGTGCTCTTTTAGGGATGGCCGCCCATTTAGAAGGTAAAGGCTGTACGATTCTGGATATTACAGGGCTTGCTCAAAAAGGTGGGCAGGTGACATGTCATTTAAAATTGGCGCCTAAGACCGAAGACATTCATGCATCACGAATCACGACAGGTAATGCTGATTTGGTGATTGGTGGGGATTATGTGGTGACCGCAAATCCTGAAATGCTTGATAAAATGCGTATGGGTAAAACAAAAATCATTTTTGATCCGCGTAAAGCGATGTCAGGTGATTTTACGCAAAATCCAGACGCTTATTTTCCCGAAAAATTACTTCATGAAAATTTAATGGTGACTGTTGGCGAAGATAATTTATTTCCTATTCATGCACACGATTTAGCAAGCTCTATTTTGGGTGATGCCATTTATAGTAATGCTTTTTTATTAGGTTATGCGTATCAAAAAGGGTTTTTACCTTTAAGCGGCGAGGCAATTGAAAAAGCAATCGAACTTAATGGAGTAAGCATTACCAATAATAAATTAGCTTTTTTATGGGGTAGACGTGCAGCCTATGATTTAAAAACTTTACATGCCCTTATTGGTCGCGATGAAAAGGGAGAGGAAAAGAAACAATTCGCAAGCACTGCCAAAGATATTATTAAAGTGCGCATGGCGTTTCTTACAGAATATCAAAATAAGAAATATGCCCAAAAATATGAAGATGTTGTAAAAAAGATTGTTGATATAGATGCTCGTTTTCAAAAAGAAGATCAGATCTTATCGACAATTGTTGCCAAAAATTATGCAAAATTATTGGCTTATAAAGATGAATATGAAGTTGCCCGTCTTTATACCAAAGGTGATTTCATGAAAAAAATTGAAGATCATTTTGAAGGAGATTATAAACTTCAATTCCATCTAGCGCCGCCTTTGATTGCAAAAAAAGATAAAATAACAGGTCATCTGAAGAAAAAAGCCTATGGTGCTTGGATGATGCGTGCATTTAAGATGTTAGCAGGTCTTAAATTTTTACGCGGTGGCATGCTTGATCCTTTTTCTTACACACAAGAGCGTAAAATGGAACGTGGGTTGATCAGTGAATATGAAACGACAATTGCTTATTTAACGAAGCATTTAAATAATGATAATTACGAAATAGCGTGTGATATCGCTAATATCCCTGAGGAAATCCGAGGCTTTGGTCATGTGAAAGAAGAGCATCTTCAAAAAGCACGTTTAAAGCAACAAAAATTGCTTGATCAATTCAATGCGTCTTTAAATACGAGGTTGTAGGATGATGTGTTATAGTAAATTCTGATAAAAATCGCAGCACTAACTCTCCTTTTCCTACTCCCCGCGGCTTGACCGCGGGGTCCAAAAAACCTTAGAAAATATTATAAACCAGTTAGCTAGTTTCTTCACAATGGATCCCGCGGTCAAGCCGCGGGAAGTAGTAAGAGAGTGCAATTTTTACTAGAAAGCACTACAATATAAAGTTAAGTTCTATACCCAAACAATTTAAAAAGGGAAGGGTATACATGAAACGCTTAATTTTGATGCGCCATGGCGATGCACCTAATGTGAAAGAAGGTGATCGTTTTCGGCTTTTATCTGAAAAGGGAATGAAGCAATCACGTGAAGCTGGCGATTATTTAGTGCGCGCTCATATTATCCCTGATTTAATTTATGTATCGCCTGTCGAACGTACGATGAAAACACTTGAATGTTTGGCGTCGGCTTTCAAAAAAACGTCTTTGACAGAAATTCAGATAGGTCTATATGCTGCCCTTAAAGAGCGTATTTTAAGTATTATTGAAAAATGTCCTGCAGATATTAATACATTGTTAGTTATAGGTCATAATCCTGGCATAAGTGAATTGTTGCGCTTTTTGCCTATTGTGAAAGACGAACATTATAAACAAGTAAAAGAATATGTTTTTCCTGAAGGTGGATTGGTTTCGCTTGTTTATGAAATAGATAATTGGGGATTGGTATCTGTGAGCGGTGGTTTATTTGAGCATCAGTTTGTTTCTCATTAATTTTATTCATAATTTGTCCAGAGTCGGATAATTTTAACGGCTTTTAATTTAACTATTTGAGTCTTATTGTAACCTTATTTAATCTTAAATTTGCATTTTTACTTTAAGTAATTTTAACGATTATTTAATTTGCAATTTATATAATTAAATAATAAAACAATTTTGGAGGATAAAATGAAGAAAATACTTATTTTGTGTTCTGTTTTTTTTTCAACGTCATTTCTTTATGCTGATGATAGCAGCAAAACAGATGAGCTTATTACTAAAATTTTAAAACCTGATGATTCTCAAAAAATGACTTCTTTTGATATCTTTGGACCAGTAGCTCTTCAACTCAAGCAGCTCACTGAAAAATTTGGACAGAACCAGGAAAAATTTAAAAGTATCTTACTCGATAATCTTAATGAAGAAGCTTTAAAATTCAGTGGAACTGATTCTCCAGAAGTAATAGGTGCGTATAAGAGTTATTTTACTGAAGAAGAACTTCAATTTATATTCAATTTAAGAAAAAACGCAATATGGTTAAAAGTAAATAATGCTCAATATCAAACTTATTTAATGAATAGGGCTATGAAAATAATGATGGGTTCTGCCATGCCAAATTTTATGGTTAATTTCATCAAACAAATTGTAGCAAAGGCGATAGATGGTGGATTAGATAAAAATGTAAGTGATAAATTGCTGAGCTTTTCGCAAAAAGAAATTGATACGACTGATAGTTCAGAAATGTTAAAAAAGATGCGGGATCAATATGATGAACAAATTAAACAAAGCAGTCTTCCAAAAGCACCTGATGGTGTAACGCCTGAAAAAATAGCATTGGCGGGTGAATACACGTCGCGTATTTATAATCCTGATCAAATGGTGGAATCTGTCATGATGATGGTTAAAATGGTTTTAAAAAAAGTTGAAGATCAGGCAAATACTGAAAAAGAAAAATTTTCTAGTATAATAAATACATTTTTTGACCATGAAGGGAAACAACTGATTAACCAATTCTATATAGATACTTTTGTGAAAGCCAGCGAAAAAGCGATGGCTGAAATTTTTACGCTTCAAGAACTTAAAGAAATGGTTGCGCTTCAAAATCAACCCATTGTTCAAAAACTCAATACTTTTAGTCGAGAGGTGTTACACAAAATAATGACAAAAATAGTGATGCAAAAAGCAATGGAAGGCATTAAAAATAATGAATCTTTTATCCGTATCGCTGTCAATAAAGCGCTTGAAAAAGCAAAGGAAATGAATCTTATCTCTGGAGAAGCTTTAAGCAATATTCAGAAAGAGGTTTTAGCAATGAAAATGTAGAGAAGGGATGAATGTAGTCGACAATCTACGGGACAATTTTTGTTTTTATGTTAGAAATTTGTCCACACACCATTGTTTTCCTGGACTCGTTGAAGCGAAGCTTCATACGTAGATCCAGGATCCAAATTAAAATACATGCTCGAAGCTTTGCTTCTCGCCTGTTAAGGGAAATGGCTGCTATTTGGTAGGTTTCCAATCAATCTACGGGACAAAAAATGAAATTAAGCCCATTATTCACTATCCTGTTCTCACACCCCGCAACTTATTTCTAAGAAGTGAAACAATTTTTTACCAAAAGCCCTCCAAAAAAAGGTTTTTTTCACCTCTCCCCTTGTGGCCTAATCTGTAGACACATCTTTTGCAAGGAGCCAACCCTTAAGGGTGCTATCAAATTTTTTAAGGGCGCACCTCATCGTAATGGGCCCCGCCTTACTATCAGATTCATAGCCCGACCACCCTCCTAATCGTGCAATAATCCAGGCAGCCCATGATAAACAATCGGGTGAATGCGGGTTCTTTTGTTTCTCTGTTTTGCCCTCTAATGTTTTAACAAGTGCCCCTAAGACTTTTCGTTCGTCTTCACCAAATATAACAGAAATATGTTGGTCTTTTCCTTCCCTTGCCATAACCATTTGCATGATCATTGTTGCCACGTATACACCAACCATTGAGAGCTTTTGTAGCTTCGCTCCCGTTTCCATCTGGCTAGACTCTATATTAAGTCCTTGCTTCTTTGGCGTTCTAAAAAGTTGTTCTATATTCCAACGCTCGCAATAACACTATACTATTTGTTTTGCTTTTTTAAAATCTGGTACTTCATGAGTCGTCATTAATCTCCAATGAATGGGATCCTCTCCATCAATGACTGTTTCTTTGGCTTCTCTAACATCAATTGCACGTAATTTTATAGATTGAGAGGCCTGAACATCTGCGCAATTACCCGATTTTAATATCTCTACGTCTCCATATCGAATTTCTAATTTTGCTTTATGTCCAGTTCTCGTTTTTTTTCATCTCTCATTTTTGCGGGTTTTAACCTCAATTTCAAAACTTCCAGCTTTATCAAAACAATCAAGTTCTTCGTAAAGTTTTCCTTCCTTTGTTTTTCGATTGCGGCAAATTCGGGTTAACAAATCGGTTTTATCATCTGGAATGCGATCCTATTCCTCATAAATATCACTTTCTCGATCTGCAATAATTGTAATCTTTGAAGCCATAGAGAGGCTTTTCTTTGAATTTAACGCCGTTTCAAGCCAGCGATAAGACTCTTTTTCTTCAATAGGGAGGCTTTTATAATTTTCTCGTGACTCACTAGTTCTTTGCCAGCTCATAACAGAACTTAATCCAAGGCATGTCCCATCCTGCGCATTAACAACCAAAGCCAAGATGAAGAAAAAAACCTATATTTTTTAAAAAATTACTAAGTTTTAATAAAGCTCGCACAATAATTCGTCGACAAATTATCACAAAACGACCATTTTTCATTGATTGGATTAAATTTCATCCCTTGAAGGGTGCTGATATTTAAATTATTTTGACGCATTATTTGATTGAGCTCAGAAGGTTTAATAAATTTTGACCATTGGTGTGTTCCCACAGGTATTAACTTCAAAAGATATTCTGCACCTATAATGGCTTTAAGATATGATAATGGCGTTCGATTCAAGGTTGAAATAATGAGTAATCCAGTGGGTTTTAATAATTTTGATAAAAGAGAAATAAATAATTCAAGCGAATCTACATGCTCTAAAATTTCGCTTGCAATAATAACATCAAATTGATCATTGGGATTAAAATCTTCCAAAGATGTAGCATGATATGCAATCTTTAAATTTTGTTCTTCGGCATGCTTTTGGGCAATGTCTATAAGTGATTTTGTCGCATCAATGCCTGCCACATTGGCGCCTAACCGGTATAAGGGTTCACTTAAAATGCCCCCGCCGCATCCAACATCTAAAATATGTAAATTTTCAAAAGGTTTAAAATCTAGCATAATGGGCTTTAAATGTTTTTGAATCTCTTGTTTAATAAATGAAATACGTAAAGGATTCAAAAGATGTAAAGGTCTTGACGATCCTTTAGGATCCCACCAATCCTTAGCCATTTGTGTAAAATGCGCTATTTCATGGGGTGAAATTGTTTGTGTATTTTGCATGATTCATATTATTTTCAGTTAAAGCACTTCAGAAAATGCTTATTTTATGGAATAATCAAGCTGAGTATAATTCAGCTAATATAAAACGAAAAGGCATTAATTGAATGGCACGCATTGTGCAAAAATTTGGGGGCAGCTCTGTTGCGAATTTAGACAGAATCATGCATGTTGCCCATCTTGTAAAACGCGAAGTTGATGCTGGTAATGAAGTAGCAGTCGTTGTCTCTGCAATGGCAGGCGTTACCAACCAATTGGTTGAATTAGTTCAAAAAGTAAGCCCTTTTTATGATTTGCGTGAACATGATGTGGTTGTATCATCAGGAGAGCAAATAACAGCTGGTCTTTTATCACTCGTTTTGCAAAGTATGGGTATTCAGGCACGATCCTGGCTTGCGTGGCAATTGCCAGTTTTGACAGATGAGTCCCATTCAAAAGCGCGTATCCAATTGATTCGTGCAGATTTATTAAAAGAAGAACTTTCAAATAATAAAGTAGCTGTTTTAACTGGCTTTCAAGGTATTACTGAAGATAAACGCATTACAACATTAGGACGTGGTGGATCAGATACATCTGCTGTTGCGTTAGCTGCTGTTCTTAAAGCTGATTTTTGTGATATTTATACAGATGTAGATGGTATTTATACAGCTGACCCTAATATTGTTTCAAAAGCACGTAAAATTGATAAAATAACTTTTGAAGAAATGCTTGAATTTGCGTCACAAGGCGCTAAAGTTCTTCAAACCAATTCTGTGGAGATGGCCATGCGTCATAATGTGCGCGTTCGTGTTCGTTCAAGTTTTTCAGATGTGCCCGGTACATGGGTTGTTGATGAAAGCGAAATTCTCGATCATGCGCCTGTTTCAGGCATTGCTCATAGTAGGGACGAGGCTAAAATTACATTGGTTGATTTAATTGATCATCCCTCATCTTTTGAAAAAATTTTTACGCCCCTTTCCGAAGCACATATTAATGTGGATATGATTGTCAAAAATATTTCGACAAGTGCTGGCAAAATTGATTTAACATTTACAGTGTCGAAGGGTGATCTTGAACGCACGCTTTATGTCCTAGAACAAAGACTTACTGAAAATGTTTTCGATAAAATTAATTTTGATCCAGATGTTGCGAAAGTCTCCGTCATTGGACTTGGTATGAAAAGTCACGCAGGTATCGCAAGCACAATGTTTAAGACGCTCTCTGAAAAAGGGATACCGATTTATGTTATCTCAACATCAGAGGTCAAAATTAGCGTATTAATTGCCGAGGAATATTTAGAATTGGCTGTTAGAGCATTACATGCAGCGTATAATTTAGATGTGCATTAGACGTAACTACCCACTCTATGGACAAAGATCTACACGAAAATTAAATATGGGCGGCACTCAGGTATAGTGAAATAACTTAAAAAAGTTGTATGTTAAAAGTATTTAAAATCAACCAGTTCGTTGTCGCGTGCCACGAAGGTGCGCAGCAATCCATACTTTTGAATGATCCACTTAAAAGTGTGGATTACCACAAACATCTTCGTGCAATCACCTAGATGTTTTTGCAATGACGAAGACGAAACTGTAATTTGAGACAAGGAAAGAGAAGCAACTTAGTCACACCCGAAGTAAACGACAATCGACGCTATGTTCAAGTTATAGTGCGTGCGCTTATTGTTAGAAAGGATAGCCTTATGCGTCTTATTATGAAGGTAGCAAGATTTTAGGAGAAAACCATAAAAGGAACGCAAAAAAAATATATCCAATTAAAAAAGAAAGAGGAACAAACATTTCTTTAAAGACGATAGCGCTCCAATTTCCTTTTTTTCCAGTGTTTCTTGTCAGGAATGTGAAAACTTTAGCTGGCAAATGCTTCTCTAATTCAATAGTTAAATCATTGCGTATTTCAACATTTTTCTTTATTGAAAACAGAGAGCTTAACCAGGAAAGAGTAAGTATAAAGCCAAAAAGTAATACGGTATAAAGAAGAAATGGCTTTTGTGCACCTCCCATGCTTTCAGAGTCCCTTATGTAAGCAATCATTCCTATCAGGGTGCCGTTGATTGTTATCCAAAAATTGTTAGCCGATTCACGGACATCACTCAATTTATTGATTGACTCCAACAGTAACCTATATTGATCGATGAAGGCTCTTTTGCTATCTTCTCCGGTCAATGTAATCAGTAAAGACGAGGTAGATTTCTCCATACGACTTTTCCTTATTCATTAATCAGGCTATGTTTTTGATTGTTAAAATATAAAATAATTTAAAAAGAATTCGATTGTTTAGAAGCTCCACCCGTTTTATTTGATGGAGCTTCTTTGTTTTAACTAAAAAATATTTTTTTCTAGCCAGGCTAAGTGACGTCTTTCGTCTTCAAGACCTTGTTTTAAAAGGTCGCTTACTTCTTCAGGAATATTTGGGCAATTATTGATACGTTCATAAGCGATATTTGTATCAATTTCGTTGGATTTCATAGCCATTAGGATTGTCATGTCTCCTATTAAATTGGCTAACATGACCTTGCCTTTGGTAAAAGCGCTTTTAAGACTAGGGCCTGTTGGGGGATCTTCATTCTTACTTTTGATAAAAGAGGAAAGCTCTTCAACGTGCCTTTCATGATCTTTTTTAAAATCTTGTAAAGCTTGTTTAGTTTCTTCTTTTTCTAGACGATCAATCGCTGCCTCATAAGCAGCTATTGCATTATAATCAAGTTCTATTATATCTTTTATTGCTTTTATAAACTCTGATTCAAGTTGCTTTTCCGTTATCATCTTTATCTCCTTATTCGAGTAAAGTGTTGATTCACTGTTGGTTTTCTACGCCTGATGTAAACGCCTGTCAATAGCTATGTTGCATAAATAGTAAAATTTTTTAATAAAAAATTAATTAATTGTATTTATAATATATATCCATAACATGATAAAAATTATACTTTTTTAAATAGTATATACATGTGTTTTTGTAAAATTTATTAATACTAAATTACGAATATACAGATCTTTCATTACAAGTCTTTCTTTAATATTTTTTAATAAATGAGACGAGCGAATTGAGTTTCCATTTTAAATTTTTTCATCTCAAAATTTAGAGACATTTTAGAATTGCAACAAAGCCCATCCCACACAGATGCGACAGAGAAGGGTGGTGAGTTATTTTTTATAAAATTTATCCTTTTCTTTGATAAAGAAAATAAATAGTTTTAATTTTTTTTACTATATTATTGTTTTTTTTAAATATATAAAAGTAGATATCCCAATCCATAAAATTTTTTTATTAATAGAATCCAATAATTGTTTAAACTGTATAACGAATTAATCAAATTCTATATTTTAAGGATCTTTTGGATAAATTTTTTTTATATATGGAAATAAATAGTACGGTTTTTACTATTAGGTCTTTAATGAGTTTCCTCTGTAATCAAGGGTTGACTTAGTATGGAATACGTACTATAAGATCACGCAGCATAAAGATGCTTTAAAGCTTCGTCCAATAAGCGAAGCATAAGAAGTGAACTCTAACCAGAAATTCACTTACTCCTCATTTAATTTTCTCAAAAATAAACAAATATCTAAAAACCCAACTGTATTTTGTAAGGACAAATTAAAAGTTGTAGATTTTGTTTAATCAATGATGAAGCTGGTTTTAAAAAAAGTTCTGAACGTTACTATGCCCGTATGGAACAATATTATTAAAACCTATAAAAAAGGACATCAAGCTATGCAAATGAATAAAAACTTAATAAGATCTTTTGAAATAAAAGGCGTAAGAGTTAAAAACATGAAAGATGAAAATCTTGGGGAGATTGCGGAAATCATGATCAACAAAAAACAAGGAAAGATAGATTACGTTGTTGTTTCTTTTGGAGGCTTCTTGGGTATAGGAGATAAGTTCTTTGCGATACCGTGGCATGTTCTCAGTTATCATCCTGAAAAAGACTGCTTTCGAGTAAACATCAGCAGAGAAGAATTCAAAAACTCACCAGGTTTTAGTAAAGATTATTGGCCAGATTCATATGATCCTTACTGGACGGAGGCTGCAACAAACTACTATCTATAAAATTTATGGCCACAAAAAAGGAGAAGATAAAAATAAATTGATAAACTTATAGATCTCTTCAAATGGAAATAATAAAACTAAAGGATAGCACTATGAAAAAATTACTCTTTGTTTCTTCTACGATTGTATGCTGTATATTTGGAAACTCACCACAGAGTTTTGCAGATAAGGAAACTCCATCTTCGGGGCCAATCGTTAAACAATCTGACTCCTCCCGTTCAGCGAATTCGCAAACAATAGCGAATGATGAAGGCAGGGATAATTCTGCAAAAGGTTCTTCCTCAGATGATAAAGGCATGGAATCTAATGCACCACGTTCATCAGACGAAGAACGTAATAGAATTGAGAGATCCGATAAACCAGCTTTAGGAGGTGAAATACATAATGCTACAAATCAGAATAAAGGTTTAATAAGATCCTCAAAAATAAAAGGTATGGATGTCAAGAGCATGCAAGATGAGAATCTTGGTAAAATTGAAGAAATCATGTTCGACAGAACCAAAGGAAAGATATCTTATCTCGTTCTTTCATTTGGAGGCTTTTTAGGAATGGGCGATAAATTTTTTGCAATGCCCGTGCAAATTTTTAACTATGACGCCGAAAAGGATTGCTATCGTATAAATATTAGTCAAGGAAAATTGAAAAATTCACCTAGTTTCGATAAAGATCATTGGCCAAGTTCCTCTGATCCCTATTGGATAAAAGCTATCAACGATCACTATAAATAGAACTTTTTTTTAAGAATGAACCTAGGCATGTCGTTGTGCTTAGGTTCAATTTTTAAATACTTTTATTATCAAGGTTATAATTATCAATCGTTTCATTAAAATCTTCTGGCCTCAATTTTTAAGATTCGTTTTGAGTAATTTGTTTCGCATAAATGTCAAAATATGTTTTTTATGTTCTGGATTTTCCCAATTATAATCAATGAGATCAATCATATCACCTTGATCCTCAATCATGTTTATGAATGAGTATTTCCAAGCATTATGGTCTATAAGGTTTCCTATAAAGGTATCATCTGATTTTTTATCAGTTGTAAACGATGTTGATTTAATCAAGAAGTTATTGATAAAATCTTTTGTCTCTTTTAGTGTAAAATTAATATCATTTAGTTCGTAGTTTATATTGTTGTTTAAAAAAACTAATTTTTGTCGTTCTTTTTGTCTAAGCGCCTGGAACAATTCCCTGTCTTCTCTAGAAAGTTTATCCATAAAGGATATGTATTTCTTAGAGAGAACCCATGTTTGTTCACGATCTTTATAGTGATTTTCTAGAATCCATTTTAAGAAATCAAGAATTGTTAATTGATCCTGATTGCGATTTAGGTTGAGGTTAGCCATGGCTTTCGACAAAAATAATGATATATCATCATTCATTTCTACATCTTCAAGTTTTTCTGAAATGTTGCGAACTATTCTTAAATATGAATCAAAATATAAATTGCATGAAGATGGTATAGAAAGTATAAGTTTTTTATTTTTTTCGGCAGGTAGAAGTAAATCTATAGCTTTGGTAATATCAGAAAGCCTTATTTGTCTTCTTCCATGATGATGATAATGACCAACGCCATTTATAGGTTCAGATACAACTTGTTGATATTTTAGTTTGATCATGTTTAGTATTTCTAGACAATAGCTGTATTTATTTCCATCTATTTTTAAAATATAATTTAAAAATTTATTAATTATGTCTAATTTAGTTGCAGGTTGATGGTTAGGTATGATTTTGAAGTTTTTTTCTAAGGTGAGCTCAAAATCTATTTCAAGAAATGTTTTTATTATTTTTGTTGCATTTTCAATGTACGTGTTCTTAATTAAGGCGAATTTATTAATAATTGCATTAATTTTTGCTAAATCTGACTTAGTTTTTGGTGTAAATATTTTCAACGTAGAAAAATCAAAAGAGGGATTTTTACGTTTAAGGTAAACAAGATTTTGAAGGGTTTTTTTGATAGCATCTTCTTCAAGCAAGGCATGGTATTTAAAAAATTCTATAGTAGGTAGAATTTCTTTCCATTTGAATCCTTCGCAATTTTGTAAAATTAAATTAAGAGGTCTTGCCCAGCTATCTGAAGGCATAGGTTCAGTAAGTGCTTTTCTTACGTATTTGAACTTGTTATATTTTATATTTTCAAAACAAGAAATATAATACATTTTATTGTAAGGATGTTGATAAAATTCAAGCTTTTGAAAATGTTCATTTAGAAAATTAATTATTTCAATGTATTGTTCTTTGTTTAGATGTTTTAAAATATTGACCACATCATATAAGACTTGTGTATTGCCTATTATTAGTGTGTTCGCATATTTAAAACGTTCAAAAAACGCGTTAATTCCTAATTCACTCATAAGTATCGTTAAAGAATCAAGTGTATTTTTCATATCCTCTATTTTAAGTGTAGGGCTATTTAAAAGTAATTCTGCGCCTATTTTAGAAATATCCCATGACATGTCTGGGTAATTTTTGGCTACATAATGAATGTATTCTTTCCAGTTTCTTTCGTTTTTGTAAAAATGAACTGCCTTTTGAATGAGTGGAAAAGCTTTTGGGTTAACATCTTTAAAAAGTTGAGCAATTGAAATTTTTTCAATATCTATGGTTATATTTTTCTTTTGAAATACATCATTTAAAAAATGTATAATATCTTCATGATGATTTTCGTCGATATTCATAAAAATGTTTAGAAAGTCATTTATGGCAGCAGGGTTTTGTTGCATATGCATATTAGCTGATCTAAAGAGAGTCGAGAATTTTTTTATGCCAAGTTTATTGTACAAATTTTGAATATTTGGTGATTGATTTTTTACGACAAAATAAAATGCCTTAATCGTAGCAAAGGAATCGGAAGGCGTCCAATTCGGGGTTTGCGCCATAGTTTTGATTTGCAACAAGATTTCGTTGCGTTTTTGAACGTCTAGCTCACACATATGGCATGTGGCAGTCCAAAGAATCTGAAGATCACCATCTATTAATTCTCCGCATCGAATAAGGGTATAATAAGTTTGAGGTGTAAAGAGATAATTATTAGTCAATATCTTGGTATTATTAACAATTTGTGGGTATTTTAAGGAATCAACTTGATTCAAAGCGTCTAGAATGGATGTGTAGTGATCAAGGCTCAAGTTTTTGCCTTCTGCGATTGATTTTGTGCATTGGATAATTTGTCTAAAATTAGCTTTTTCAATTTTTTGAAACAATTCTATAAAATGTATTGTAATGGTGGAGTATATACCCAGAAGGTCAAGTGATAAAATAGCCCCAAAGCATTGTTGAGGCGTAAAATTGTTGGTCGCAAATATCTTTTGTGCAGTATCAATAACGCCTTTTGTATTGCGAGGATCGATTGCCTTAAGGGCACTCATGATATAAAGCAGGTAAGCTTTGTGATTTGCTTGCTTAGATAAAGTTAGGTAAAGAAAAAAGGTCCTAAGGAGTAATTGGTCTTGTGGGGCGCTATCTACGAGAATCTTGGTTCCGCCTGGTTTGTAAAAGCTATTTTCTAAAAATTCCTCCAACCAAATTGGGTTTTCATCGATGAGCAGATCGCAGCAAATTTTCATAGCGTCTATAGGGTGAATATCCCATAAATGAAGTGCAGCTTCTTTTCTTAGGTCATTTTCTAGTCGCGCATCTTTCATGATACCAACAAGATTTTTTTTGATGTTTTCGCTGTCCTCTAAATCTAATGAAAGGTTGGGAATGAGATTTAAAAAGTCGTCTATATCCGCAAGAAGAAAATCGCTTATCTGTTTATTTTTTTTTAATTCGTCGGCAATGTAAGAATTGTATATTTTTTTCTTTTTTTGTGGTTGGAAGGATTCGTCTTCAATGATTTCATCATCAGATGTAGCTGAAAATGCAATTGACTGCGTTGACAATAAAAATGCCAATAAGGCGAATGATTTCATGTTAAGTCCTTATTTTTTTAAACAATACTATTAATAAGTTTTACTTTACATATTTTTAAATAACATATCAATATAATTATATTTTTTAAGTTATTATTATTGTATTTCCTTTATAAGTTAAGATTTATTAAAATTATTTTTATTCAATATACGAGACATAACAGTTTGAAGTGAGCGTTGGGTAGTAATTTAATTTCAAAACTGTCAAGTCTTTAATTTTTTTATTATAACGTGCATAATAATAAAGTTGTTTATGACTTAAGGAGAACTTGATGAAAAAAGCAATAAAATCAATATATTCTTTATTTTTAATTTTGTTTACAATCATTTTCTTAACAAATGCTAAGGCAGCTGTTGTTGATTTAAAAGATTATGAAAAAAAACCTGCTTCTATTCTTAGATCGCTATTAAAGATCATTGGTAAATCAACTGTACAAATATGTCATTTAAATGGACCAGCATATTCTTTCAATACAAATTACATCGTTTTTAACCCTAAAATTGAAATTCTATTACCTGATTCTATCGATACTCAATATGTTGTGAATTGTATGTTTCTTGAAGAATATTCGTTCGATAACATATTAGAAACGCCTCATTGTTTGTCATCATTACATAATTCACTTAAATCAATAGAAAATTCTCTTATAATGCCCATTGAAATTCAGTGGACGTATGAAACAATCAGAATTATGGTTGCATCCTCTTTTAACGGCAAAAAATTTTCGCATCAAATTATTTTAAACATAGATTCAGAAGAAAATCATCGTCTTGAACGTTCCACATTAACATCGACATTGCGTCCAACAACAACCAATGAAAAAAATAATATAAATTATGTATCTTCAAGCGAAGAAGAGTCAAAAATTGAAGATGAGCATCCTGAAGATGAAGAGTCAGAAAATGATTCATCAAGTGAAGATGAAGATTCTTATACGCCCCCTAGATTAGCTTTTATAAAAGTTTCTCAACATTTTGATCTTTCAGATTCAAGCACAGATGATGATTCGAGTGACGCTCTTTCTGTTCTTTTTGAAGAATATATAGATCATATTTCGCATGAACGCGAAACTAAACTTAAACAATTAAGACAGGTTCCTAGTGCAAATTTATATCAAGATAACGTCATGCAATATTTAGAAAAAATGCATGATTCTGTAAAACAACAATCTTTGCAGATAATAAAATCAGTTGATTTTTTGCGTAGATCGCAGGTAATGTACTTAAGTGATTTTGATGAACCTCTTTCTATTTCACAAAAAATGCCCGAGAAAAAAAATTATGAGTGATAGTCCGTATAGAACAGCTATAACTTAAACACCAAAGTCATAAATGCGACAAACGAAATTAACAAGATGTAAAAAATGATCAATGATCTACGCGTTCTTTTTGCCCCGCTTTTAGCACTTGTCACATTAGCTATGGGCACAAGCCTTCTTTCGACATTAATCGCCATTAGTATTGATGATTTAGGGGGCTCTGATTTTCTTGTAGGTCTTGCATCATCATTTTATTATTTAGGCATGACCATAGGCGCTTTCAAAATTGAGCCTTTCGTCATTCGTGTTGGTCATATCAGGGCTTATGCCGTGTTTGCAGCCCTTATTACGGCTTCATCCCTTCTTCATTGTTTTTGGCAAAATACTTATTTTTGGATTTCTTTGCGTCTACTAACTGGTTTTGGCTTAGCAGGCATGTATATTGTGATTGAAAGTTGGTTATTGGCCCAAAGCACGCCGCTTAATCGTGCACGCATTTTAGCGATTTATATGGTTGCGTTATATGGCGCCCAATCATTAGGACAATTCCTTATTAATGTTGGCGAACCTCTTTCTTTATATCCTTTTATTTTGGCTGCCGTATTGGGGTCATTATCAATTATCCCTATTTCGATGACGCACCAGAAATCGCCCGTTTATAATGAGCATTCTGTTATTAATTTACGCAAATTATTCAAAATATCACCATCTGGTGTTTTTGGTTGTTTTGTTTCGGGCATGATTTTAAGTGCTTTATATGGTTTATTACCTAAAGCCCTTGAAGAATTCGAATTAGAACGTATTCAAATTTCTTATTTAATGGCCACAACTATTGCAGGTGGTATGGCACTGCAATATCCATTCGGTTGGCTTGCTGATAAGTTTAATAAGCGCACCATGCTTATGTTGCTTAGTTTCGCAATGGCAATTATTGCTGGTCTTATTTTCTTGTTGATACATAGTGGCATCGTTGCTTTATACGCTATATTATTTGTTATTGGTGGACTTGGGTTTGTTTTATATCCTGTCGCCATGAGCCATGCTTGCGATTATGCGGAACAAAAAGATATGGTGTCGGTCACGGGCGGGCTTTTGCTTGTTTATGGGTATGGGTGTATTTTAGGTCCATTATTAACGTCTTTATTTATGATGCTTTTTGGCGGACTTGGATTCTTTTATTATTGCGCTGCAAGTGCTGCAGGCCTTGGGCTTTTTGTTTTTTGGCGTAGCAATCAAAGTCCACCTTTGCCTATGGAAGCACAGCACCACGTCATCGTACAAAACACCCACACAACGCCAGTGTCGAATGATTTGGACCCACGTGTACGTAATGACTAAATATTCTAAGTAGGACAATCCTTCCTATTTCAAGCTGTACAGGGTATTACGATAATAAGATTTAGAAATTCTGCATGCTTACATAGAAAGAAATGTATTTCAGGTATACTTCGTATCTGAGTTCAAAAATTTTTTACTATAAACGCGTATTCGGAATTAGAATTATTAAAAATCAATAGGTTCATAGTTTCAAGCTGCAAAGCAGCAAAACAATTCAGTTCTAAAATCAACATTAATAGCCTTTGAAAGGGTATTTTCTGGATCGCTTCTTCGTTCCATTTAATTCGGAGCTCATCACAACGACGGAAACGTTAGGTTTCCTGAAGAATGAATAATCGAGTTCGCGTTATAAATATTTTTGTGCATATATTTCAAATAAATGGTTTTTTTAATATAATAATAGTTAAATATAAATTTTTTATATTGTATAATTTTCTAGAATATGATACATTACCTCAAAATAAACAATATAATATTAATTCAAACTAAACAGATTTTAAGATTTTATCATTGTTATTTAAGTCTAAAATCTAATAACATCTATAGGAAAAAAATGAAAAAATACTTATTATTAAATGTTTGTGCTTTTTTTTTGAGTTCTTCAGTAGCATTTTCAGTTGGAAATGAGTCGGGTATTGAAACTAATGAGGAAACAATTAAGAAATCGCTAAAAAGATCACTTGAAGAACCTAGTAACGAAGAACATGATGCCAAACGAATGCGCCATAATTATAGTGATATAGAATGGCGTTTGTATATTGCAAAAAATGCTAATGATCATATTTTAAGTTTAAGTGCCGCAGAACTTTTATGGACCAATCAAGAAACAAGGAAGTTTGGTCTTCAGGCCTATATACATATCGCTAGATATTCAGAAAATGTTGAAGCGCGTTTTGAAGCAGCTAAATTTTTATTCAATAACCAAAAACAGTGGAATAATCCAGAACATTGGAGTTTTTCAGAAGCACCTACATTCGGTCTTCAATTACATTTATCAAACAATGTAGAAGATGTTGAAACACGTTTAGAAGCTGCTAAAAATTTATGGAATGATAGGGAAAGTAAAGTATTTGGACTTCTAGCTTATAATTCTATAGCACGGACTATTGAAAATGTTGATATTATCACGGAGAAGAATATCAGCGTACCATTGGAACTAATTGATGTTTTATGGAAAAATAAAGCAACAAAAAAATTTGCACGTGAAGCATATCTGCAGATTGCTCAAAATGCTGAAGATTGCTCTTTACTTTTATATGCCGCGTCAACATTGTTTAATGATGAGGTAAACGATACTGAATATTATGAATATTATGATGCTGCGGTTCAAGCTCTTGTTGATGTAGCTAAAAATGAAGAATGTGGAGAAGATAGTTTAAAAGCGGCGGAGTTTTTATGGCATGATTCACGTACAAAACATAAATTTGGTTCAAACGCTTTGATGCACGTTATTGGGATGTCAAAGGATGAGGAAATATGTTTAGCCGGATTGGATGTATTAAATGATAAAACAATCGAAAAAAAAATAATTATTCAAGTTTGTTTGGATATTGCTAAAAAAGTAATTCAAACTGAAACACATCAAAAATTAGCTGAAATTTTATTAGATTTGGATGTTTTAATTGATGATCCTTTGATTGAAAAACAGCTTTTTGTTCAGGCACTTTTGCATATCGCTCAACACTTAAAAGATGCAGAAACGCGCTTAGAAGCAGTAAATACTTTGTGGGAAGATCAAGAATGTCAGCATGAATATCGACAAATCTTGATTGATATTTTAGTGGGTATTGCCAAAAATAATAAAAATGATATGTGCGATTATGAAGCTCAATTTAATGCCTGCGCATTTTTATGTAAAGACTTAGATTATCGAAGGGAAAATTTTCAATCAATAGCTGAACTTGTTAATATTGTTCTTGATAATACAAATTATTATAAAGATTCTTTGGATCTTATGATGGATATTTTATGGGATAATTCAGAATATCGTATACAATTTCCACAACTTTTAATTGATAATTTTATTAAAATTACGCAACACCCTGAAGCTTTAGAATATTTTATGAAACATTGTTATAATTTTTCAGCAGAAGCAATAGAAGCAATAATATTTTTATGGAATAATTTATCTTGCGATCAAATGCAAAGCAACCCTACACTGAAAAATATGTTGTTGCATGCGCTGATTCGAATATTACTTCTTGCAAAAAAGGAATCGTCTTTACAAGTAGAGCATGTTTTATTGAATGATCCATTAACGGAGAAAGTTGCTATTAACGCAATATACTTTATAGCAACAACTTCAAAATATGATTTTTTGCAACTAAATGCTATAAATTTTTTGTTGCAAAAAAGCAAATACCGCAGTCAATATCGTGAAAATTTAATAGACACTATTCTACATTTTCCAGAAGTTGAATGCCATGCTTGCTGCACTTTAATTTCAAAGATTTTCTTTGAGGATTTAAATAACCTTGAAATCAGCAGAAGCTATCTTTTAGATAATTATAAAAGACTAACTTCAGAACACCCTAATCATTTTATTCTTAATATGATGTCTTACTCTTTCTTTGGAGATTCATTCAAAGAGGAATATAACTCTATCATGCTTAATGTTTGGAGAGAATTGAAGAAGAGGGATAAGTCAACAATACTTAGTGCTCTTGTTCAAACATTAGGCGAAAGCAATTCCCTTATTCAAGAATTACTTCTTCTTTATGCGCAAGAAGATGATAATAATTCTAACAATTGTGCAATTGCATATTATGCTAAAATGATCCAAGAGTTAAATAAACCTTTTATGCATAATCCTACTCTTTTTGAGGTGTGCTTGACGCCAGAAAGTGTTGAAGAGGTAAAAACTGAACCTGTTAGAACGCTTTATTATAAAGTAAATCACAATTTGTTCAATTATATGCCTATCGCTCAAGAGCGTATAGCAGATATTGAAGATGTAGAATTTTTGCTCGAGAATTGTACAGATGAAGGCGTGATAGGGACATCTAGGCGGGATGATTTTATAAAATATTTTGCAGAACCTTTTTCTCAAGAAGCTTTGAAGCTTCAGGCCATGGTCAAAAAATTTAGATCGATGGGTGAAGCTGGAAAAAAAAGTATGTGTAATTTATTGAAAGAATTACATAGCTGCAGGCAAGGTATGAATGAAGCTATATGGATAAATTATGAAGTTGAATCTAAACCTTTGTTTTCAGCAACACTTAATAATGTAACAAATTGGTATGCGCGTCTTTTAACATTAAACCTTATTACAGATAAGTATTTATTAGAAAGATATAAAAAAGATAAAACAGAATTATCTAGCTTAATATTAACTATGATAAGTTCTGATCATGTTTTTGGTAAACATTTAAGAGGCAATAACAATGATTCTATTTTGTTAAAAGGATTGTTGGGTTCTATTGTACAAGATGAAGAAAAAATCATTGAGAACAATCCAAATGATGCCAAAATATTAGCGCCTATGTTAATTCGTGCTATGGATATTATCACAATGCTTTCAGACGCCGATAATTTTTCTGAAAATCTTCACCGATTTTGTGAAATAAACGAAATAGCTTTACCTGCTGATATTTATGTAAATATATCGGATGAAATGATTGAAAACTTAGTAAATCTTTTAGAACCGCGCGATGTAGAAGGGCGTGGTGATTTTGACTCGATTAAAACTCAACTTCATGGTTTTGTTGTTTCAAATGAGTTTACACGAATTTTAAAAGATCTTACATCTGAAACAGGCGACAAATTACGTGAACTTATAAAAGGTTTTATATCTAATAAATGGGTTGTTGGGCTTTTAAATTTGATGATGCTTTCTGAAGGCGGAAATCTTTTAGAAGCTGTCGATACAACTTATGCAAACACACGTATTGATAAAGATATTTCTTTAAGTTGGAAAAGTCTAACAGGTGAAAGCACTAAAGAAATAAATAAATTGAAACGTCAAATACTTTATAAAATAGGTGAGGAATTATTTCCAGGTCAAAATTATGCGATTTTATCTCATGAAATGGGTCAGATTGAAGGTTTTCTTGGCGCTGCCATTGGTCTTCGACCTGAAAATGAAAAACCAAAATTAGATATTTATCTTAAAAGACCATTATCTAATTCTTTGCAAGAGCTTTTAGATATATTCCATCAACATTTTACGCCAAAACAAATTATTAGTCATTTTAATGACTTGTTGAGAGAAAAAAAATGGAATGTTGAAGAACCTGTCAATGGCACCAACATCATTTGGGTGTTATTGGCTGATTCAGCAAAAGAAATGCTTAAAGATAAGGGATTTGATGTTGATAATATAGAGATAGATTCGTATATTATTGGACATCAAAATAATACAGCAACAGAACTTGCATTAGCATTGTTTTTAACAAAAATGGGTATTTTAGTTGAATGCGATGAAAATGGTCATGATCTAATGAACGTAGAATAAAATCGTTTAAATTCAAATGATATGATCAATAATCATATGTTTTTTTGAACCCTGGGCTTTGGCTCAGGGAAACAATATTAGAATTCTTTAGAAAATACTACAAAAGATTGATGAAAATACTCTCCAGCTTCTTCCCAAATCTCCTGTCTTACACCTCGTATCAGCAAGTTTCTAAAGAATTTTATTGGTTAATCAATAATCCCATTTGCCAAAGACCCCAACATTCCCTTGCAAATCATTACTCACGCCTGTTTCAAGATTAATATGAGGCGTGAGTTCAACTTGTAATTTGCCATGGGTTTTTCTGTTTTTAAGATCTTCTTCAACGGACACTTTAATTTTATCTGTTATTTTGCTTCCGGCTTTGAGGATTGGACTTGGTCCCTTACCATCTTCATCACTTGTATCCAATTCAAAAGTATCTAATCCTAAAATATTTTGAATTTTTTCAAATTGTTCAAATAAAGGTAATTTTTTACCATTTATTTTATTTAACATCGTTCCTAATTTTAATGCCTGCATAGGGTTTAGATTTGCCGTTCCATGTTTAAAAAGAAGCCGCGAAACAATTTCTTCTTGTGGTAATTCAGGCGAAGATGTGAGTTCAATTTTAGGCGCATCAACGGATCCTGTAATATTAAGTTTTGCAATTAAATCTGATGATTTTGATTCAGTTAAAATATAAAGATCTGGCATCAATTTATCACTTCCGTCAAAATAAACATTGCCTTTTGTAAGGGCAAACTTCGTACCAAATAAGGAAAAATCTCCTTTTTGTACTTTAAGCGCTCCTTTAATCCTAGGTTTGAAAACATCACCATTAACACGACAAGCGCCCAACCACTCACTTTCAAGTCCGAAACCAGATAAAATTAAGGGGTTTTTTAAATCAACTTTCAGATCAAGATTCAACATTGAAGCATTATGTGATTGGTTTTCAGCACAGTAATCATCTTCTTCAAAAAAATCATCCACACCTTGATGTATTTTTTCAGGGATTTTTATTTTAGCGCGATTGATATCTACATTGCCTGATAAATTACTTTTTTGATTTTTTTGACCAGAAAAAACTAGATTTGCAAAGGCTTTCACATCGGCATCATCATTATTCACAATTTGATAATCATTAAAAACGACATTAAAATTATAAGGGAAACTATCCTTAAGGCTTATTTTGCCTTTCCCTTTCATTTCTCCTTTTTTTTGATCGATGGCACTTAAATTATCTAAAAGTAACTCGCTATTTTTAGCCACAATGTCACAACGAATATCATCAAGAATGGTACCAAATTGAGCATTTTCGTAATATCCTTTTAGAAGCGAAATTTTACCCGTTGCATTTGGATCAGATATCAATCCGGCAAGTTTTAAAGAACCTTGAATTGTTCCTTCTAAAATATCTTCATAAGTCGGTAAAAAAGGCGACAAATAAGCTAAATCTAATTTCCCAGCGCAATCAATATTAATCGGCAATTTTTCATCAAACATAGGTAAAAATGATTCATGAAACAAAAGGGGAATTTTGCCTTTAAGCGTAAAATCAGAATCTTTAAGTTTTTCTTCTTTAAGACTACCCTCAAGAAGCAGTGTATTATCATTTATTTTTCCGGATAATTTTGTATAAAAAACAGGGGCAAAATCTTCACCTAAATCAAAGAGCAATTGATCTGATTCTATATCAAAATGTCCAAGAATTTCTTTTTGCTTTTTTTCAAGCATCAAATGGCCATGTATACCACCTTGAAGTGGTATTGAAGTGGTAATCAATGCAATTAAATCTGCGGGAAGATCACGCCAAGAAAATTGAATTTTTGAATTTTCTTGTATGCTATCTGCAAAATTTATATTTAAGAATCCTGCTAAAACACCTTTTCCAATGCGAAAACTTGTTTGTGGGAACGAAAAATTATTTTTGTGTTGCGTTAATATTAATGGTTTTGTTAAAGCATAATTTTTTTTATTAAGATTGCCTTCAAATTTGCTGAGTTGAAATAAGAAACCATCTTGTTTTTTGTCATAATGCCCAATCAAATCAAGTTCATAAGGAAACGGTTTTGCACCTTTAAATTTTGACGTAAGATGTGCACCATCAAAATCTCCTTCTAATTGAAGGCGTGCTTGAGAAAGATCAACATCATGTGCGCGACAATCCAAAAGACTGATATTTAGTTTACCTTGTGGTTTTTTGAAAAAATCATTTAAATCCAATCGCACAAGACCATGACCTATTTCAAAAATTGTATCAACGGACGCATGCACATTTTTTAATTTTACCAAGCCCTGAGCCTGCGCATTTCCTTTTTTATCTGTGTCAAACTTAAAATCACAATCGATATTGCCAACAAGTGATTCAACATGTAAGAAGGGCTCTAAAAAATCAATTTCTTTTAAATTACCTTTAATAAATCCTTGTAGATTATTTTTGACTATATCCCAGGATAATTGTCCTAAAAGTTTTGATTCAACACCACCTAAAGATAGATTTTGAAGTTTTAAAATATCTTTAGCATAATCAAATTGACTTGAAATATTGAGTGGTTTTTCAATTCCTACATTGACAAAAAAATCACCTTTTGTTTTTTGCGAATCAAGACTTACATTTAATTCACTCATTATTTCAGGTAATTTGTAATTTTTTATCACCATATCATTGCTTTGAGTAATCATATGGAAATGAGGCGATTCTTTTTCTTTCGAAATTGTCGCATTAAATGTTCCTTGGACAGGCCCCATCAAGGATTCAAATCGGGATAGATCTTGATGTTGAATATCAATCGAACAAGACGTTATGTCTTCTTTCTCAAAATCTATCGCGCCATGAAGAACAAGATGATCACCTTGGATATTAAGATTGGAAATTTCAAATTTTTCGTTTTGCTCTTTATACAAAGCTTCCATTTTGAGCACTAATTTTTGTGGATCAATAAAACTTTTGTTTTGTGTATTAAACCCTAAAAAATCTAAATCTGTATCAATTTCAATTTCTAGATTTTCAGTTAAAAAATCTTTTAAATGTAATTCTGTTTGAAGACCCAACGCTATATCTTTGACCAATCCAAATCCAGGAAAAGTTAAAGGATCCGATTTCACTTCACCATCAATATTAACATCCAAATTTTGCCAATTGCCCTTAAAGGTACAATCTGCAGTACTTGTAGTTTTTGTAGGATAGGGTGCACCATTAAGTGAAAAAAACGCATAAGGTTTTAAAAAAGTTAGATTAACTTTACCATCGCCCATAAGTGATGACGGTAAAATATCGGCATTGCCCACAAAAGAAAAATCAAAAACAGGTGATTGAATATGTGCATCTTTTAGTTTTATTGAATTGAAATCTATATCAAAATTTGCATTTGTTGCACATTCTTGTTCAAGTATCTTTGCAAAAAAAGGCTTTAATTCACCGTAAAAATTAGATTTTAAATTAACAGACGCCTTTAAATGCTTGGCCTCAGGTATAAGCGAAATATCGCCTAGAAAAACATTTTGTTCGCCTAAATTCGCTGTCAATTGACCTTTCCAATGATCAATAGGACCTGAGCCACTAAAAGCTATATTTGTGGGCAAAGACATTTTAAGTTTTTGGGCTAAAAATCCGTTTCCTTTATCGAATACATGCGTTAACAAACTAAGATTTTTATGCGATTGGTTATAGTCAAAATTTAAAACTGCATCAGTTCAATTTGATTCATATAAA
>JAUYSY010000086.1 GCA_030696155.1 Alphaproteobacteria bacterium | reverse complement strand
CCGAAATCTGACGCCCTCCATAGTTTAAAAGAGTTAGAGCATTTAGGTAGCGTGGCGACCACGTCGAAGAACAATGCCCCCCACTGCACCCAGCATCAGCGCACACAAAATCGCCGTAATACCATATATAAATGAATTGTTATGGGCAAATGAAAATAAATCTGCACTAAGACCTACTTTATTAACACTTAAGGGTGTGCTTTGGGCCGCAATCACTTGATTATCTTTAATAAGATAGACGTGAACTGTATAAATACCAGGTGGAACGTTGGAGGGAAAATGCAGAATTGTTCTAAAAAGATGCGGTCCCAAAAACTTAATACGCTCTATATCGCGTCCATAAAAATTGTTGGTGCGTAATTTTTCAATTAACTCTTCTTTATAAAAACGATATTTATTTGAAAAAAAATCTTTAGACGATTCAATATCTAATGTTTCTGGTGTAAATTCATATCGTGTTATCATATTGGGGGTTAAGATTTCATCAAGCGGGACGTCGCTTGCAATGCGAAAAAAAGAGGGCATATTGTGATATTTAATCCCCGTACGGTTCAACCAAACGCCCATCGTTTTTTCTTTTCGCTGCACAACAAAATTTTTGCGCGGCCCCTTTACTGTCACAACAATATGCCCACCTTCATCTACTGAACCAAATAATACGACGTCTGTTCCTTTAAAATCGGTATGAATGGCGATTAAATGATGGGACAAATCAGCAACCAAAGCGTTTGGATCAGCTTGAGCAGAAAACGGTATCGAAAACATGAAAAACAAAAAGATAAATATCCTCTTCATTAGTCATCAACCCCATAGGTAACGACCGTATAAAGCGATTTAGGTTGTGCGACGAGATCATAAACAAGCTTACTACAAAACCCTAACAATATCAGTGCTAAAAACAATCTTAAATATTCTGAACGAAAGCGATGGCTCATTTGACTACCCAAAGGTGTTCCAATGATACCGCCTAAAAGTAAAAAAAGTGCTAAAACAACGTCAACCGTTTGGTTGGTGATTGCATGAAGCAATGTAACGGAAGACGCAATGAACACAGCTTGAAAAAGGGACGTACCCGGTACTAAAAGAATAGGAATGCGCAAAATATAAATTAAAGCGGGCACCATAATGATGCTACCAACACCTATCATCGCTAAGAAAAAACTAACAACAAAACCTGTTACAAGAAGGGCTATTAAACTTATTTCCATGCGAGCACGTGGAAAATATTTTTGATAAGGAAGATTTTTAATCCAAGGGTGTTGTTCTTTTTGTAATATGGCTTCTGGTAGTAAATTGTTTACCTTTAAAACTGTCTTGATGCTTTCGAATAACATCGACGCACCAATAATGCCCAAAAGAATAACATAACTAAAGGAAATAAAGATATCAATTTGACCAATGCGTTTTAAAACACTAAAGATCCAAACGCCGAAAAGCGATCCTAATAAACCGCCTGCCAATAACCCAACACCGATACGATAATCAACGCGTCCTAGTCTACCATAAGCAATCACGCCTGAAATGGAAGACGCTATAAGTTGATTCGATTGACTTGCCACAGCAACAGGTGCCGGAATACCTATGAAAATCAAAATGGGGGTCATTAAAAACCCACCTGTTATCCCTAGTAAACCTGATAAAAATCCAACAATAGCACCCAACCCAAAAAGAACAGATACATCAACGGACATTTCAGCAATAGGAAGATAGACTTCCATAGAAGGATACCTCTGGTATTTGGTGTTACAATTTTTTTCAAATTGTGGAGAACATAAATTTTAAAAGACGCAATTTGAAAGATATATATGTTTACTACCCTACCTTAAAATTGATTTTTTTTCTAGCTTTTCTTATGCTTTCAAATCATTTGTTTTAAGGTCATGAGGATTTTAGCGAAGGTGTGGGAAATACAAAAAGATGAGTAGGTAAACCCACTCACCTTTTTGAAAAGCTTATTTTTTTATTGCAACAAAAGATATATCATTTTCAAATTTTTTTTCCTTAATATAAAGCTGTCCTTTTGGATAATGAAATGGAAATGAGTATGATACTCTATGGTCATATACACCATCACCGAATTCGAAACCGTCTAACTTATAATGCACGAGCCTAAAATTCATGTTGTTTTTATTAAGCAATTCAATCAGTTGTCTGTCTATATTATTTTTTAAAGAATAGATATATTCACCATGCTTGGAACCTTCTGCATAATCTTTGGATAAAAGTCTGTCAATTGAAGAGTTGAAAACACATTTAGCAGTTGAAAATGTTGGATAATGATAGATAACATTGATTAATAGAACTTCTTCTAATAAGTGTCCTTCTGAAATTATGGTGTAAGTTGCTTCTATTAAACCATCATCAATTATATTTGCGCTTGAAAATATTAATTTAGTTTCAATTTTATTTTCAATTAAATATAAAAGTGTTTCTAAAAGAGACTCTTGTCCTTTTTTTGCTTTATATCTATAAGATTTATTTTCTACTAATTTTATTGCGCATTTTCCAGTTAACAGTTTATTAATGCTGTAATAGTCAATTTTGTTGTTAAATTCAACAAAGGCTTTTTTTTCTTCTTCTGTAAATTGATCTTCGCCATTTAAATCAACTTGATTTTCATCATCGATTTGATTGTTGTTATTATTATTTATTTCTGGGTTTGGCTGTGGTCCATGAACTGCTTCTTCTTGACTATTTTCAACGGAGGTAAAAGTTGGTGTTTCATCGCCAGAGATAGTTGTTACCGCAAACAATGGTGATGTCGCGAAATTTAATGAAAGTATGGATAACAAGGCTATAAAATATAGTCTTTTTTTCATGATAGAAATTCCTATGTAAAGTTGATGTTTAGATTTGATTACTATAGACAATAGATAAAACAAGGTCAACATAGGTGACAAAATATTAAGTGCATGTAACCAAATAGTTGCAAATTATTAATTATCAATAAGTTAATTTATCTTCAGTAATCAAGATATAATCTTTAACATCCCCAAGAAATTGGGCTCTATCATAAAATGGCTTTAAATCATTTTGAATAATATTAAAAAGTTCTTGAAGATTGGGAATAACGTAATAAATTTTTTGATATTCATCGATTCGGAAATCCGTGCGCATAACACGAACAATATCAAATATTAAACGATGCGGTTCTGGTGATTCAAGACAATATATGGACTCACCTTTTGATGAGACAATACCAGATCCGTAAATGCGTAAACCTTTTGGAGATTGGATAAGTCCAAATTCAACCGTAAACCAATAAAGACGTGTTACATAATCGATATAGCCTAACCTTAACCCTTCGACGCCTTTTTTCCCAAATTCATGCATATAGCCTGCAAAAATAGGATTTGCAAGAAGGGGGATGTGACCAAAAATATCGTGAAAAATGTCGGGCTCTTGAAGATAATCAAGATGATCTTTGTCTCGAATAAAAGTTGTTGAAGGAAATTTTTTGTCAGCCAAAAAGCCAAAAAAATCTTCACTTGGGATAAAACCATTAACGGGTAATATTTCCCATCCTGTTTTTGATTTAAGAAGTGTGTTGGTTTTATTAAAATCAGGCAGTGTTTTTTCATTGATATCAAGAGCTTCCAGGCAATCCAGAAATAGATCAAAAGCACGATTTTTAAGAACTTTTTCTTGTCTTTTGAACAAAAAAAACCACGTTTTATGCTGATCTTTTGTATAGAGACTATAATCTTGTTGAATAAGATAATCTTGCATAGCAGATTCCTCACTTATCTTTTTATGATTCTATCATACCACAAAATTGATTAAATTTTAGTAACTGCTCAGGAGGGAAGCAATTTAAATATCTGCCCCTCCTACTTCCCGCGGCAAAAGATAGCAATAATTATTTATAGAAACGTCTCAAACGCTTTATGGACCCCGCGGTCAAGCCGCGGGGCGTAGAGAGGGTTTTTGATAAATGAGGAATTTTTATTTCTAAGCGTGACGTCTATAAATACGCACGATCTGTCTTTTTTTAGAATTACTTTTTGGTGAGACTGCAAAATTTTTAGCAAGAGATGCTTTTTTGTAAAGCTTCATTTTAGGATAAAGTCTTTCGTAATTTGTGGTTTTGACTTTTCCCCAAGCTGTTAAAACGCGTTTGCAATAAGCTTGATTATATTTGGGATTGTATGAGTGGTAACATGCAATGGCTTTGGTCCATGATTTATGTTTATGAAACAAATCCTTAAGAAATTTGGCGCCATAAGCAATATTTGTTTCAGGATCAAGTGCTTCTTCAGCGGATGCAAAAGCATCTTTATGCCAATAATTATTGATTTGCATCAATCCAACGTCGAAATCGTGAATACCATTACTTTTCAAACGTTTGATTTCTTTGATTGCTTCAGCTTTTGTGTTGAAATATTGCCCTTTGCCTTTAACTGTAACAGTCCACGGCCAAGCGCCTTGCGATTTAGATGTAGGGTCCCAGCGACCAGATTCAACATGAGCAACTGCTTTTAAAAGCTGTGGCAATATGCCGTGTTCTTTTTCGGCTTTATCAAAAAGAACATGACAATG
This sequence comes from Alphaproteobacteria bacterium, assembly GCA_030696155.1. GTDB lineage: Bacteria > Pseudomonadota > Alphaproteobacteria > JAUXUR01 > JAUXUR01 > JAUXUR01. Next base: position 493 of record JAUYSY010000086.1, on the reverse strand, counting down.
GTCCGCTTTTTTTTCTGGAACGTCTAAAGTGAATTTGTTCTGTTGCAAGGGTGCTGATAATTGCAAACTTAAAGACAAAACCATATTTATGAGAAAGTTCATTCAAACCTCAGTTATTTAGATGTTAATAATAAAGCAAAATTCATGCCAACTTTTTTCAATGTTATAATTTTATGTTTTTAATAACGTTTTTATTTTATATCATTAATTGATGAATTTTGCAATATAAAAATTAATTATGGTTTACTTGTACTGTACTTATACTGATTTCTTTTTATTTTAATTCTGTAAAATATATTTACATTTATTTGTTATCGCTTTGTTTTTAGCAATAAAAAATTTTATCAAATAATTTTGATATTAACGATGATTTAGATAATAGAAATTATGCTTATTTATGAAATTGTTTTAAGATTTTCAATCCATAATGACGTCAATTTTTCTTGTGTTGCATTTTGTACTAGACGTTGATTTAAAAAATTAAAATCAACAT
>JAUYSY010000107.1 GCA_030696155.1 Alphaproteobacteria bacterium | reverse complement strand
ATTATTTCATTATACATATAGGTCTAAACATACAGACATACAAAAACAACGCATTAATTAACCACAATAGCGGCTTTTCAAAAAAAATTTATGCCGCTTTAATTTCTTTTAAGAAACGATCAACTTCTTCTGATAATTTTGACGATTGATTTGTAAGGGCGTCTGCTGCAATGAGCACATCACTTGCCATATTTCCTGTTTCAGAAGCAGCAATACTCACTTCAATGATATTCGATGACACTTCTTGCGTTCCTTGGGCCGTTTGCTGAACATTCATTGCGATTTCTTTAGTCGCTGCTCCTTGCTGATCAACAGCAGATGATATACTTGTTGCAATATCATTAAGCTCTGAAATAACTGAACCAATTATTTCAATGGATTTCACCGCATCATTTGTTGAGTTTTGAATCGACAAAATCTGTCCTGCAATCTCATCGGTTGCCCTTGCTGTTTGATTTGCCAAATCTTTTACTTCAGATGCAACAACAGCAAAACCACGACCCGCCTCACCGGCACGTGCCGCTTCAATGGTAGCATTCAACGCTAATAAATTTGTTTTACCAGCAATTTCTGTAATCAAATTAACAACTTCACCAATTTTATGTACGGCATTCGCTAAAAATTGAATCGTCGTATTCGTTGATTTAGCTTGTCCAACAGCTTTTGTACAAATAAGGGTTGATTGTGATACTTGCCGGGCTATTTCTTGAATTGAATGGGAAAGCTGTTCAGCGGCTGACGCAACAGTCTGAACATTAGCTGAAGCTTGCTCAGACGCCGCAGCAACAATATTTGAATTGTGATTCGTCTTTTCAGCATTATTTGCCATAATTTCTGCAGATGATTTAAGTTGGCTGGCCGATGATGCAACCAATTCAACTACATCCTTAACTGAAGATTCAAAATCATTAGCAAGTTTTACCTGAGTCGTTACGACATTCCATGCTGACATTACACTTATATATTTACCATTTTTATCTAATATTGCAGACGCTTGTAAATCAACCCAATCATTTCCTATTTTTGTGCGTTTTTTATAAGGAAGATTATTTGGATTTGAAAGTAATTGTCGTTGGTGATCAGGATTCTTATGAAATTGATGTATTTTAGTGCCTATCAATTCAGAAGACTTAAAACCATAAAATTGTTCAAACGTTTTCATCATCGTTAAGCTTGATTTATTGCCATAACTTATCGCAAAATCTTTTTGCGGATCAGCCACCAAAATACTAAGTGGCATTTCTTCCACCATTTGCTGTAATTGAAATGCCTTACCTACAATATCTTTCAAATTATTTAATGCCTTTGCAATCATACCAATTTCATCATTACGCGACACATCAACATGGATTGACGTATCACCAGCTGAGATAGCGTTAATATTGGATTGCAATATTGCAATCGGTTTAACAACGCGCTTTATAATCACAAAGACCGCGAAAAAGGCCAAAATAAAACCAAAAAGCAATGCAATAGATGCAAAAATAGAATACAAGAGTGATTTTCTATTATCTTCTTCTGCAAGGTTATTAGCTATTTGATTTAGATAATCTGAAAAATGAATAAGGCCCGATATAACTAAAGTTGATTTTTCAAACCAAACATCAGCCGTTACCTGATAAGGAACGCCTTTAATATCACTGTTAAATATATTTTCAGCGATTGACTTGTAATTTTCTTCAAAAGATTTTTTAAGATTTGGATATTTTTCCCCAATCAAACTTTTTAAAATTGATCCTTCAAACAAACCATCTAGAAGCGAAAACATTGTCATAACGACAGGTAAATGTTCCGCCAAATCCTGCATTTCATCTTTTTTTAATGTCTTGTTTAAAGACAAAATTTCAAGAAAATGAGCTCGCAACTCACTTAAATTATTCGTAATAACTGATAAATAATTTTTTGCTTTTTCCAATTGATCTATTGGTATCTCTTGATATAAATAAACATTCACTAAATCAGCAAGTTTTTTGATAGATGCATACAATGTTGTAACTGCTCTAAAATAAGGCATGCCTAAATGAGAATCCCGAATAGATAATGGCTGCGAAAGAGCAACATCATCTTTTTTCCAATGCTCTTTAACTTCCTCTTGATTTTTCTTTATTTCATTAAAGACAACATCCATACCATAAAAATTACTAATTGTTTTGATTTTAGCGATCGCAGCATCCAATAAACTATCAGCTTCTTTACGCATATCAGCAATTTTTTGGTTTTCACTTTCTGAAATCGGCTCAGCTTTTGACAATGCAAGCATAACAGCACCATGGGCATTAAAACTTGCATCAGCACTGTCGAATAATTTATTTAAAATGTCATTTATTTGAATTGTTTCTCGGGCAACACGTGAGGTTTCGTATGAATGATAAAATGAAATACTTGAATAGCTGATAACAAGAATGACCAAAGCCGAGACTATACCTATAAGCGTTGTACGAATGCTCATTAACTTCCCCTAAGAACCGTATTTTTATTGCTACTTATTATTTCAACTATGCAGGATTTTTTTACAAACATATAGACGTAACATTGTCTTTAATGTGTCGTACTGACACTTGATGATTGATCAAAAAAAGTGGTAATGTGTAGAACATTTGTACCATTGACAAGGTTTTTAAAGATGACGATCACCCGTGAGACCGTAAAAAAAGTTGCACATCTAGCAAGAATAGAGATAAAAGATGATGAAGAAACACAATTTGCAGACGAATTAAATAAGATTGTTGCCTGGATTGAACAGCTTAATGAGGTTAACACAAGCAATGTTGAACCCCTTGATCACGCTGTTTCCTATTCTTTAAGAATGCGTGAAGATTCGCCTGAATCCAACAATCATGCCTCAGATATTCTTAAAAATGCTCAAGAAACAGTTTTAGACTTTTTTTCAGTCCCTAAAGTCGTTGAATAGGTGATAGCCAATATGTCCAAACAATCAGAATTATGCACACTCACAATTGCAAGCGCCAAAGAAAAATTATTAAAAGGTGAAATTACATCTGTTGAGCTTACCGAAGCACATTTAAAACAAATGGATGCCCAAAAGCATTTAAATGCTTTTATTACCCCCACACCAGAGCTCGCATTACAACAAGCAAAAGAATCAGATAAACGTTATCAAAAGAATGAAGCTAAATTATTAGATGGGATGCCCATCGGCGTTAAAGATCTTTTTTGTACAAAAGATACAAGAACTACAGCAGGCTCCCATATTTTAGAAAATTTTGTACCCCCTTATGAATCAGGGGTGACCAGCAAATTATGGTCAAATGGCGCTTTAATGGTTGGCAAAACCAATATGGACGAATTTGCCATGGGATCTGCCAATATCACCAGTTATTTTGGCTCTGTTAAAAACCCATGGAGAAAAAAGGGCTCAAATACCCCAGAAAATTTAGTGCCCGGCGGATCATCAGGTGGGTCAGCTGCAGCTGTTGCTGGCAATATGTGTCTAGCTTCTTTAGGTTCTGATACAGGTGGCTCCATTCGTCAACCTGCTGCTTTTTGCGGTCTTGTAGGTCTTTTACCCACTTATGGACGATGTTCACGTTACGGTATGGTTGCTTTTGCATCCTCTTTGGATCAAGCTGGTCCTTTAACAAAAACAGTTGAAGATGCTGCTCTTTTATTCCAAGGTATTGCAGGTTTTGATCCCAAAGATTCAACATCTGCTGATGTGCCCCTCCCCAATTTTCAAAAAGCTCTAACTGGCAATATTAAAGGAATGCGTATTGGTATTCCCAAAGAATATCGTTTAGACGGCATGCCACAACGCATTGAAAAATTATGGCAAGAAGGCATTGATTGGCTAAAAGATGCCGGTGCTGAAATTGTTGACGTTTCATTGCCGCATACAAAATATGCGCTCCCTTGTTACTATATCATTGCGCCTGCAGAAGCATCGTCTAATCTTGCACGTTATGATGGTGTACGTTTTGGTCATCGTGCAGAAGGCAAAACATTAAATGAAATGTATGCAAAAACGCGTGGCGAAGGTTTTGGACGCGAAGTTAAGCGCCGTATATTGATTGGTACTTACGTGCTTTCTTCAGGCTATTACGATGCGTATTACGTTAAAGCACTTCGCATTCGCAAACTTATTCGTGACGATTTCATGAAAGTTTATGAAAAAGTAGATGCATTATTAACCCCTTCGACACCGAATCCTGCTTTTGAAATTGGTCAAAAAATGGATGATCCTTTATCAATGTATCTTAATGATGCTTTCACCGTTACCGTCAACTTAGCTGGTCTTCCAGGCCTTTCAATCCCTGCAGGATTTACAGATGACGAACTCCCTTTAGGATTGCAAATTATTGGAAAGCCTTTTGATGAAGGCACCATTTTGAACATTGGTAGTGTAATTGAAAAATCTTCTGGCTTTTTAGAAAAAGCACGTCTTATTAGAGGAAACTAAAAATGAAGCTTGTTGAAGGAAAAACAGGATCTTGGGAAGTCGTTATTGGTCTTGAAGTCCATGCCCAAATTATATCCAATACAAAGCTTTTTTCTGGTGCCCCCACAGGATTTGGCGCCGAACCAAATGCGCAAGTGTCCTTTGTTGATGCCGCCTTCCCTGGGATGTTACCCGTCCTGAACCGTGTTTGTGTTGAACAAGCTGTTCGCACAGGATTAGGTCTTAATGCTGAAATTAATTTAACCTCTGTCTTCGAGCGTAAAAATTATTTTTACCAAGATTTACCAGCGGGTTACCAAATTTCGCAATATCTTCACCCCATCGTCGGTAAAGGCCAATTAAAAATTGAGCTAGCTGATGGCGAAACCAAAATGATTGGTATTACGCGTCTTCACCTAGAACAAGATGCCGGTAAAAGCCTTCACGATCAACACCCTAACCGTACTTACATTGATCTTAACCGTGCAGGCGTTGCATTAATGGAAATCGTGTCAGAACCTGACATTCGGTCGCCCGAAGAAGCTGGTGCTTACGTCCGAAAATTACGTTCAATCATGCGTTATATTGGTAGCTGCGATGGCAATATGGAGCAAGGCAATTTACGTTGTGACGTTAACATCTCAGTGCGTAGGCCGGGTGCAGAACTCGGTACAAGATGTGAAATTAAAAACGTAAACTCCGTTCGCTTTGTCATGCAATCGATTGATTATGAAGTACAACGTCAAATCGAAGTTATTGAATCTGGCGGTAGTATCGCCCAGGAAACGCGTCTTTTTGATCCAACTTTAGGTACAACGCGTACCATGCGGACAAAGGAAGATGCACATGATTATCGATATTTCCCAGATCCCGATCTTTTACCTTTGCGACTGACTGAAGATTTCGTGGCCCAACAAAAGGCAAAATTACCAGAACTTCCTGATCAAAAGAAAGAGCGCTTCGTCAAACAATATAATTTACCTTCTTATGACGCTGATTTCCTAACAGCTGAACGTGAATTAGCCAATTTTTATGAAGAAGCAGCCAAAGATGTCGATGGTAAGCTTGCTGCCAATTGGGTAATGGGTGATTTTTCTGCTGCCATGAATAAATCAGGTGGCCTTGATAAAGTACAAGTGACAGCTAAATCTTTGAATGCTCTTGTCAAATTAATTGGTAATGGCACCATTTCAGGACGTATGGCCAAAGACGTTTTCATCGATATGCTTGAAACAGGTAAAGATCCTGAATCAATCGTGAATGAAAAAGGAATGGTCCAAGTCAGCGACACAGCATCCATTGAAAAGTTAATCGATGATGTTTTGGTACAAAATCAAGACAAAGTTGCTGAATATAGATCCGGTAAAGACAAATTATTTGGATTCTTTGTAGGCCAAACCATGAAAGCGAGTCAAGGCAAAGCCAATCCGCAATTGCTGAATGAGTTGTTACTGAAAAAGCTTCAGTAATATAGTTATAGACATTGGAATGATACATCGTCGCGCCTCGCTCATGTATATAAGGATACACTTCGCTTGTTGCTCCTTGTCTGATTCTCAAGACTATCACTATATAGTTGTTCCGCTCGAGTCACCTGGGGCGTAAGCCTCGAGTGACTCAATTAAAAACACTAAATTTTTAACACATCTAACCCAAATTAACGTTATTGAACGCAAAAAAAATATACGGAAAATAAAATGACAGAAAATATCAAATATAGAAAATAATTATTATACAATTGAACAATTATCATCATTGTCTGAAATTTCAGATCAAACAATTGATGATTATATTAACGATTGTTGCTTGCCACAATATTCTCATGAAATAAATCAACTTACAACTTTTACATCAAAATTTTTCGGTAAAATTGAATTTGACACTAATGTTAAATTCTATAGCAAATCACATTTACGCTGGCTAACAAAAATTAAGGAATTTGCTAAAAAACATTCCAATCAAGAAATTTCTCAATTAATTTATAATGATTTTAAAAACGAATTTAAAGAAACCCTCTTATCCGAAAAGAATACGAACAAAGCATATCCTGATTGCTTCAACACAATAAAAGAAATTGATGAAATAGGCTTAGAAAAAACATTTAACGAAGAATGGGGATATGTGATGAAAGGCCTTTACGGCATTTGCCTAAAAGAAGTCACTTCTCGTTCAATTGTAATCAAAAAAATTGCAGATTATAAACTTACCAATCTTCTAAAAACAGACTCACTACCTGTTGATCAAAAACAAGAATTGCAATTAGCCATAGACCTTTTCAACAGCATTGCATCTGACTTTGGTCCACATGAAATAAAAAGCAGCAGTCGTGAGTGTTTACTTAATGCGGTTATTAGAAAGTTTGATACAACGCTTTGCGCTTAAAAGAAAAAATGGCTTCAAAAAATTAGAATAGCAGAGTGAATTAGAATGAATAATACAAAGAAAATACCCCCGCAGCTTGAACTGCGAGGGATCCCCTGGAAACGAGCCTGGATAAGCTCGTGGGATTGCTCAGCTATTGCTTGAAGGTTTTTTCAGTCGCTTCTTTCGTCGCTTGCTTTGACAAATCATGCATAGGCTGAGAAACTTCTTTAAACAAGGCAGCTGTTTTTTGTGAAATTTGTGTTGTTTTATCCATATGATTCTTAACAGACCCTTGAAGCCATTCTTTGTGAATAGCTGCAGCTTCTTGAGGTGTTTTTGCAGAAAACATTGATTTCATTGCTTCCATTGTAGAATTAAATGAATCTGCAATATGCTCACTAATAGTCTGATGAATATCAGTCATACCTTTATGGAGTGTTTTACCAGATTCATGGATCGCTGATAATGAGGCTGCATGGTGTTGCTTCATATCTTCCATGCCTTTTTTAAGATCTGGATTTGCTGTTGTTGCCATTGTCATTCCTTCCTATTGTTTAAGCGTTTTTGTCTTTTAGCCTAATAACTTCGTTTATCCTTCAATTTTAAGTGTATCAACTTAAATTTTGCATTGCAACATATTTTTTGCATTGCGGTAAGAATCAAAGAATACATGTTATGAGTACTGTTTTCTATAGCTTTATGCTCATTCTAGAAAGCTTGCAAGCTCAATTTTCTATAATGCTCAAAAAAAAAACTAAGGATACATTATGATCACAATTTATAGTTAGTAATTATGCAACAATTTCAAATTCAATCATGGGTTGTTCAGCCTTTAGACTTTGACCAGGCTTCACATGTAATTTAATAATTTTTCCTTCACGATGCGCGCGAACAACATTTTCCATTTTCATGGCTTCGATCACCGCTAAGGCTTCACCACTTTTCACAAAATCACCTTCAGCGACTTTGAGTGACAATAAAAGTCCAGGCATAGGAGACACGACATATTGTGAATGATCATCTGCTTTTTTTACAGGCATATGTTTTAACAAATCAGCAATATGGAAAGGCACAATTTCTGCCACACATTTTTGGTCTCGCCAAATAAAGGATAGATTATATCCTTGTCGATTGACGTGTAAAAAATATCTTTCGTTTGCTGTATTCACTTCAACAAACGATAAATTTGGATAAATCTTCATCGTGATGGATTCTATCCCTGATTGCGCTGCATCACCCATTTCATACCAAATATCAGCTGAATTATCACTTGTGGGCGTTACAATAATTTTGTGCGAAATAGTGCCAATAGTAACCGACCAAATGCTTTGTGCGCGTGCATTTGCATCATGTTTTTCTGAAGTTAAAAACTGATAAAAACATCCAATTTTATAAAGCAATTTGGCAAAATTTTCGTCTGGTTTTTGATACGAAAATGCATCTGGATATGTTTCTTCAATAAGGCGCGTTGAAAAATCACCTTGCTGGAAATTCGAATTAAGTAAAAGCGATTGTAAAAAAGGAATATTATGATCAAGCCCTTTGATAACGCAGCTATCCAAATACGAAACCAACGTTTGAATCGCCTCATCACGCGTTTCACCATAGGCAATGGCTTTTGCGATCATGGAATCATAATAAGGGCTGATCTCGTTGCCTTCAACAATCCCTGTATCAATACGAATATTATCAGCCTCAGGCATCTGGAGCGCCTTAATTTTGCCAATGGAAGGCATAAAATGGCGCAATGGATCCTCAGCACAAATCCGTGCTTCAATGGCCCAGCCTTTTAACGCAACATCTTTTTGTGCAATTTTTAATATTGAACCTTTAGCCACAAGTAACATTTGTTCAACAATATCAATATTTGTCACCAATTCTGTCACGGGATGTTCAACCTGAAGTCTTGGATTTACCTCTAAAAAATAATGATTTTTATCGGGATCGACTAAAAATTCAACAGTCCCTACTGAAAAATAGCCCGTTTCTTTGATAATTTTTAAAGCATCCCTACCTAATTTTTCACGTAGATTTGCGTCAACAAAAGGCGACGGCGCTTCTTCAATAACTTTTTGATAACGACGTTGTAACGAGCATTCACGTTCACCTAAATATATCGCATTGCCATGCTTGTCGGCCAATACTTGAATTTCAATATGACGCGGCCGTTCGACAAACTTTTCAATGAATACGCGCGCATCACCAAAAGACGATTGTGCCTCACTCATAGCACGTCCAATTTCATCCTTCAGATCTGATTTTGCATAAACCCGGCGCATCCCTTTACCGCCACCGCCAGCAACTGCTTTTATAAGCACTGGAAATCCAAGCTTTTCTGCCTGCAATGCTGCAATCATAGGATCGCTCACAGGTTCTAGATCACCTGATAGAATAGGAATATTGAGTTTATGCGCAATTTTTTTTGCTTCGATTTTATCCCCTAATACACGCAAGCAATGTGCATTGGGTCCAATAAAAACAATATCTTCTTCATCGAGACATTCTGCAAACATAGGGTTTTCAGCTAAAAAACCAAAACCAGGATGAACAGCGTCCACACCTATTTTTACGGCAAGATTAACAATTTTTTCAATATTCAAATATGAATCGCGTGCCTGGGGACCTCCTATTTCATAAGCCTCATCTGCCAATTCCGTGTATAAGGCGCCCTTATCAGCACTTGAGTAAATGGCTACTGATTTGATGGATAATTTTTTAAGCGTTTTGATAATCCGACAGGCAATTTCACCACGATTGGCAATCAGTACTTTTTGAAATAAGGGCATAGGATCCTCAATTGTAGTTTTATTTTGACGACGTATCTTGCGAAGTTAAAAGATAACGCCAACACCTTCCTACGCCCCGCGGCTTGACCGCGGGGTCCATAAAATCCTTACAATGGATCGATAAATCCATTTATCCACCGTCTGCATAATGGATCCCGCGGTTAAGCCGCGGGACGTAGGAAGTAGAGAGATAATATTTTAAATTTACCCCTCTGGGTAGTTATGTTAAAAGACTATAATGGTATATTATTGTGCTTTTTGTACGGTTGTTCAACTTTTTTGCGCTTTAAAAGCTCTAAAGACCTGCAAAGTTTTAAACGTGTTTGATGCGGCATAATAACATCATCGATAAAACCATAATGCGCTGCAATAAAAGGATTAGCAAATTTTTGACGATATTCTTCTGTACGTCTTTCAATTTTATCCTTATCGCCAATATCTTCTCTGAAAATAATTTCAACGGCCCCTTTCGGTCCCATCACTGCAATTTCAGCACTTGGCCAGGCATAATTAATATCCGCACGAATATGTTTAGACGACATCACATCATAAGCGCCACCATAGGCTTTGCGTGTAATCAACGTAATTTTGGGTACACTTGCTTCAGCAAAAGCGAATAATAATTTAGATCCGTGCTTAATAATACCGCCATATTCTTGGTCGATACCGGGCATAAAACCAGGCACATCCACAAAAGTAACGATCGGAATATTAAAACAATCGCAAAAACGTACGAATCGTGCCGCTTTTCTGGAAGACTCAATATCTAAACAACCCGCTAAAACCAAAGGTTGATTCGCGACAAATCCAACTGTCGACCCATTCATACGTCCAAAACCAATAATGATATTTTTAGCATAATCTGGTTGAATTTCAAAAAAATCTGCATCATCAACGACTTTGACAATTAAATCCAACATATCATAAGGCATATTCGGATTTTCAGGAATCAGATGATCCAATGCATAATCAAGACGGTTAATAGGATCATTTGTTGGTTTTAAAGGGGATTCATCACGATTTGAGAGTGGTAAAAAATTATAAAAACGACGGGTCGCAAGCAATGTTTCAATATCATTGTCAAAAGCTAAATCTGCAACACCAGATTTTGTCGTATGCGTAACAGCACCGCCCAACGCTTCATGGGTGACTGATTCATGTGTTACGGTTTTAACCACATCAGGGCCAGTGACAAACATATAAGAACTGTCTTTGACCATAAAAATAAAATCAGTCATCGCAGGCGAATAAACAGCACCACCGGCACATGGTCCCATAATTAATGAAATTTGTGGGATAACGCCAGAGGCCAAAACATTGCGCTGAAAAACTTCAGCATAACCGCCTAATGAGACAACACCTTCTTGGATACGCGCGCCACCCGAATCATTGATACCAATCAATGGAATACCCAAACGAAGGCCATGATCCATTATTTTGCATATTTTACGGGCATGCGCGTCACTTAAACTGCCACCAAAAACAGTAAAATCTTGGCTAAAAATAAAAACGGGACGATTGTGAATTTTACCTAACCCAATAACGACGCCATCACCTGGAATTTTTTTATCTTCCATGCCGAAATCAGCACAATTATGTTCGACAAACATATCCCATTCTTCAAAGGAATCTTCATCAACCAAAACTTTTATGCGCTCACGCGCCGTAAGCTTACCCTTAGAATGTTGCGCTTTAATACGTTTAATGCCACCACCCAAACAAGCAGCATTTTTACGCCGTTCCAATTCGTCTAAAATTGCTTGCATTCTTATGCCTTTTTATAAACACGAACTCGAAAATATAATTATTAAAAATCAAAGAGTTCGTCGTTGCGAGCGGTGAAGCCGCGCGGCAATCCAGTCTTAATATTAATATTTAGGGTTTTTAAAGTCCCTTTTCTGGATTGCTTCTTCGTCCCATTTAATTTGGGACTCATCGCAACGACGGAACCCTAAAGTTTCTTAATACGGATAGTATCGAGTTCACGTTATTTTTTACCTTTTGAAAATCCTACAATGTTTTTAGTTAATCGGCCAGATTGTTTTCTTATTATCAAAGCAAATGCATAGTTAGGGATGCTGAAAAACTATATGGAACATTTTCAAAAATTATTTTGAATTTATGGGCCCCGCGTACAAACCACGGGGCATAGAAGAGCAAGAAAGTCCTTAGCGTATTACAATCTATCACTTAATCATCAATAGAATTCCAATTGATGAAATTATTTGAATTGTTTTCATCTGGAATATTATCGTCTATGCTATCACTCTTCTCTGCGTTATGATCCACAATCATTTCATCTTTTAAGGAATCATCAATTAAAAAACCTTCATGAATCAGAATGGCTTTTTCGCCATCCCTAGTTAATACTGCAGGGGCACCATCTGTGTCTAAAGGATCGGCCGTAAAATATTTTTGCCACTTTGTATCATTTTCATCGTCAGATATTAACCCTTGAAGATATAAATATTCCACAATCGAACCTGTTGTAAATGGACGGAATTGTCTGTTTTGTCGTGTTTTAGTCCTTAAACGAAGAATTTCCTTTTCACGATCAGCAGGCGATAAGTCTTTACCGCCAATGCCAAGCTCTTCTCTAAGGTCCTGAGCATCTTGGTTTGTTTCGGATGATTGCATAACCCAATCAATCAGACGATCAGGGCTGACTAGACCATAAAAGACTTCAACCACATTCCATTTATTTCCCGCAAAAGGATCTTGCCCCGTGGCACCCATACGTTCTTGATACGAAGCGATAGCAGCATTTAGACCTAATTCATCTTTTAATTGATCTCGATAGGAACTTATTAAGTGAACGTTTTGTGAATTTTCAGCGGCTTTCGCCAAAATGGCCGTTGTAAAATGTGCATTTTTTTTCACAGCTAAGAAGTGTTTTAAATTATCTTTAAAGTTATTCGTTTGATATCCATTTTCTGATATTGCATAAGCGACTGCATTAATGCCCTCTGCTTGGCCTGTGGGGCAATGCAAAAGTCCGTTCACCAGCAAGTTAAACAATAACATCTTCGCGTCTGGATCGATTGTATGATTGATGCGATCCATAATAAAAGTTAGAGCTTTTTGGGTTTCAGGAATTTGGGCTTCGTACATTTTCCAGGGTTTAACATCGTTCCCTATCAACGGTAATTTATAAAGAGCCCTGATATAGCCTGTTAAACGCGGTGCAAGGTATTGAAATACTTTTTCAAGATTTGATAGATTTTGATTTTTGGCATCACTTGCAAAATCACTGGCAAGCATTTCGTAAGAAAGATAGCCTGGTTTTGTCTCATCGTAAAAGTTAAGATCCACCATAATTTGTTCTAAAACATCAAGCATTTCATGGCCGTTAAAGACCTTATCCACATTAATTTCAGGTAATTTATTGCTAACAAAAATGTTCCGATTGATGCGTAAAGACTGTTTGTCTAAAGCTGAATACACACCCATTTTATTTGTTTGAATCGGCATAGGTTCTAAAGAAGGCTCATCAAATTCGAGTCGATCTCCAAAATGGGCACGCAATTCTTCTTTACCCCATTGCAATGGATTATCACTTCTGGGAAGAAGATAGGGATTATTCCTAAGATTGAATAAAGTTAAGATTCTTAAATTTTTTATGCTTGCAGGGATAGTGGTTAAATTATTACCATCTAAAAAAAGATGGAATAGATTCATCAGATTTCCAATTGAGTCAGGAAAAATAGTAAGTTGACAATGATTGAGATTGAGTATGTTCAACCTTTTTAAATTACCTATCGATTCAGGTAAAGAAGTAAGTTGACAATGCTCGAGATCAAGCACGTTCAAGCTTTTTAAATTACCTATTGATTCAGGTAAAAAAGTAAGTTGACACTCCGAGAGATCAAGCACGTTCAATTTTTTTAAATTACCTATTGATTCAGGCAAAAAAGTAAGTTGACTCTCCGAGAGATCAAGGTCTTTCAAGCTTTCTAAATTACCTATCGATTCAGGTAAAGAAGTAAGTCGACACTGCGAGAGATCAAGCTCTTTCAAGCTTTCTAAATTACCTATCGATTCAGGTAAAGAAGTAAGTCGACACTGCGATAGATCAAGCTTTTTCAAGCTTTTTAAATTACCTATCGATTCAGGTAAAGAAGTAAGTTGGCAACCCGAGAGATTGAGCTCTTTTAAGTTTTTCAAATTAACTATCGATTCAGGTAAAGAAGTAAGTTGGCAACCCGAGAGATCGAGTATTTCCAAGTTTTCTAAACTACCTATGGATTCAGGTAAAGTAACGAATTTCTGGCTACCAATCTTAAGCTCTTTTAAATTTTTTAGATTATCAATTGAGTCCGGCACAAAAAAATCACTATGGCTTGAAAAGCTAAGTGTTTCCAAATCAGTTAACCTGGTTATTGCATCAGGAAAACCAAAAACAATAGAATGGACTGTAAGGCTTTTCAACCTAGGAAACAAATCAATATATTGAAATATCTCGCCGGACACAGGGTTTAAACCATATTGATCTTGAATGATATGAAAACAATTTTCATAAATCACTTTATAAGGATCTTCCGAACAATTTAAAAGCTCTATTATATTACATAAATCGTCAACGTTTGATAATCCATATGTTTTTTTTAAATATATAATCTTATCTAAAGTCCGTGTTTTAAAATCGTAACTTTCGAATTTTTTTAATTTTATGATCTCTAGAAAAACCTTAATATATTGCATATCATCAGGCATCATTCCATCTGTTAATTGTCTTACATAAGCAATTAATTCTTTAACTTGATCCTGATACTCTTTATCACCGTCTGTACTTATTAGCCGTCCTGTCTTTTCTTTAATTTTTTTGAGTTCATTAAGTATATTTACTAAAATATCAGGGCGAAAGGCTTTATCATGCGTAAAATGATAAGCACATTGAAAAACCTCGTTATCAAATTTATTATAATAAATAGGGTCGATAAGATTGAGTATGCTTATTAGATTTTGATATTGAC
>JAUYSY010000105.1 GCA_030696155.1 Alphaproteobacteria bacterium | reverse complement strand
GAATTGATTTTTCGCGTCCCACAAAAAGGGGCACAATCATATGAGGGAAAACGACGATATCCCTTAATGGCAAAACTGCTATGCCAGAAGTTTTGAGAGATGTTTTAGCCATTTGAACCTCTTTCATTTATGGTGTCATATAAAGATGGGATATATCCAATCCTGCTCCTCCTTATTTATGGACTGATTTTGGGTTTTCAAGCAAGGGCTTATGGATATTTTATTAAAGAAAAAGGCATCATCAGCGTTATTTTTGCAAAAAACGTCGATGATACCCTGTTTCGAGTCAACAAATTTTATTTTTTAATCTGTTGTGGATGAACGCTGCCTTTGAATTCTACAGGTTCACTTGTGGTTTTTGTTTTGCGACGCTCGTCTTTATCATCACTATATAAAGAATCATAAGAAGTCGTTGATGATGGATTGCCGCTTGTGCCATGCGTCCAACCTTCTCTGTTTTGGAAATAGGCACTTCTTACACTTGCGTAATAATCGAGAGATCCTCTTTTGAAGTCATCAAGTTCTTCGATATATCGTGAACGGTCGTCAATACCTTCTGGAACTTCACGTGCGAGCGTCCAGTAAGAATCACCGTTAAGGATGAGGATGAGATTTAAGGGGTCCATAATATAATCGACAGCACGGCCTACGCCATCTCTGAAGTTTGAGGGGCCTCTGAATGGAAGCATAAGATATGGTCCGTTTTGAACGCCCCAAGAGGCAAGCGTTTGGCCAAAATCATGACGTTTATAAGGTATATTCCAGTAGCTACAAACATCATATAAGCCACCGATCCCTAAGGTGCTGTTGAGTACAAATCGGCTAAATGCACGACCAGCTGCTTTGAATTCGCCTTTTAATAATGCATTTGCAAAATTGTTAGGTTCGCGTAAATTTTGGAAAGCATCTCTGAAGCGATTGCGGAGTTGGTACGGGAAAATGCCTCTGTAAAGCCCAGCTGCAGGTCTTGCAAGAAGTGTATCAAATTGATCGTTAAAGACAAAGATTGCTTTGTTTAACGGACGCAATGGATCACGATCAGGATTTATTTTTTCAGACATAGGCATGTCGATATGTGCTGTGTTTTTGTGTCCACAAGCAGATAATAAAATGATTGATGTGCAAAAAATTGATGTTTTGATAAGTTGTTGAATTTTTGACATGATTTCCAATCCCGAATTCCGAAACACTCTGTTTATTGAATCTAACATAGTAAAATTAATATGTTCAATCAATTTATCTTGTTGTTTTTATCTGCCAAAAACATTGTGGTAAAGGCAATACATAATTTTTTCGTAACCTCTAATTTATATGCACTTTTATTGCCTAGGCCTTGTAAATGTTAGAAGTTTTGTTTTAAAGTATATTCAATGAAAATTGTTGGTAAAAAGGTTGGTTAAAAGTGCATTTTTCTTTTGAAATGTTTCCGCCGCAATCACATCAACAACATATTGAATTTATGTCTATGTTTGAAGACATTGATTTTATGAAACCGAATTTTATTTCCATAGGGCAATCACCCATTGAAAATATATATCGTGATGCTTTTATTTTTGATGTGAAACAAAAATTCAATTTGAATATTTGTCCACATCTTACATGCGTTTCGATGTCTAAAGATAAATTAGTTGAATTGGTTAAAAAATATTGGGAAAAAGATATTCATTATATTCTTGCGTTACGAGGTGATTTTCCTAAAGATCATGCGCTAAGCAATGATCACTTTATATATACTAAAGATTTTATTAAGGTGCTAAAAAATATTGCACCTTTTGAAATCATCGTGGCGGGGTATCCTGAAAAACATCCCGAGATCGCGACGATAGAAGAAGATATATTGCATTTAAAGCAAAAAATTGATGCAGGTGCCACAGCAATTATTACACAATTTTTTTTTGATAATGATGCATTTTTAAAGTATAGGGATCAAGTGGAGAAAGCAGGTATTCATGTGCCGCTTATACCAGGTATTATTTCAATGACTAATATTGAAAAAATAAAGAAATTGTCGGAAAGATGTAATGTTGATATGCCGATATGGTTGATAGAAAAATTTCAAACAATAAATCCTGTGAAATACATTGAAGAGTTTTTATTGAAACAATGTGATGTTTTATTAAAAGAAGGCGTTAAGGGGTTGCATTTTTATACCTTGAATGATCCTTCTTTATCAATCAAGATATGCAAAGAATTGGGAATACGAGGGTAAAAATGATTGATTATGATGCATTTGCAAAAGTTGATATTCGGTCGGGTGTGATTGTTAAAATCGAACCTTTTGAGCGTGCAAAAAAACCAGCTTTTAAGGTTTGGGTAGATTTTGGACCTATTATTGGGACTAAACAGAGTTCAGCACAAATTACGCAAAATTATGAACCTGATGCATTATTGGGTCGTCAGGTTTTAGGTTGTATAAACTTAGGTGCAAAAAATATTGCTGGTTTTCAGTCTGAATTTTTACTTCTTGGTTTTGAAGATCAAAAAGGCGCAATTTCTTTGGCCACAATCGATCCAAAAGTTCCAAACGGGCAGAAAATGTGTTAATGCTTTAACACCATATTATTAAGCCTTGAGTGAATGATGAATTTAAAATCTATCGGATATGTTTCTTTTTTTATAATGATGCTTATCGATTTTTTTGTATATCCAATGTTAGCAAAATCATTTTTTTTGCCTAACCTTGCGTTTTTGTTTATATTTTTAACAATATTTTGTTTTTATAATCATTTTTTTATATTAACAATTATTGTGATGCAGTTTGTGTCAGAACTCCTTTTTTATGAAAGTTATGGTTTTAAGACTTCTTTGATGATTGCTTTTTTAATTTTGTGTGAAAATGTTTATGCAAAAGCAAAGCTGATAGATTTTTTTAGTCTTTGGCAAAAATTTATGTATCTTATGATATTATTTTGTTTTTTTGAATCTAGTGTAAACTTTATTATTCAAAAACAATTTTTATCATTCTATGAATGTTTATTAAATTATATAACAAGTGTTTTATTTTTTCCGATTGCTTATTCCTTAATGTGTTCTTTTCAACGTAACCCTGAACATTTCAGAGAATAGTGATTTGTAATGTCTATTGATAAACTTCAAAAAGAATTATTGACAAGAAGATCATTGTTATTAGGTGCAGGAAAAATTGGTCTTTTATCAATGTTGCTTGGTAGGTTGTTTTATCTACAAATTATTGATGGTAAGAAATATAAAACATTGGCCGATGAAAACAGAATATCAACAAGGCCCTTATTGCCAGAGCGAGGCATGATCGTTGATCGTTTTGGTAAACCATTGGCAATGAGTCATGAAAGTTACCGATTGCTTTTTATGCCTGATCAAATGAATTACTTCAAAGAAAGCTATCAGATTTTAAAAGAAATTATTAAAATTGATAAATCTTATGAAGAATTGTATAAAAAACTTAGATTAAAACAAAATTTCCCTTTACTTTTAATAGAAGATTTATCGTGGGAAGATGTGATTAAAATTGAGACAAAAATAGCAGATTTACCGGGTGTTTTAATTGATAAGTATAAAAAAAGACAATATGTAAACGGTCCCGTTTTATGCTCTATTTTAGGGTATATAGGTCCTATGTCACAAGAAGAGCAGGACAAAAATAATTTTTGTTCACCAGAACAACGTATTGGTAAATCAGGTATTGAAAAACAATATGATGCTTTATTGCAAGGTGAATTTGGATATAAAACAGTCGAGGTCAATGCGCGTGGTCGCGTCGTGCGTGAACTTGAAACATCTTTGCCTAAAAAAGGGCAATTAATGACGCTTACGCTAGATTATGATCTTCAAGAATTTACGTATCAACGATTGGGCGATATGCCAGCGGCATCCGTGACCCTCAATGCAAAAAATGGCGAGATTTTGGCGCTCGCCTCAAGTCCTGGTTATGATTCACATTTATTTTTAAATGGCATTAGAACAGATGATTGGAAAAACCTATCGACTGATATGTATTCGCCGCTTATTAATCGTGTTATTGCAGGCAATTATGCACCTGGTTCCATTTTTAAAATAGTCGTAACGCTTGCAGGTCTTGAAAAAAATGTTGTGTCTCCTACAGAACGTATTTCGTGTAATGGACATGTAGAATGCGGCAATCATAAGTTACATTGTTACACTTCACATGGCTCTCTTAATTTAGTTGATGCATTGCAACGCTCGTGTGATGTTTATTTTTATACGATTGCTGATCGTATAGGTGTAAAATCGATTGTTGATATGGCTAAGAAATTGGGACTCGGTGATATGACTGGTATTGACATACCTGGTGAAAAAGCAGGGCTTGTGCCAGATGCATTGTGGAAAAGAAAAAAATATAAACAGCCTTGGCATAAAAGTGAAACAATGATGATGGGTATTGGCCAAAGTTATTTATTGGCAACGCCGCTTCAATTAGCGCTTATGATGACACGTATTATAAGTGGTAAATGTATTAATCCAAAACTTCACCAAGATAGTGTTGAAGAAGGCATTATAAAACCAAAAGCTTATCAAGTTTTTGAACCGCTTAATATTTCAGAAAATTCCCGCAAAATTGTGCTTGATGCGCTTAATAGAGTAACAAATATTGAAGGTGGTACTGGCTATAGGTCACGTATTACGCAAAAAGGTTTCGAAATGGCTGGTAAAAGTTCAACAACGCAGGTGAAACGTATTTCGCTTGAGGATCGTAAAAAGGGGCTTCATAAAAGTAAAGATAGACCTTGGCAGGATAGAGAACATGCAATGTTTGTGGGTTATGCGCCCGTGCATGATCCTCAATTTGTAACCTTTACGCTTATCGAACATGGTGGTGGTGGTGGTTCTGTTGCGGCACCTGTTGTGCGTGATATTCTTTTGAAAGCACAAGAACTTTCAAAATTAAAGACAGACCAAGGACAAGGAAATGTCTAAGCATTATTTTTCAAAAACAGAGCATAGTTTTTGGTATAAGATCAAACAAATTTCACTTCCTTTTGTTTTTGTTATTCTTTCGATTGCATCTATTGGTATTTTAATGCTTTATTCTGCAGCCAATGGTGAGTGGGACCCATGGGCATCGACACAACTTGTTCATTTAAGTATTGCTTTAGTGGCTTTTATTATTGTGACTTTCATAGATACTCATTTTTGGTATAAATGTGCCTACTTATTATATGCTTTTGCATTGATTTTGCTTCTAGCTGTTGAAATTAAAGGTTATATAGGCATGGGGGCACAACGTTGGATTAAAATTGGTGTTCTTAATATTCAACCTTCCGAAATTATGCGTGTTGCCGTTATTCTTGCAATAGCACGTTACTATCATAATGTTCATATACATCAAGCACGCTATATAGCAACATTGATTGTGCCTCTTATATTATGCCTTATCCCTGTTGCGCTCGTCATGAGACAGCCAGATCTTGGAACGGCTCTTATTATCTTGTCAGTTGGTGTTGCGCTTGTTTTTTTATCAGGTGCTGCAAAAAGATTGTTTGTGGGGGCTAGTGTAATGATTGCAGCATCTATTCCCATTGCGTGGCATTTTTTACGACCCTATCAAAAAGAGCGTATTTTGACATTTCTGGATCCAGAACGCGACCCATTGGGAACGGGATATCACATTATACAATCAAAAATTGCTTTAGGGTCAGGTGGTTTGACAGGTAAGGGTTTTTTAGAAGGATCTCAATCCCATCTTAACTTTTTGCCTGAAAAACAAACAGATTTTATTTTTACAATGCTTTCAGAAGAATTTGGTTTTATCGGTGGTGCGAGTGTTATTTTTTTGTATTTTCTAATAATTGCTTATGGATATAAAGTTGGATTAACAGCTACAACGCAATTTTCAAGATTAACGGCTTTGGGGATGACAACAGGCTTTTTCTGTTATGTCTTTATTAATATGGCGATGGTTATGGGGATATTGCCCGTGGTTGGAGAGCCCCTGCCGCTTTTATCTTACGGTGGGGCATCTTTGGTAACCACTTTTATTTCATTAGGATTTATTATGAATGCGCGCACTCACGATAAAGTCTAACGAATAGATTTAAATTCGTTAGTCGCAATCACTAATTCTTTTGCAAGACCTGATTCAAAAGCTGAATGACCAGAATCGTCAGCATAAATAAGTTTAGAATTAGTCATTTTTTGTTTTAATTTATAGGCAGTGATGGGGGGGCAGACAATATCGTAACGACCATGAACAATAATGGTTGGAATATCTTTGATCTGATCTAAATTTTCAAGAATGGGCGCGTCTTTAATGAAAAAGTCATTATAAAAATAATGCGCCTCAATCAAAGCAGGTGCTAAATAATCAGAAGAGCTTTTATCTATTTTGCTGACAGGCACTAGTGAAACACAACGATTTTCGTAATTATGCCAAGCGAGTGCTGCTGGTAGATGAATTTTAGGATCTGTATTTTTAAGGCGATTGTAATAGTTTTCAAGATAATTATCACGTTCGTTTTCAGGCAAAAAGCTCATGAAGTCAATGCCAGCCTCTGGGTTAAATTTACCCATGCCAGTAAAGAACCATTCTGTTTCATCGTGCTCGCCTAAAAATACGCCACGTAATATAAAAGCTTTGATGCGATTGGGGTAATCAATACCGTAACATAAAGCAAGCGTGCTTCCCCAAGAGCCGCCAAAAATAATCCAAGAATCAACCTTGAAGAAAATTCTTAATTTTTCAATATCATCAATTAAATCTTTTGTTTGGTTGTTTTTAATTGAGGCATGAGGTGTCGATTTACCAGCACCACGCTGATCAAAAAGAATAATACGATAATGATCTGGGTCAAAAAATCTTCGATGATCTTCTGTACAGGAGTATCCAGGCCCACCATGAAGGAATAGGATTGGCACACCTTCAGGATTACCGCATTCTTCCCAAAAAAGTTGATGGTCATCACCTACAGGAAGAAATCCGGTGCGGTATGGTTCAATCGGTGGGTATAAAATTTCGTTGATCATTGTATTTCTTTCTTGGCCTTTCTAACGTAAGACATTATTATAGTTTAATATAAAACATTTTTTAAGTCAGTTCAACTGACTTTTTTTTTACAATAAAAATATATGAAAATGTCTATTGATCGTTGGTTTTTTTTTAGAAATTTGATTAATTGTTAAATAAAAAACTTAAACAAAGTATTTTTTTTGTTTTTTTTAAGAAAAAAGTTTTCATTTTTTGTTAATAACTGACTATTCTTAAATTTAAAAAAATATCCTTGTATCCTGCGATTGCGTAATAAGAAAAGTTAAATTATGATGATCAAACTTAGATTCACTTACATTTTGAGGTGCTTAATATTATTTAGGTTTCTCTGATGGTTCTTCAGCTTTAGGAATGAAAGAATGGAAAACGCAATTTGGCAGCCAACACAAGAACAAATTAAAAAGTCAAATCTGCGTCATTTTATGTCTTTTGTAAATCAACGGCATCATACTGATTTTGAAGATTATGCACAATTATATAAATGGTCAATTGAGTATTCTGATTTTTGGTCTGATTTGTGGGATTTTTGTGGTGTTATAGGTGAAAAAAAAGGTCCTGTTTTATCAGGGGATGGCACCATTTTAGGCTCTATTTGGTTTAAAGAGTCAAAACTTAATTTTGCTGAAAATTTATTAAGACGAAGGGACACGCAAAAAGCACTTGTTTTTTGGGGTGAAAATCGTGTTAAAAAACATATTAATTATCAAGAATTATATGACGAAACATCAAAATTTAGATCTTATTTAGAAAATAACAACATCGGCATTAATGATCGTATTGCTGCTTTTATGCCGAATATGCCTGAAACAATTATCGCCATGCTGGGTGCAAGTTCAATGGGTGCTGTTTGGTCATCTTGTTCGCCGGACTTTGGCATTGAAGGCATTGTTGATCGTTTTGGTCAAATTGAGCCAAAAATACTCATCGCCGTGGATTCTTATGTTTATAATGGCAAGCTTATTGATTGTTCCGATAAAATTTTAGCGCTTTTAGATCGATTACCTTCCTTAAGTAAAATTCTTATTGTTAATTATATGGGGAATGCATCAATTGTTGAAAAATTGCAACATCATCCTAAAATCGAATTTTGGTCAGATATTGTAACCCCTTTAGAATCAAAAGAGATTATATTCGAACGTTTTGATTTTAATCATCCGCTCTATATTATGTTTTCGTCTGGGACAACAGGTGTGCCAAAATGTATTGTGCATGGGGCAGGGGGAACGCTTTTACAGCATTTGAAAGAACATCAATTACATTGTGACGTTAAAAAAGATGATCGTCTTTTTTATTTTACAACTTGTGGTTGGATGATGTGGAATTGGCTTGTAACAGGTCTTGCGTCCCAGGCTTGCTTGCTTTTATATGATGGATCACCTTTTTTTCCTAAGGGTAATATCTTATTTGATTTGGCACAAAGCGAAAAAATGACGCATTTTGGATGTTCAGCTAAATATATTGAAGCCCTGAAAAAAATACATTTAAAACCCATTGATAGTTACCATTTGATGTCGTTGCGTATGATGATGTCGACAGGATCGCCTTTGGTGCCCGAATCTTATGATTTTGTGTACACTAATATCAAGGAAGAAATTTGTTTGGCTTCTATTTCGGGTGGCACTGATATTGTTTCTTGTTTTGCCTTGGGCTGTCCTATTTTGCCGGTGTATCGTGGTGAATTGCAAGTCCGTGGTTTGGGTATGGCAGTAGACGTGTTTGATGATGAGGGTAAATCCATTGTCGGACAAAAAGGGGAGCTTGTTTGTACGAAACCATTTCCAGCAAGGCCTTTATATTTCTGGAATGACCCGGACGGTGAAAAATTTAAGAATGCTTATTTTAAGTCTTTTCCAAATTTATGGGCGCATGGTGATTATGTTGAATTAACCATGCATGGTGGCATGATTTTTTATGGGCGATCGGATGCTGTTTTGAATCCAGGGGGCGTGCGTATAGGGACAGCAGAAATTTATAGACAGGTTGAACAAATTGACGATGTGCTAGAAAGTTTGGCGATTGGCCAAGATTGGCATGGTGACGTACGTGTTGTTTTATTTGTAAAACTTAAAGAAGGTAAAAAATTAGATGTAAATTTGGTTGACCTTATTAAAAATAAGATTAAATTGAATGCATCGCCACGTCATGTGCCTTCAAAAATCATCGAAATTGCCGATATTCCAAGAACAAAAAGTGGCAAAATTGTAGAGCTTGCGGTGAGAGATATTGTCCATGGTCGAATTGTTAAAAACAAGGAAGCTTTGGCAAATCCGGAAGCACTTGATTTGTACGAAAATATTACTGATTTACAATCTTAAGGTTTGTTTTTAAATGCGCTTTCTATCATATGTTTTTTTTATTGTTTGTTTTTCGTCTGTTGTTGATGCAGCGCCTACTACAAAAAATTTAGCTTCTAAAGCTGTAGTTTCTAAAAGTGTTCCTTCTAAAAATGCCCCTTCTAAGAATATAGTTCAGAAAAAACCTGAAAATAAAAAAGAAGAGCCTGTAAAATTAATTGGACAATATAAGGATTGGATTGTTCAAGAATTAGTGGATAAAGGCAAAAGACAAGCCTATATGATTGGATCCCCTAAAAAATCGATAGGTAAATATGATAAAAGAGGTCAAGTTTATCTTTTAATTTCAAGACAAGGTGATCTGAAAACTGGTAAAGATATCGTAAGCTTTGCAGCGGGTTATACCTATAAAACGAATAGCCAAGTAGATTTTGTTTTTCAAGATAATAAAAAGTTTACCTTTTTTACCCAAGGGGAGCGCGCTTGGGCACCCGATGATAAAACAGATAAGGCGATGGTTGAGGCCATGAAAAAAGGGTCGCTGATTAAAATTAAAGGCAAATCAGCAAAAGATACATTGACCGAAGATGAAATATCTTTAGCAGGGTTTCTTGCTGCTTATAAAATATATTTAGAGAAAAATAAATAATAAATAGATTTATAATATGTCCAATTAAATTCCGTAAGGTCGAAACTTTAGTATTTTCTATTAAAAATCGAACTTATTTTGTTTAAAATTAAGAGCTGTTAATGCAAGTATTTCGTCATTGCGAACCCCCGAAGGGGGTGTGGCAATCTTAAATTTATAATGCAACTATTTGCTTTGTTTTGAGTATTTTTAGATTGCCGCGGGGCTTTGCCCCTCGCAATGACGAGTGGGAAGAGTAATTTTTATTGTTTCATTAGTTCGATTATTTTTAAAAAACACTATTGTACTTAATATGTACTAAATTTATGTATTTTTGAAATGAATTAAAACATTTATTTATTAAGTGAATAATAACTTATCCAAATTTTTCTTGTAAAATATCAATAATATCTTGAATGTATTTTTCTTCTTCGATAATAAGAAGAATAGTATCGTCGCCTGCAATAGTGCCAATGAGTTTTTTCATAGAGCCTTCAATATAGGGGTTAAGCGTGTATTGTTTATCAATTTGGATGGCAACAGCATTGGCTTGACCGGGGTCTGTGTGAAGGACTACAAGATTTGGTTTTGCAACTTTGATACCAATTATTTTGGGTGTTTGCCACTGCGTTTCTTCAATTTTTTTGTAACTTGCACCAATTTTTTGAATATTGAGTTTTTTAAGTTTACGCGAAATGGTTGCTTGAGGGATAATATGCCCTTTTTCTTTTAAGAAAGTTTGCAGCTGACTTTGTTCATGAATTTCATTGTTGGTGATAAGTTGCAAAATTAGAAAATCGATGTTGTCAGCACTCATTTTAAACTCCCTTTTATGAATAATATTCACATACATGAATATATACTCTTTCTGCTTGACAAAAGCAATCAATGAATATATATTCACTATATTGAATAAATATGCAAGATGAGGCTATGATGAAAAAATTAATGCTTTTAGGTCTTTTTTTAGGTCTTTCTGCCTGCCAGAAAGATAAAGATGAAAATGTAATACGGGTTGGAATGTCAGCAGATTATCCACCTTTTGAATATATGGAAAAAGGGAAGCTGGTAGGGTTTGACGTTGATCTTGCTGAATACATAGGTAAAGAGCTCAATATGGAAATTGAATTCAAGGAAATGTCTTTTAATAGTTTAATTCCAGCGTTACAAAAAGATCATATCGATATTGTGATGGCGGGGATGACAGCGACCGAAGAACGGTTAAAGGAAATTGACTTTTCAGACATTTATTTCAATGATCAATTGGCCTATATTTTTAGAAAAGATAAGCAAGTAGATTCGTTGGAAAATCATTCGATGGGCGTTCAATTGAGCAGCACGATGGAAGTTTGGGCTAAGAAAAAGTTTGGGGATGCTGCAAATATTGTACCCCTTGATAGTAATAATATGTTGGTGGAAGCTTTAAAAACAGGCAAAATTGATACTGTTATTATTAGCGAACCACAAGCTAAAGCCTTTACAAAAGCTAATCCAAATCTTGGTTATAAAATAATTGGGTTTATTGATAATGGATGTGGCATTGCCATGCGTAAACAATCGCCTTTAAAAGAAAAGATTAATGTAGCGCTTAAAAACTTAAAAGAAAAAAAAGTAATGGATGAATTGACCAAAAAATGGATTGATACAAATGTACAATGATATTCTTTATATTTTGGGGGGCGTGGGTGTCACGCTCCAATACACGGTTGTGTCCTTATTAATTGGTTTTTCGCTTGGCATTTTATTAGGCATCTTAAAATTTTTAAGCAAAAGACCTTACTTGATTAATTTTTTTATTTCTGTTTTTAGGGGGACGCCACTTTTACTCCAATTAAGTTTTGCTTATTTTGTGTTGCCCGAACTTATTGGTTTTAACTTAAGTGTTTTCGAAGCCGGTATTTTAGCGCTCGGGTTAAATTCTGCGGCTTATATGATCGAAATTATTTGGGCAGGCATTAAAAGTATTCCTAAAGGACAATTTGAAGCCGCTAAAACGCTTCATATTTCATCTTTTTTAATGTGGAAAGATATTATTCTGCCGCAGGTGCTTAACAGAATGATGCCAGCATTAGCCAATGAAGTGATTACACTTTTGAAGGAAACGGCTCTTATTTCAGTTATTGGTGAAGTCGATATTATGCGTCGCGCGCAATATTTAGCGGCTGAGCAATTTAATTATTTTAAACCTTTATGTATTGCAGGTTTGTCTTATTATTTGTTGGTTCAGATTTTAACATTTATATTCAATTATATTCAAAAAAGGTGGCATTATGCTTAAGCTTCAAAATGTATCTAAGCATTTTAAGGACCAAACAATTTTAGATAATATCAGTCTTACGATTGAAAAAGGATCAATTGTTGGTCTTATGGGGCCATCAGGATGTGGTAAATCAACACTTTTAAGATGTATCCAGGGTTTTGAATCTTATGATAAGGGCTCTATCTTATGTCAGGAAAAAGTGTGTTTGATCTTGCAAGATTTCCAATTATTTCCGCATATGAATGTGCTTGATAATATTACCTATGGCATGAGGCATGTCTTGAAAATACCGAAGAAACAAGCGGAAATGGAGGGGCTTAGCTTACTTAAAGAGCTTGGGTTAGAGGATAAAGCAAAAGTTATGCCGCATACTTTGTCAGGCGGTCAAAAACAACGTGTGGCTATTTTACGTGCCATGGCGTCAAAGGCTGATTTGTTGTTGTTGGACGAGCCAACATCTGCTTTAGATGCGCAATCCATTGGCGAGGTTGTTCAATTGATTAAAAAGTTAAACGCTATGGGTTTGACGCTTTTGGTTGTGTCTCATGATGAATCGTTTTTAAAAATGATAAGTACAAAAATATATGAATTGAAAAAAGGAATGTTGTTGTCACAAAAGTAAATCTTTATTTAAACCAAATACGGATCCCCAAATACATGTTAATTCATTTTGGCCTAATATAGTGGTGTTATTGAATTCTGGAATGTTTGTTTTTTTTTAATATAAATACTTTAAGTTTTAAGAAAATGTTTAGGTGGTTTAAGACCCTTCGGGTTACATTGAAGGGTCTATATGCTTGTTAGATTATTGTAGTTCATCCCATTCTTTTTGAATTTGTTCTCTCTCTTTTCGTTTATTATTTTCTTCTATTGCCAATTGATGACCTTTCCAATACTGATAAGCTTGAGATTTTAAAAATTGATCTAATTGAACTTTATGGTTTTTTATATTAAATGTGATTTCTTCAAGTAAAGAACGTGGACGAATGCCTAAAAAATCATAAATGATTTTTATTTTAGGGAGTGCCTCATTTCTAAGTCCATTTGCAACGAATGTATCAACAAGTGTTTGTCTTACTTTGGTTAATGGCGTTTCTTCGTCTGGAAGAAGTCCAAAATAATTGTAGGCACGAACAACTTCGTCAGGAATAATCCGTTTGATAGAGAAAGAATAGGTGTATCCTAAAGCCGTTTCGTATTCATACGTGCATGTGAGGGGGGCGACTTCGTCATACCCTTCTGACTCATAACCTTCAAAAAAAGTAGAATCTATAAGTTTTTGAGTTGATTGAATAGTCCCTCCTTCTCCATACATAGTTGCTTTTTGAAATGTACCTGGCATTGCAGTCTTGAACGCTTCATGGTTTTCAGCTTCAAATATGTAATTTCCAATTGCTGTTTTATTATTGTAATAAATTTCGTTTAATTGAGTGTTTGTTAATTTTTTTGGACATTTTGTATGAATTTCAAAGTCTGATGCGTTTGTATCATAAGTAATTACGTTTATTGAAAGTAAAGTTGTAAGTAGTATAAATACTTTTTTCATTTGTATCTCCAAATTTGTACACATAATGTATTGTTTTTGTAAAAATATTAAATCTTAGTAATGGTAAAATGTATTAGAGCAAAAATATATTCTCTAATAAAAAAATAATACAATAATATTTTTACTATGTCAATATATTTGTCCTAATATTTGGGCTGTGTTAACCTTTTGATAAATAAAAAAAGATAATTACTTTGTGCAAAATATTAAGTTTTTGCTATTGTGGACAATAAAGCAGGGTTCAGAAAAATGGATTTAAGATAAATTTGATTTTTGAGATATTACGTGATTATGTCGCTTCTAATAACGAACTCATTGATTTTATGTGATTTTATTTTTGAGTTCTTGTCAATAATTTGTTAAAATTCTCCTCTTCTTAACGAAATTCGCTCTTACTTTTTTAATGCCAACTTTCCCAAATCAATATCTAATTTTTGTCCATCTGTACCTAAAACAAAACTGTCTCATTGCGAATTTTTCGTGGAAAACTTGATCGCCGAGTTTATATCTAGAATTTTTAGGTGTTAATACTTCCCAATCATAATGGCTTGTATTTGAATTAGTGCTATAAGGGGGGTGATTTAAGTTGACGTTATGGTGCATTAATTCACTATTTTTCAAATTCAGGTTCACACTGATGGGCAATGATATGGAAGCAGGTGCGAAGGAGGGGTGGTGTTCGTTCACCTGTAGTGTTTTCAAGTCATTTAACTATATATTATGCCGTGCTATTTTTTTAATAATTAAAGTATGTTTCATAAAATTAAATAAAATTTATTTTTTTAAGTATAATTCATTGTAAATGTAATTACATTTATAATTTTGTTGAATTTAACAAAATTTTGTGATACTTTATATAAGTTTTCAAATATTTTTATTTTTTTGTTAAATGGAGAAATTATGTTAAAAAAAGCAGTAAAGAACTTTTTGTTTGTTTTATTGGTGTTGAATGCGACTTTTAGTGACGCGCTTCTACCTGATTATGAATATACTGAAAATACGCCTCTCTATCTTAAGGTTTATATTGATGAATTGGCTGAAAAACAAATTGAAGGGGGGGTAAAAACAGAAGAGACAATCAACGAATTTCGTAAGGAAAAAGAAGGTAAATATTTACCTCTTTTGGCGAAGATCAAAAAAAATAAAAATAAGACTCAAATTAATTTTGAATTTGATAAAAAATTTCCAAAACAAAATAAAGGGGCGTTATTAAATCTTGTTGCTATTCTTTTGGAAGCTGAAGAACTAAATCAAGATGGTGTAAATGACTTTATCCGACCAAGACATGATCGAATTGTAAATTATAGAAAAACAGAATGTAAGCAATCTCAGAAAAAATATCAACAATCTGATGCATATAAAGAATCTCAGAAAAAATATTATCAAAACAATAAAGAACGTATTGGAGAATCTCAGAAAAAATATCGTCAACGTAAAAAGTTGTTGGCTCAGCAAGGGGATCCAAACGTACAACAAGAGCTTTTAAATAAAATCCAATTATTTAGTGATGCTAAAATTCAGGCTCTTATTGATG
This sequence comes from Alphaproteobacteria bacterium, assembly GCA_030696155.1. Lineage (GTDB taxonomy): Bacteria > Pseudomonadota > Alphaproteobacteria > JAUXUR01 > JAUXUR01 > JAUXUR01. The sequence goes on along the minus strand of JAUYSY010000105.1, from coordinate 3,790 downwards.
CGTCTCTTGAGCCAAACACACCGCGTTTATTTGATGTTCCAACGCCGAAAACACCTTCGGTTGCTCAATATTTGTTGGATCTTTATCAAAATGGAAAATCCAACGTTTTCTTTGATGAGGCTATAGAAGATGCGATTTATGAGGATAATGAGGAATATCAAGATGAAATTTTACAAGAAGACATGACATTAAGTGAGAATATTATGTTTGGTAAACGAAAAGAGATTGGGTGTGAAAATTCTTCGTCTGATGATGATAACGCACCTAAAAGATCAAAATTAGATGATTAGTTTTATAAAGGGGCATTATGATGTGCCCCTTTACTTTTAATAATTTTTTATACCTTCTTAACGAAATTCGCCATTACTTTTTTAATACCACCCTTACCAAAATCGATATCTAATTTTTGACCATCTGTCCCTAAAACTGTCCCATTGCCGAATTTTTCGTGGAAAACGTGATCGCCGGGTTTATAGCCAGAATCTTTAGGCGCTAATACTTCCCAATCATAATGTCCGGTATTTGAGCTGCTACCATAGACAGGTGGTTTAAGTTGACGTTGTGGCGCACTGGATCCATAAGATCTGTTATTACCATAAGAGGGTTCTCGATTATAGGAACTATTATCATTGTTTTTGTAAGGAGAGGCGACACCGCGTGGTGAGGACTCGATAATATTTTCTTTGGGGAGTTCAGCTAAAAAACGGGAAGGGTAGGCGCTTTGCCATTGATTATACATACGTCTATTGGCAGCATAAGTGATGAATGCTTTTTTCTTAGCGCGCGTTAATCCCACATAAGCCAAACGACGTTCTTCTTCAAGTGCTGAAGAACCACCTTCATCGAGTGATTTTTGATGTGGAAACACGCCTTCTTCCCAACCTGGTAGGAAAACTGTTTCAAATTCAAGGCCTTTGGCACTGTGAAGCGTCATTAAGATTACTTCATCGCCTGAATTTTTTTCAGCGCGTTCGGTCACAAGGCTCACATGTTCTAGAAATCCTTGCAGATTTTCGAATTCACTTAAAGCACGCATTAATTCTTTTAAGTTCTCAAGGCGGCCTGGAGCTTCGGGGGTTTTATCATTTTGCCACATCGATGTATAGCCTGATTCATCGAGCATTTGCTCGGTCAGATTCGCGTGGTCTGTGTAATTTAAAAGATCGCGCCAACGCTCGAAATCATCGATGAGTTTTTTCATATTACGCTTGACTTGTGGGCGTAATTCATCGGTTTCAACCAATTCATAGGCAATAGCGTAAAGTGATTTTTTTTGCTCTCGTGCTAAATTATGCAGCATTTGAACACTTTGTGGTCCAATAGCACGTTTGGGCACATTTAAAATGCGCTCGAACGCAAGTGAATCATCAGGTTGCACAAGGACGCGCATATAGGCGATTGCATCGCGGATTTCTTGACGCTCATAAAAACGTAGGCCGCCAATAACTTTATAGGGGAGACCGATTTTAATGAAACGTTCTTCAAATGCACGGGTTTGAAAACCAGCGCGAACAAGGATCGCGATTTGGTGGAGTTTGTGGCCTCGATGATTCAGCGTTTCAATTTCATCAAGGACAAAACGCGCTTCATCTTCATTATCCCAAACGCCACGTACAGTAATTTTTTCGCCACCATCGACATCGGTCCATAATGTTTTTTCAAGACGGTTTTCATTATGTGAAATAAGTGCTGAAGCGCAGCTTAAGATATGGCCTGTTGATCTGTAATTTTGCTCAAGGCGGACAACCAAGCAGCCCGGGAAATCTGTTTCAAAACGCAGTATATTTTTGACTTCAGCGCCGCGCCAGGAATAAATAGATTGATCATCATCACCGACACAACACATATTTTTATGTTTTTGGGCGAGAAGACGAAGCCATAAATATTGCGCAACGTTTGTATCTTGATACTCATCCACCAAAATATATTTAAACATTGTTTGATATTGAGATAATATTTCGGGGTGTAATTCAAACAGCGTTAAACAATGAAGCAATAAATCACCAAAATCCATAGCGTTCAGGATTTGAAGTCTTTCTTGATACAATTTGTATAAATGACCTAAATAAGAATCTTCACCACCTTGTTGTAATACGCGTTCTGGTGTAAGACCGCGATCCTTCCAGCGTTGAAATTGGCCTAGAATGGATTTAGGGACCCATTTTTTATCATCGATATGTTCTGCTTCGATCAATTGTTTAACTAGGCGCAATTGATCATCTGCATCTAAAATCGAAAAGCTTGATTTAAAGCCAAGCAATTCGGCATGGCGTCTTAAAATGCGTGTGCCAATCGAATGAAATGTCCCAAGCCATAAACCTTCAACGACATTACCGACCATATGGCCAACACGCTCTCTCATTTCGCGCGAAGCACGATTGGTGAAGGTAACGGCAAGTATTTCAAAGGCACGTGCTTTGCCTTGAAATAACAAATTAGATAGACGAGAGGTTAAGACTTTTGTTTTACCCGTGCCTGCGCCTGCGAGTACTAAAACGGGGCCATCAAGATGTTCAACAGCTTTGCGTTGTTCACCATTTAGGCTTGAAAGTAAATCATCTTGTGGTGTGTTTTGCATAGGATTTATCGACATTCTTAACCTTAATAATAGTTTTTAGTTAGCAGTACAATTGTTTCCCTGAACAGGCGAGAAGAAAAGCTTCGAGTACAGATTCAGGGTCCAGATAACGATCATGATCGAAGATCATGACACAATTCAATTAAATTTGTCATGCTCTACGAGCATGTATTTTAGTCTGGATCCTGAATCTGCGTATGAAGCTCCGCTTCAACGCGTTCAGGAAAACAAAACCAACATATTGTTTTAAAACAATAATTAATCTTGTTCATTAGAAGCAGTGGAGCTGCGTAGCAATCTTCCCTCCGTCGTCATTGCGAGGGGCCCAAATTTAAAAAGGGGCCCCGTGGCAATCTTCTTGAAAAATTGAGATCGCCACACCCCTTAACGTGGGTTCGCGATAACGATGTGGGGAGAACATAGCTTTCAAGCAGATGTTTAAGTATAGTATTTTCCATTTAGGTTAATAGGATGTCAAACAGCTATCATGTAGGTAAAGACCACACCTCATTCCTCATACTTTCTCTTAATTTAAAGCGAAAACTATATATAACCGTTAGCGTTTTGAACGAATATAATCAAAATAGCAGGTTATGTCTCATTAAGGAAGGATTTGCATGTGTGTAATTTAATAAATATGCCTAACCTATTCAGGGAACAAAAGGGATTGCCTTTTTGTGTTCGCCTGAACAGGTAAGAAATTAGATTTACAAAGGTTCTGCAGGGATGGTTACAGGAAATGATAATACTGATCCTGGAGGTGTCACTAATGGTTGTTCATCCGAAAAAATCGAATTATGACGCTGTCTTCTTACTATAGGTTCTGCAGGAACGTCCGAATCAAGCCAGTCTAAACGACTTTTGAAGGCATTCGTAACGTCAGAAGCTTCTTGACTTGAATCTACAATGTAAGGCGTGATCATTAAAATAATTTCTTGTTTAATGTCTTGATCTTCATCAGATCTAAATAACTTACCAATAGCAGGTAAGTCCATTAGAAATGGAATGCCACTTTTCGAAAGAGTTTTTTTGTTTCTTATAAAGCCAGCCATTAATATAGATTCACCATCTGACAATGATAGTTTTGTTGTTACTTCAGTTTTGTTGATGGTTGGCGAATCAATGCCACTTACTGTTGTCTTTACAGCATCTGTTACTTTTTGAGTTATATCAATGTCAACTCTGCGTCCTGCATGAATTGTAGGTGTTATT
>JAUYSY010000104.1 GCA_030696155.1 Alphaproteobacteria bacterium | reverse complement strand
ATTATTTGTTTTTATGGTTCACCAGGTACAGGCAAAACACACCTAGCCCAAAAACTTGCTGAAATTCTTGAGCTTTCAATGACTTACTTCAAGCCATCCTCATCTGGAGCAGAAAAAATGATTGCTCAAAATATTGATACTGACGATCATGAAATAATGCTTGATTTATTTTCACATAAAGAAAACAATCATCTGAATAATATCTTGTTTATAGACGAATTTGATTGCTGCCTAGATAAAGACAATAAACATCACTTTGCGTTTCGTGATTTTTTTACAAATGTATGTGAAAAAAATCAGCTATATTATAAATCTGCTAAAATCTACAATCTTGATATCGATATGTCCTCAGCCATTATTATTATGGCCTGCAATAATTTACCCAAAGATGCTGCAATTTTTAGTAGAATTCCCGTTATAGAATTTAAAAACGTGCCCATAGAAAAACAACTTCCTATAGCATTCAATACTTTTAAAGAAGGATTAAAAAACTATAGACTACCTGAAGAAATAAAAGAAGAGGACGAAAAAGTTCTACAGGAAATCGTTAACAAAAATACTTTTCCAGGCGTTCGCGTCTTAAAAGACATCGTCGATCAATATGTACTACATCATGCAAAACTGGCATATTTGCCTGATGAAAACTTTAATCCATTCAATGTTGATATTGCTTATAAAGACTATGAACGGAATGAGCATACTAAAAAAGATGAACCTGAAAACAACAAGTATTAAACAAAAGAAGATTGATAATTTAATAGATCTCTGATTATTTATTATTTCATTAAATGCTTTATAGATCCCGCGGGTTTTACCGCGGGAAGTAGAGGGATCTGGGATTTTCTTAGAATTCCACACAACCCTGAATCAGCAGTCGAGCCATTTAGGCTCTCATTGATTCAGGGAAACAATTATGTGTTGATAGCCAAGTATACTTTTTGTCCCACAGATTGATCGATCAATTGTCTTTGAAATTTGGTTGTCTTTTCGCAACAAAAGCAGCCATTCCTTCTTTTTGATCATTCGTTGCAAAAGTTGATTGGAACAAACGACGTTCAAAACGAATACCTTCAGACAACGTTGTTTCGTAAGCACGATTAACAGATTCTTTAATCATGAACACAGAAGGTTGAGAGAAAGTTGATATTTTTTGCGCTACATTAAGAACTTCTTCCGCAAATTTAGCCTGTGGTACAACACGAGACACAAGACCTGAACGTTCAGCTTCTTGCGCATCAATCACACGTCCTGTTAAACACATTTCCATCGCTTTTGATTTTCCAATGAAGCGTGTCAATCTTTGAGTGCCACCAGCACCAGGAATTGTTCCAATGGTCACTTCAGGTTGTCCAAATTTAGCACTATCAGATGCAATAATGAAATCACACATCATCGCAATTTCACAACCACCACCTAATGCATAACCTGAAACGGCTGCAATAATAGGTTTGCGGCATTGACTAATTTTTTCCCAAGTTCTGGTAATAAAATCTTCTTGATAGGCTTGTGGATAATTTTTATCTGCCATTTCTTTAATATCGGCACCGGCTGCAAAAACTTTTTCACCACCTGTTATGATTGTTACCCTAATATGTGGATTATTTTCATTTTGCTCTAAAGCTATGCCTAATTCTTGTGTCAACTCATTTGAAAGGGCATTTTGAGCATTGGGACGATTAAATGTGATAATCCCAACATTACCTTTTTCTTCAATAAGAAGCGTATTAAAAGACATTTTTTCTTGAACTTTACGCGCTGTGTTTGATTGTGTAGACATTTTTTTCCTCAATTTATTTTTAACTCAAATCATTTCATATTGTGCCTAAGAAAACGAAGGATGAAAGCAATTACATACATCTTTTTAATCTCGTTTATGTCAAACTTAAAGTTCAACATCACACACAATTTAAAACAATACGAGTCTATTCTGCACGAAGAATTGAAAACAGGCAATACTCACACAAAATTTTGTTACTTTTTTAAACTTTCACTTGCCAAAAGATTGTTTATCTTGCATTTTATTATTAGGGGGATAAACAAGAATGCAGGGCAAAGTTATTACAATTTATGGTGGATCTGGTTTTCTAGGACGCTATATCACTCAAGAATTAGCTGAATTAGGCGCCATTATTCGCGTTGGCGTACGCTATCCTGAAGAAGCTGCTTTTTTAAAACCTATGGGATCTGTCGCCCAAATAACACCTATCGCCTTTAACATAACATCCCCTGAAACAATAGATCCGCTCGCCAAGGATGCTGACATTCTCATTAATTGTGTTGGTATTTTATCAGAATCGAAGAATGCACATTTTAACGATATTCACCATAAAGGTGCTGAATATATTGCGCTTGCCGCCCAAAAACAAAATGTTGAACGCCTTATTCATATCTCGGCCTTAGGCGCTAATTTAAATTCACCCTCTATCTATGCTCAATCAAAAGCAAAAGGTGAAGCCGCCATTGTTAAAATCTTTCCTGACGCCACCATATTAAGACCAAGTGTAGTCTTCGGTTCAGAAGATCAATTCTTTAATCGCTTTGCAAAAATGGCTCAATTATCACCCTTCATACCGCTTATTGGCGGCGGTAAAACAAAATTTCAACCCATCTACGTCAATGACATTGCACATTTTATTGCCGCCTGTCTTTCAAAAGATGAAACAAAAGGTCAAATTTTTGAACTTGGTGGTCCCAAGATTTATACATTTAAAGAATTAATGATCCAAATGCTTCACGATATAAATCGTGAAAATAAATTTATACCTATTCCCTTTTCTGTGGCCAAATTTTTAAGTTACATCCTTCAGTTTTTTCCCGGCAAGCCTTTAACACCCGATCAAGTGGACCTTTTAAAATCTGACAATATATGCTCTGGCACCCTACCTGGACTTTCTGCTTTAAACATTCGCCCAACACCTTTAGAAATTATAACACCCGCTTATCTATCACGTTATAGACCCGGTGGACGTTATATTCGCAAAAAATAACAAACACAAAAAACAATACAACAATATTAATTTATACAAAATGTTAAAAAAAACAAAAATATAGTAAATTTTAATAATTATCAATTTGTTTAAATTAATTATTCACCAACGCCTAGGTTTTGCAACCATATCATTATCCATAAGTTTAATTGCTTATCCTATAATTTGACAAAAAATATAACTTTAAATTATAATAAAATAGTGACCGTTACACAAAAACAACCAAAAGGATGGAATCATGAAAAAATTCTTTTTTCTTTGTTTATGTTTTTTTTCAATAGAAACATTGCTTTTGCTGCCTAAAGCTTATGCTGAGATTATAGAGCTAAAATACGGAATAAAAGTTGAACCATCATCTCCTATGACTGAAGGTGCTATCAAGGTTGATCTTGAAGAAGTAAAAACATTTAACGATTTAAGGAAAAAAGTATCTGCTCTGCATAATGTTAATCTAGATAATCATGGAATTCTTTTTGCTGGTTCTTTTAAGCCTCCATATAAAAATTTAAAAGATTCAGGAGTAGTTAATAATGATACTATAGGATTTTTTATACATTCAGAATATCAGAAAATGCATTGGGCACAACAATTTCAAACTCAAATAGATAAAAAAAAATCCAATCCCAAATAGAACTGTTTTTCTTTAAATTTAAAGAAAAGCTTTATACCAAACAAAAAAACCTCAACACCAAGATCAATCATCAACACAAATTAATAAGGTAAATTCCTAATACAAGAAAATATGACAGTTGCCATCACATAAGGTGGCTCGTCTGAAAGCGCTAAATCAAGTTGCGACAAAAATCCATTCGGGGTCTTTTCATGCATAATTTGCAGCGCAAGGTTATGAAGCGTTAAATAAGGCTTACGATTTTCTTCTGCACGAATTTCCATGTCAATCATCTTGATACCTGATCGCAATCCTAGCCCAAGCGCTTTCGCACAAGCCTCTTTCGCCGCAAATCGTAAGGCTAAACGTCTTATAGGATCTTTTTGACGGAAAGCATATTCCTGCTCAAGGGGTGTATAAACACGATCCAAAAAACGCTGTTGATGTCGTTCATAAAGAGGTGTTATCCGCCTCACATCCAATAAATCGTTACCTAATCCTAGTATCAAAGAATAATTCCTTTTAATTCAGTTGTTTTTCCGCATATATAGTTGATAAACTTGAGAAGCAGACAAGGAACAACGAACGAAGTGTATCCTTATATACATGAGTGAGGCGTGACGATGTATCCTTCCAATGTTTATCCACTATAGTTTAATTCCGCATACGTCTTTTCATTGACAATCCTA
>JAUYSY010000094.1 GCA_030696155.1 Alphaproteobacteria bacterium | reverse complement strand
AGGGCGCTATCAATCTAGCTGGAATGCCTAATTTGATTACCTTTAATTACGACAACAATCAAATTTCAGAAGCTGGCAAAAAAACAATTTATGAAATGAGAAAAGAAGTATTGTTTTTACATAACGCTGATTAATTTTTGCATAGAAAAAAATTTTCCTTTTGTTCTTTTTAGGGTAAAGTAACGTGCGTAATATGGAAATGATTATATCCTCTAAAAATACGTCAAGTTACTAGTTTTCCTGGACGTGTTGAAGCGAAGCTTCATACACAGATCCAGGATCCAGACTAAAATACATGACCGCAGGTCATGACGCATTGTGTATGATCTTCGATCATAATCATTTCTGGACCCTGGATCCGCATTCGAGCCCTTTGGGCTCTCATTGGTCCAGGGAAACAATAGAATTATGACTTACAATTTTACTCATTTGAAAGAATGCGAGTATATGTTTAATTTTAACTGGTCAGAAATCTTCCTGATCCTTATTATCGCTTTGGTCATTATTGGACCGAAAGATATTCCGAAGGTGATGAAATTTTTAGGCTTTTGGGTCGCAAAACTACGCCAACTCATTCGTGGTGTGAAGTTAGCTTGGTATACCTATGCCGATAAATTGGAACTTGATCGTTTAAACGATGTAGCCACGGATGAATTTCCGACACGCGATGAAATTGCTGCAAAATCTAAAGCGAAACAAGATGATACCAAAAAGGATACATCAATCCAATGAATCCTGAACAAGCAAAATTAACACTCATTGCACATTTTGTTGAGTTAAGACAACGTCTTATGTATTGTCTTTTGGCTCTTTTCACAGGCTTTTGTATTTGCTATTATTTTTCAGATCAAATCTATCATTTTTTAGTTAATCCTTTAGCCGACGTTCTTGCCAAAAAAGGCAGCCACCAACTTATTTATACAAGTCTTGGTGAGGCTTTTTTCATGTATGTGAAGCTTTCATTTTGGGCTGGATTTTGCCTTGCATTTCCTTTTATCGCTTTTCAATTATGGCGCTTTGTAGCCCCTGGCCTTTATAAAGCTGAGAAAAAAGTTTTTATGCCTTTCCTTATCGCATCCCCCATTCTATTTTTTATGGGTGCAGCGCTTGCTTATTACTTTATTTTCCCCCTCGCTTGGGATTTTTTCGCAAGCTTTGAAACAAAAGGCGTTGAGGGTAGCCTCCCCATTCATTTGGAAGCAAAAGTTAGCGAGTATTTATCACTGGTGATGCAGCTTATTTTTGCTTTCGGCATTTGTTTTCAATTGCCTGTTATATTAGTACTTTTAACGCGCTTAGGGCTTGTGACCGCCAAAAGCCTATCCAAATCCCGCAAATTTGTCTTTTTAGGCTGCTTCATTGTTGGTGCAATTTTAACACCCCCTGATGTGATCAGCCAAATAGGACTTGCAATACCTCTTTATGCGCTTTATGAAATCTCTATAATTGCAGCACGTTTCGTTGAAAAGAAACGTGACGAACTTGTTGAAAATGTTATTATAACTGAAACAACCACCCAAGACTCTTAAAGAATGGAAGAATTATGTTAGACATTAAATGGATCCGCGATAACCCCGACGCTCTTGATCATGCACTTTCACGTCGTGGCGCCCAATCTGTTTCCAAAAAATTATTAGAACTCGATATAAAACGTCGTGATATTCAAACTGAATTACAAACATTACAACAACAACGTAATACAATTTCTAAAGATATTGGTCTTGCCAAACAAAAAGGCGATATTCAAGCTGATTCTTTAATGGCTGAAATGACAGCGCTCAGAAACAAAGTGCAAGAACTTGAAAATTTGGATAAAAATGCAGCTTTAGAACTTGATGCATTATTAGATGTCATTCCTAATATTCCATATGACGATGTGCCAACGGGTAAAGACGAAAAAGACAATGTTATTTTACGTAAAGTAGGCACACCAAAGACTTTTTCATTCAAACCTAAAGAGCATTTCGATATTGGCGAAAAACTCGGCATGATGGATTTTGAACGCGCTGCCAAAATGTCAGGCGCGCGTTTTGTTGTCTTGTCAGATGCTTTATCGCGACTCGAGCGCGCCTTGGCGGCGTTCATGCTTGATGTTCATACGATGGAATTTAACTATCGTGAAATAACGCCGCCTTATCTTGTTAAAGATATTGCTGTTTATGGCGCTGCGCAATTGCCACGATTTGCCGAAGATTTATTCCAAACCACTAATGGTTATTGGCTTATTTCAACAGCTGAAGTGCCACTCACCAATCTTGTGAACAATGAAATTCTTAAAGAGGACGAGTTGCCTCTACGCTTTGTAGCGTATTCACCTTGCTTTAGATCTGAAGCGGGTGCCGCCGGTAAAGACACACGTGGGATGATCAGACAACATCAATTTACAAAAGTTGAACTTGTTTCGATTTCACATCCAGATAAATCGCAAGAAGAACATGAGCGCATGACAAAGGCTGCAGAAACAATTTTGCAGCGTTTAGAACTCCCTTACCAAGTCATGGTGCTTTCAACAGGTGATATGAGTCCTAGTTCTAAAAAAACATATGATCTTGAAGTATGGTTGCCTGGACAAGATTGCTATCGCGAGATCTCAAGCTGTTCTAATTTCGGTGATTATCAATCAAGACGCATGCGCACCCGCTTTAAGCCTAACGAAGGCAAAGATAATCGCTTTGTGCATACGTTGAATGGTTCTGGTCTTGCCATTGGCAGAACGATGGTGGCGATCCTAGAAAATTACCAACAGGAAGATGGCTCAGTGATTGTTCCAGAAGCATTGCGTTCTTATATGAAAATGGATGTTATAAAACCCAATGTTTAGAAACTCCAACCTAGATGTGTTAAAACAGGCGCGTATTTTACTGTCGAATGATGATGGTGCTTACGCCCCTGGTATTCACGTTCTAGAAGAAATTCTTGGACGCATTTTTGATGATATTTGGGTTGTAGCACCAACTTTTGAGCAAAGCGGCGCCGGTCATTCTTTAACCATTACAAGACCGCTCCGCATCAAACAATTGGATACAAAACGTTTTGCCGTAGATGGCACACCGACAGATTGTGTATTGTTGGCAACGTGTGAAGTCCTGAAAGACAAAAAACCAGATTTAGTCATTTCAGGCATTAATTATGGCCGAAACGTTGCAGATCACATTACGTATTCAGGTACGGTTGCAGCCGCCATGGAGGCAACTTTACTAGGAATTCCGTCGATTGCCGTCAGCCTTGAAGTCAGCCAATCGCATAAACCCAGATGGGAAAATGTCGAAACCTATTTGCCTCAATTGATTCAAAAGGTTGCACATCTATCTTGGCCACCCGATGTTTTTTTAAATGTTAATTTTCCTGATAAAGAATTGGAAGACATCAAAGGCTTTAAAATAGCACAACAAGGTAGACGTCATTTATCAAATCCGCCCATTAAACGAGACGATCCCTTTGGTGTTCCCTATTATTGGCTTGATGTTGTCCAGCATGAAACCTTCGCGCATAACACCGATCTTGATGCATTAATGGAAGGTTGGGTTACTGTTACACCTTTACATGTCAATCTAACACATTATCCAACAATTGATCGATTGACGCATTTATTTAATGCTTTTTGAACTGAGGGCTATTCAAAAACAATATCAATATTTGAATTAACTCTTTTCAACTCATTAAAATTTAAACGTGATTTTTCTGATATATTTAATCCAAATAGATTAATAAAATTTAACGTTTCATTATCATACAAAGCCATTTTAAGAGACATTAATCCCTTATCGCTTATATCATTATCTGCTAAGCTGATTTTTTTTAGCGTTTTATTTGTAATCAATCCATTTGCAATTTTCATTGTTCCAAGATTTTTAAAAAAATTGTGTTCTAAATTCAAGCTTTTAATACATTTATTGTTCTTTAAAAAAGACCCTATAAAGGCTGCCCCTGCATCACCAATTTGATTATATGATAAATCGATGTGCGTAAGCGTTGAATTAAGATTTAATTTGCTCAAAATAGCTTTAACGCCTTCATCATTAATGTTGCTACTATATAAATCAAGGCTTACAACGGATTCATTGTTTTGCAGTGCCTCACCAATTCTTGCTGCCATATCAACATCAATATTTTTTTCCTGTAAATCAATGTGATGAATCTCATTCCTTTTAATCATGTCAAGAATAGTTTGAAAATTTTCTTCTGTTAGATCTTCACCCTTATCATTTTTTACTTTTCTTAATGCGATCGCTAATAAAAGACTTGGATTATCACGCTCTAAAAATTCATTGCACGTAAACACGGGATGCCAATCTTCGTAATGTGTTTGAAAATCACTATATAAGCTAGAAATTAACGGTAAAAAACTAATTATTTTGTTTTTTAAAGAAGAAAATGAAACAAGGTTTATATCATTATCGTTTAAAATTAATAAATAATTTAAAAATGATATAAAGCTATTTTTATCAGGGTCTAAATTATGTTCTATTTCTGACAAAAGACCATAAAAGTGACATAATATGCCGAAAGAAATGCTTACATTGTGCATTTTTTTATCAAATAACAAATTCATCATGGTTGTTTTATCCAATGTAGAATGTTTTAAAAAATTTGATAAATTGATTTTGTCACTAAGGTCTAATATGTTTTTTTTGGCATTTAAAAGAAAAACATTTTCTAATTTATCAAAAAAAACTTTATTGATAAATTTCTTTTTATCACCAGCAATCCTTTCATTGTTATTTAATTGAGGAAAATAAGCTTCTATTTCTTCATAAAAATCACTATCATCTGATGAATGAGCTTTAGTGAAAAAAATAGTAAAAAAACATATAAAAACAGAACATAAGGCAAGTTTGTTTTTTACTATCACTTCAAAACTCCTTATATAGCAATCAATTACTTTAAATTAACATAAAAATTAAAAAAAAATTAGCATCAACCATGTCTTTTATCTAAAAATAAGAAATTTAGCAATTACAGCGGATGCATAAGATTATAGTGAAATAACTTTAAATTGAAATGCGACAACTTTTATAGGCAAGAAGCGCTCTATTACGTGCATCTTCGTGCTTCACAATAGGTCGTGGATAAACACCTTTTGTATATTCAAATAAATGATCCATTTCTAAAATTGCTTTATCATTTACATCACGTAATTCTGGAACCCATTCTTTGATATATTGAACTTTAGGATCAAATTTTTGGGCCTGCAAAAGTGGATTGAAAATACGAAAATAGGGTGACGCATCAGCACCAGATCCTGCAACCCATTGCCAATTCATTATATTAGAGGCAAGATCCGCATCTAAAAGGGTGTCCCAAAACCATCTTTCACCGAATCGCCAATCAATGAGTAAATGTTTTACTAAAAATGATCCAACGATCATACGAACGCGATTATGCATAAATCCTGTCTGCCATAATTGACGCATGCCAGCGTCAACGATTGGGTATCCCGTTTTGCCTTTTGTCCAGGCTTTAAAATAATCATCATGTTGAATCCAGGGAAAGGCATTAAATTGAGGTTTGTGATTTTCTGTGACTGTATTTGGAAAATGGTAAAGTAGATGGGACGCAAAATCTCGCCAAATAAGTTCGCGTTGAAAAGCGCTAATAACCGATGATAATGAAGGTGTTTTAATACTTAAGTGTGTTAATTCGTGATAAAGACGCCTGACGGAGATTTCTCCCCACCGTAGATAAGGCGATAATAAAGATGTTTTTTGAGATAAATCTTGGTTAAGGCGATATTTTTGAAGGTCCTCACTTAAAAAATTGTGCAAACGTGTCCAGGCACCTTTTTCACCAGCTATCCAATAATCTGGAAATCTATCTGCCCAATTAAGTCCTTGTGGTAAAAGACCCAATGCATCAAGGGATAATGATGAAAGGGTATCGAAACATTGAGGCAAATGAGGTGGGATATTAAAAGGTTCTTCGCCCAAAAAGGGATGCATTAAATAAGATTTGTAAAAAGGGGTAAAAACAAGATAGGGTTTTTCTGATTTATTCTTAACATTAAAAGGTTCAATGAGGACATTGCCTGGAAAAGTATGAACATTAATATTTTTAGATTTTAAATCCGTTTTAATAGAAGTGTCGCGTGCAATAGAGTGGGGCGTGTAGGATCTATTCCAAAATACGGATTCAATTTTTTGATCGTGGACAAGTTTGTTTAAAATTTCAGTGGGATTGCCTTTTTTTAAGATAAGTCTTTGACCTTTTTGCTCTAAATCTTGTTGTAATTTTTGAAGCGATTGATGTAACCACCATTTGCTAGCGCCGCCTAATTGTTCAGAAGAAGGTGTTGTTTCGTCTAAAATATAGATTAGGATTAAGCGGTCTGCTTGGTTGATGGCTTTGAACAAACCAGGATTATCTTGTAGCCGTAAATCGTCACGAAACCAAAAAAGCGCATTCATATTTTTTTCCATGAAAAGTGAATATTATCTAAGCCTAAAAAATGGTTTTTGAGAAGAGGGATTATCCAAAATTTAAATTAAAAAACAACTTTACAACATTAACATGCTGTACTAGTATGCTAGCACAGACATACAGACGTGAGAGATAAATATGGAAACAGACCATCATCATTTTGATCTTATTGAGGCACTTTTAAGCCTTAATGATCGGGACGAAGCACAGAATTTTTTGAAGGATCTTTTAACACCTCAGGAAAAACAAGTGTTAGAAGAAAGATGGCGCGTATGTCAATTGCTTGAAAAAGGCGGTTTGTCATACCGAGAAATCCATAAACTAACAAACGCAAGCTTAACAACAATTGGTCGTGTTGCGCGGTTCTTAAAAGATGAACCTTATCATGGCTATAGAACGATATTGAATAAATTGAAAACATGAACTCGAAATTGAAATTATTAAAAATCAAAAGATTCGTCGTTGCGAGCGGCAAAGCCGCGCGGCAATCCAGTCTTAAAAGCATGATTTAAGTTTTTTAAGTATTTATCTGGATTGCTTCTTCGCCCCATTTAATTTGGGGCTCATCGCAACGACGGAATTTTGTGTTTCTTAAGCAAAGATATTATCGAGTTCAATTATTAAAGTTTAATGGAGCACAAAATGAATAGACTGCTTTTCTTATTTTCTTTATTACTTTCATCTAATTTACAAGCTGCTGATTCTCCTCCCCTCAAAAAAGTTTTTATTAGTCAATTTGTTGAACATCCTGCGTTGAATGAAACAACGAAGGGGATCGTTGATATTCTTAAAAAGAATTATGGCGATAAAATTGATATTCGTGTTGAATCAGCACAAGCAAATGCAGCATTAGCGCAACAAATCGCCACTAAATTCGTTAATCAGCAACCTGATATTGTTGTTGGTGTTGCAACAATTGCTGCGCAAAGTTTTGCAAAAGCGGCATCTTTGAACAAGACAAAGCTTGTTTTTAGTACAGTTACTGATCCAATAAAGGCGGGACTTGGACAATGCATTGAAAAACCAGGCAATAATATATCAGGTGTTTCAAATTTTGTGCCTTTAGAACCTCAAATTGAGCTTTTTCTCAAATTACAGCCCAATCTTAAAAAATTAGGGATTATTTATAATCCTGGCGAACTTAATTCAATTGCGGATATCCAAAAACTCGAAGCATTTTTACCTAAAATGGGTTTAGTGCTTGTTAAACAAGCAGTTCTTAAAACAGCTGATGTGCCACAAGCTGCAACAAAACTTGCATCTCTCGTTGATGCAATCTTTATTAGCAGTGACAATACAGCCTTAAGCGCGCTTCAATCTATTGTTAAAGCAGCACAATTACTCAAACTTCCGGTTTATGTAACGGATACAGATGCGGTTAAACTGGGTGCAATGGCGGCTCTTGGTGCAAATCAATATCAGGTTGGCGCACAGACGGGCGAGATTATTATACGTCTTTTAAATGGTGAAGAAAGTGGATCCATTCCCATCCAATTCCCTGAAACAAAAGAACTTTATCTGAATCTAGATGCAGCTTCAAAAGCGAATATTTCGATTCCTGAGGATATTCTTAAATCGGCCACAAAAATTTACCAACGTGATGCCAAATGAACCTTTTAGAACTATTAATAAGCCTCGAGATGGGGCTAATTTATGGCATTGTTGGCATTGGTATTTATTTGACGTTTAGGGTCATCGATTTTCCAGATCTTACCTGTGACGGTAGTTTTGTTTTAGGTGCTGCAAGTTCAGCTATTTTAATCAAATCAGGCTGCAATCCTTTTCTTGCTTTGTTTTTAGCGATGATTGCTGCTGGCATTGCAGGTCTTGCAACAGGTATTCTTTATACGAAATTTCGAATTACTGAATTGCTTTCAGGTATATTGGTTGCCTTTATGCTGTATTCCATCAATTTGCGTGTTATGTCCGGTCTGCCCAATATTACCCTTATTAATGAACCAAGCATTTTTACGGACCAAAATTCATTGTTAGTATTGATTGCAATTGCAGGCTTTATATCTTTGGGGATGAGCGCTTTTTTAAAGACTGATTTTGGTCTTGCGTTGCGAAGTATCGGACAAAATAAAAGACTAGCCCTTAATAATGGAGTGAATGTAAAATTCATGACTATTATTGGATTAGTTATGAGTAATGGATTGATTGGATTGGGTGGTGCACTTTTTAGTCAGCATCAAGGTTTCGCTGATATTTCTCAAGGCATTGGTACTGTTATTGTGGGGCTTGCAGGACTTATGATTGGAGAGAAAATGATTGGATTCAGATCCTTGTGGCTGGTGATCCCTGCATGTCTTTTAGGGTCTATTATGTATCGTATTTTTATAGCATTTGCTTTGCATAGTGAATTTTTAGGACTCGAAACGCAAGATCTAAATCTTATTACTGGTTTTATGGTTATAGGCATTATGCTTCTTCCTAAATTGAGGAGGGCATATGCTTAAGCTAGATAATATTAATGTCACTTTAAATCAAGGCACAAATATTGAGCGTAACATTTTGAAAGATTTATCTTTTGAAGTATCTGAAGGTGAATTTATTATCATTCTTGGTGGGAATGGCGCAGGAAAATCAACCTTGTTTAATATCATTTCAGGCTTTATGCAGCCAGTAAGTGGTAACATTTTGATTGATAAAGAAAATGTAACCTTCAAAAAACATATTCAAAGGGCATCCTTTATTGCAAAAGTCATGCAAGACCCTAAAGTGGGCACGATGGAAAATATGACGATAGAAGAAAACATGAGTTTTGCTTATAAAAGAGGCCAAAAACGATTGTTTTCGCAACATTTAACGTTGAAACGACGTGCTTTTTATAAAGAAAAACTATCAATCCTTGGCATGGGACTTGAAAATCGGCTTGAAGAATTGGTGGCGAATTTATCAGGTGGTCAACGTCAGGCATTGAGTCTTATAATGTCTATTATGGCAGATTCAAAGATTCTTTTACTCGATGAAATGACGGCCGCTTTAGATCCCAAAATGGCAGAAAAAGTCATGCATATTGCCAATAAAATTGTTACAGAAGAAAAACGCACAACCCTCATGATTACACATAATTTAACGCATGCTTTAGAATATGGTGATCGAATTTTAATATTAGGTGATGGAAAAATCCAAAAAGAATTAAGCAAAGACGAAAAAAATAAAATAACAATAAAAGAATTAACAAAAGCATTTAATTGTTAACAAATTATTAATTGTTTTATGTTAAAATTTAATTTAATGGAATAGAATTTATTTCTATCCTATTAAATGATGTATTGTTTATTCAAGGAGAAAGAAAATGAAAAAAATCTATATGCTGTCTTTAGTGTTGCTTGTTTCATCTTTTTTTACGGGATATTCTTTTGCTGCACTTGACGATGTCCGCAAAACTGATGGTACAACTATGCCTACAGACGTTGAAAAACCAGCACAATTACCATCTTCAACGTTAAATAACAATACGATAAGTAAAGGTGCAAAAAAGCTAGTTCCAGCAACTATTCCTTCAACAAAAGTACCAAAAAAAGAATGTAACATAAGATGCATTAAGGCTCCGTGTCCATGTAATTAAATGTACAAAAACTATATAGTCGATAGACATTGAAAGGATACATCGTCACGCCTTACTCATGTATATAGGGATACACTTCCTTCGTCGTTCCTTGTCTGCTTTTCAAGTCTATTGACTATAGTTTAGGGCACATAAATTCTATAATCGTTATTATGCATATAGCCTAAACTTTGACGATATCCCAATAAGCTGTGGCGATGATTCCCTGGATCAGGCGTCAAAATATAAGTGCCAACCTGATGTAATGGTGCATCTTCATGTCTAAAACTTAATCCAGGATCATTCATATGTATTAAATTTAAACTTACATTTTTAAATCTCAAATCATAAAAACCTGCAAGATCAGCATCAAAAGCTAAAAGCGATCCAAAAGTGATGATTTTTATTTTTTGATTTTCAACCATTGTAGGATGATAGTGGTTTAAATTCAAAGCCATTAAGTTTGCTAAGGGGCCACCTAAAGAAAATCCAAGAAGCGTGATTGTTAAATCTTCAAATTCTATTTCTTTTATAGCAAGGTTAGACAGGCTTTTCTTAGAATAAGCGGGAATATTTTGTTGAATGCTATAATCATGTATATTTTTTTTGATAAGATAATCTGCAATGACTTGTTTAATGATAAAGAGCTGAGAATTTGAATATTCAAAGAACATTTTTCTTGAAGCCCCTTGATAGGGGGCAATCGTTTCAAGTTCAATGTTTTGAACCATTTCAGCATGATTGTGTAATTCACCAAAAAAAACAATATGAATGATATTAGCTTTCCCTAAGACAAGGATATTATGCTCAAATACTTGTTTGGGTGTTAAAGGAAGGATTTCAAATCCTATTGATGATAAATTTCTTTTTTCTTCTTTTAAACTAGGAATATCATTAATAAAAATTTCTATTTCTGGATTAATTTCATAATAATTGCAAATTTTTTCTCTTATTTTGTTAAGCTCTATGAATTGGTCTGCATAATTTTTAAGGGCTGGTAATGTGACATTATTAACGGTTTCATGAGCAAGCAAAGGGTTTGAGTTGATTAAAAAAATAAGTAAGAATATGATTCTTGTCATAAGTTTATCCTTTGTAAATTATATTTTTTAATAAAAGTTTTATTTTATAATACTAAACCAATTAAGACGCTTTGATAATAGTTTTTATTGATTGCAATACACGATGATGGTAGACCCCTCATTTAATTAAGGAGCAATAATTATAAAAACGCATTCTTTATTAATTTTTTTTAACCAATCAATTCTCTTAAAACAGTTGGTATTTTATATGATAAATCTTCGGCGATAAGTCCTGGCCCCAGCAATAATGCAGCTTTTCGCTGCACGTAAACGCCAATGGATGCTGCCCAAAAAGGATCAATTCCTTGCGCTAACAATCCTGCTATCAGTCCTGCTAAAACATCACCAGTGCCTGCGCTTGCAAGATAAGGGGCATATTGATTTTCAACTATGATTTCGCCAATAGGCTTTGCAATAATGGTATCGCCACCTTTATAAAGAACAACGCAACCAGAAATCTGGGCAGCTTGCATTGTTTGTTCAATTTTTGAAGTGTTAAAATCGATTTTACCATCAAATAAACGTTTAAATTCTCCTTCATGTGGTGTTAACACACACGTATCATGCAATTGGTTAAATAATATCGATGGATTTTTTTCAAAGGCCATGAGCGCGCCTGCATCAATCAATGTAGGCTTTTTGAGAGTCAGTATTTTTGATACCAAGGCTTGTGTTTCGGCATTTGGTAAAAGACCCGACCCAATTGAAAAAGCTGAAAACTGATGTAAATCTAGCAAAGAATCAAAATCTTCCATTGAATCATATGGTTTAATAAGATGACCTGGATCTGATAAAGCATAAATCATTTCAGCGTGTAACGGACAAATAATGGATAAAAGCCCCACACCCATGCGACGCGCTGCTATGGATGCAAGGCGTGTGGCCCCCGTCATTTCTTTGCTACCAATAAGCCCCAGATGTCCCCTTTTATATTTATGGCTTAAGGCATTTGGTGTTGGAATCATATGGCGCCACAAATCAGGATCATTTTGTTGCCATAAAATGGGGCAGGGGGCTGGTATGCCAATGTCAACAATAATGATCTCGCCGCATTGAATGGAGCTTGGCAATAACACATGGCCAGGCTTTAAAAAATTAAATGTAATTGTGAGATTGGCGTGAATCGCAACGCCCATAATTTTACCATCATCAGAAGAAATGCCTGTGGGGATATCAATAGATATGATTGTTGCCTTGCTTTGATTTATTGTATTAATATGGCTTAATAAAGGATCTTCAATTGATTTTGAAAGACCAATACCGAAAATTGCATCAATAATCAAAGGATAATCATTAAAATTAATGTCGTTTATATCTTTAAATGTGCCAGCCCATGTTTGATATTTTTCTAAAGCTAATAAAGATGTTGGGGGGATATTGTTAAATGAGACAACATCAACATCCCAAGTGGCACGCGCTAGAAGTCGTGCAAGAACATATCCATCACCTCCATTATTCCCAGGCCCCACTAAAATAAGTGTTTTTTGTGGCGGAAATCGTTCCAAAATAATGTCAAAAACGGCTTTACCAGCTTTTTCCATAAGATCGCTGAGCGAAACACCCAATGACTCAATCTTTTTTTCTTGAAGGTAAACTTCCGAACTTTTGAGAATAATTGCAGTCATTTTTTGCTCAATTTTTACACTATTTTTATTAATATATCTTATATCTACTTCAGATAAAAACTTTAAAATGAATGCCTAAAAATATTATCCTTCACTTTTCGAATATCTTCTAAAAGTCAAGTCTTTCAAGATCTTTTTATGAATGCTATACATAAAAAAAAGATAAAAGGGAGAGAGAAATGGCTGCAAAAGTTGAAGGCCACAAATTAAGATTACCAACACTTAATATTCCATGGCAGGGCGCTAAATTAGGGCCACTTTTAATCATCCTTGTATTCGCAAGTTTACTTTGGTCAATCGATGCGCCAGAAGGCATCGATCTTAAGACTTGGCATTTATTCATCATTTTTGTTTCCACAATTGCAGGTATTATTTTAAAGCCATTGCCTATGGGGTCAGTCGCTATTCTGGCGCTTGCTGTGCTTATTGTAACCAGTACGTTAACGTTAAAACAATCTTTGGTCACTTTTTCAAACACAACGGTGTGGTTGGTTGTTTTTGCTTTTTTCTTTGCCAAAGGTTTTGTGAAAACGGGGCTCGGCAATCGAATCGCCTATTATTTTATTGGTACGATGGGCAAAAGCTCCTTAGGTCTTTCTTACGGTATTATTTTTACAGAATTTTTATTATCGCCTGTTATTCCTAGTAATACCGCACGTGGCGCTGGTGTTGTTTTCCCCATTATCAAATCACTCGCTGAAGGGTATGGCAGCGACCCAAAAGACAAAACAGAGCGTAAGATAGGTTCTTTCCTTATCAAAGTCGCTTTCCATGGCAATGTTATTACAAGCGCTATGTTTTTAACTGCTTTAGCTGGTAATCCTTTAATTGCAAAACTCGCTGGGCAATCAGGCGCTCAACTCACTTGGGCAAGTTGGGCAATTGCAGCGATTGTACCTGGGCTTGTAAGCTTACTATTGTTGCCATTGCTCTTTTATATTCTTTATCCGCCAGAGCTTAAAAAAACACCTTTAGCCACTAAAATGGCCAAAGATAAAATCAAAGAAATGGGCAATCTTACTTTCCAAGAAGGGATTATGCTTTTAACTTTTTCGCTCGTGCTGGTTTTGTGGGTCATGGGAGATCATTTAGGCATTGATGCAGCTGAAGCTGCGGTTCTTGGATTAGCCATTCTTCTTTTGACAGGTGTTTTAAACTGGAATGATCTTTCAACTGAAAAAGAAGCTTGGACAACGCTCGTGTGGTTTGCCGTTCTTTTGATGATGGCTGGTTACTTAACTGAATTTGGCATGATCGCCTGGGTTTCCAATCATATGAGTCAAACAGTGAGTGGTCTCAGTTGGGGTATGGCCTTACTGGTGATGGCGCTTGTTTATTATTATAGCCATTATTTATTTGCCAGCGTTACAGCGCATATTTCATCGATGTATAGTGCTTTCTTGCTTGTTGTCATCGCTATGGGGACGCCACCTATGTTAGGTGCGCTTACTTTTGCTGTATTGTCATCACTTTCAGCAAGTATCACGCATTATGGGACAGGGACTGCGCCTGTTTTTTATGGATCTGGATATGTGGATATTAAAGATTGGTGGCGGTTAGGATTTATTGTGAGCATCTTTAGTCTTGTCATCTGGGGGACGGTTGGTCTTGGATGGTGGAAATTGCTTGGCTATTGGTGATTACCTGCCCAGCCTATGGCCAAATTCGTCGTCAGTTTTGCGCTTCCGGTGCTCATGTACTCAAGTACACTCCGCTCCGGTTCTCAATCTTTCTAGACTTTGTCTTATAATCTGGGCAGCTCATAAATTACAGTCAATAGACTGGATTGATACCGCGTCGCTTTTCACTCATGTATGAAGAGTACATTTTGCTCGTTGTTCCTTGTCTGAATCTCAAGTCTGTCAACTATGAAATAAAAATGGCACCTATTGTAGGTGCCATTTTTTTGAGAATAAGTATTATTATTTTTTTCCTGCGTAGAAATTTTTTAATCTTTCAGGGCTTGGCTCTCCGAACATGAAGTCTTGTAAAACTTCAATTGCTTCAGGTGAAGGCAAACTTGCAGGTCCAATCATAAGATCCATAAATTCTTTTTCATATTCTTTATTTGATGCGACAAAGTTTGATGCTGTCGCTACTAAACTATTGTAAAGTTCAAGTGTTTCTTCATCCTCAATACCAAGAGAAGAAACGAGTTCCTGACTTTTACGTAAAGAATCCTGTTCTATAGGTGCAGGGCTTGGTGCAACATTCTCATCTATAGCAGAAGATCCTGGATAATCAACTTTTGGCGCATCAATAATAGTTGCTTTAATTGTATCAGTGCCTTCTTCATAATTTTCAACATGTACGACTTTAATATTATCTTTTGCTACAAGAGAAGGATCGATTCTTACTTTTGCAACTGCAAGACGTTCGTATATTTCCTCTCCAGCAAAACGATAGGCTTCTTTTGCGAAATCTGCTGCATTTTCTTTGTTAGGGGCGACAGCCGTCGCTGCTCTTTTTACCCAATTCCATACGTTCTTTGCGGCACCTGCGGCACTCCAACGTCTTACATATACTTTTGATTGTACATTATCCGGAAGATCAAAAATTACATATTGACCAGGCGAAATACTTGTACCTAATGGGTTTGCTACCGCAGGATAAGAAGTGCCATAAGAAATATTATATTTTGAATCGTTTTTAATAACTATCTTTCCTGCATTTGCAAAAAAGGAAACAGAAACAAGATATAAAGTCATAAAAATCGTTTTTTTCATTTCAAACTCCATATAAACACATGACATATGTTATTTATATCAACAAAAAATTAAAAAAATATTAAGGCTAATATAAAGGTAACTCCCCAGGAGGGTGTACGAATTTTGAACATCTCACCTCTTACGTCCCGCGGCTTGTCCCTGAGAGATCCACACGAATTTAAATACAGCGAAATTCCAGGATTCCGTCGTTGCGATGAGTCGAAGACGAAGAAGCAATCCAGAAAATAGGCTTTAAAAAGCTATAAATGTTGATTTTAGGACTGGATTGCCGCGCAGCTTCGCTGCTCGCAACGACGGGTTTATATCCTTTTCAATATGTTA
>JAUYSY010000090.1 GCA_030696155.1 Alphaproteobacteria bacterium | reverse complement strand
GAAGAAACACGATCCTTCTTCATTAAAGACCTCGAAGAGAACCATGGATATTGTTCTATAAAATTCTATCTTTCAGAAAAGACAAAGAAAAAAATAAGGAGATATCTCTTGACTTAGGCACAATTAGAGAACCGGACAATTTTTATTTTTATGTTAGAAAATTGCTTACACACCCTTGTTTTCCTGAACGCCTTGAAGCGAAGTTTCATAGGCGGATTCAGGATTCAGAAAGAAATATTGATGCGTCGTCATCCTTTGCTCATGCAGGAAGAGACTATACATCTTGCTTCATTCCTTGTCTGAATTTAAATTTATTTCACTCTAAATTAAGTGGCTCCAATTATCGTTTCATTAAATATAATTTTCGTGCCGACTCTGGGAATTTTTCAATAGCGTAACGAAGCATTGTTCTAGGCATCTGTGTTGCATATTGATCTAAAAATTCTACCAACACTTTTAAGTCGCGTTTGCCCATTTCTCGTAACATCCAACCAACAGATTTATGAATCAAATCATGTGTATCATTAAGCAATATTTCGGATAATTTTACAGTCCATTCATATTGATCATTGCGAATGAAAAACCAGGTTGAAACAATCGCAATACGTCTTTCCCACATGGAATCTGATTTTGAAAGCGTTAAAAGAATTTCTTTGTTCGTATTAAGTAAATGGTTTCCTACAATTAAATGTGCAGAGGCGTCAACCAAATTCCAATTATTAATATAGCGTGTATTTTTGAGATAAAATTGATATATTTTTTCTTTTTCAATAATGTTAGTTTTTTTGTATTGATCTACTAAGATAAATAAAGCGAGCATTCTTTCTTCATTAATGGGTGATTCGAGTAATAACTGAAGTTCAGCAATAGGTGTTGTTGTAAATTCTTTGCCCACTTTTCGTAAAACAGGCACCGTAATACCAATAAATTGCTCATGTTCCGCATAGGCGCCGGGTGTCACTTTAAAAAATCGCTTAGAATCGTGCGCGCGTATAGGATCAGCTAGTTTTTCTAAGGTTAATTGTATCTTTTTGTAAATATTCATTTTTTTATTCTCATTTTTAGATTTAATTAAAAATTAACTGACAATATGATAGGTAGCAAAACGCAAGTTCCAGTAAAAATGAGAGCACCTAATTTTCCATATGATGTGGCAAGCCATTCATCTTGAATGGGTGTCCATATATTTTGTAGAGATAGAGATATAGCCATTGATTCATCTGCATTATTCTTTTGAAGAATTAAAAAACGTGTTAAATGCGACATTGAGTTCATCTTGAAATAACTTGCTTGTTCTCTTTGACGCACAACATCAAAATTTTTATAATTTAGTAGAAAATGATCCCATTCAAAATAACGACTTATTTCTGAATGATTGTCCCACCACATTGATTCTTTGTTAACCTCATCAACATAAAATCGACCTTTTTGAATTAAAAATGTATTGATGTTTCCACTAAGTTTTTCTAAATCGTCATCGGATAGATATTTTATAAGATAGCCTGCATAAATTTTTTGAACTGACTTTTCTGGAAGTTCTAGATCTTGGGCTTTGCCATAATGAATGAGCAGCTTTTTTTCTGCTAATAATTTTAAGTTTGATTGTTTAGATAAAATATATGCCGTAACAAGCAGTGGTATTATGTTTAAATCATTTACAATAAGTCTGGTGATCATTGGATCTTTAACAATTGTGCATAATTGATTACTCAATCCTGCACCTAAAATGACAGCATCTCCCACAAGAGGTAATTGGTCAGAAAGAAATGCTTTGCGTGCTGGAGTCATAATGTGAACATAAGAACCGAATGTTATATCGTTGTATTCGAAACTATGTGTGACATCTTTAGATTGTTTAACTTTATTTGAATAATCAGAAAGAAGTTGAATCAACGGAAAAAATTCTTTTGTTTTTTTATATGAGATGAATCCATCTTCGTTTTTACATTCTTCCCAATTTTGTTTTTTTATATAAGAAACAATTTTGTCTTCAATAAAATTATAAAATTCTTTGTTATATTTTCTTTTGGTATAGTAACTAAATTTCTGAGGATACTCATCTTGATAAGTTAAAAAATCTTTAAATTTTATGTTTACTTTTTTTAAAATTGATTTGTCTATGTTTTTTATTTTACTTTTATAAAAAGCTTCTTTTCGATTAAGGGCGCCATCCTGGAATTCTTCATATTTAGGATTATGAGACATATGTGGTATAGCGATGGTTTCTATTGAAAATAGACATAAAACACTTACAAAAAAAAGGCAGCCTAAAAGTAGTTTTTTCAATCCTAAATCTCCAAAATGAATTTACGTGAAAATATATATACAAATTTAATTTAGAGCAACACGAATTAATTTACGTTTAATATTTTTAATACGAAGTTTTTGTAACCATTGAAATGCTGTGTT
This sequence comes from Alphaproteobacteria bacterium, assembly GCA_030696155.1. Classification (GTDB taxonomy): domain Bacteria; phylum Pseudomonadota; class Alphaproteobacteria; order JAUXUR01; family JAUXUR01; genus JAUXUR01. Next base: position 4,287 of record JAUYSY010000090.1, on the reverse strand, counting down.
TTAATTTATTTTGAAAATATTATAAATAAATGAAGGCTTCTTTTTACAAGGAAACCTTCTTAACCGTATTGTTCCTAATATGTTTTAAAAATGGCGTGAACCATTGTTAAAAAAAATTCAACGTGTTGGAACAGGTTTCTCACCTGAATAATCATAAAAACCTTTGCCTGTTTTGCGGCCTAACCAACCAGCTTCAACATATTTAACAAGAAGCGGGCAGGGACGGTATTTGCTATCACTTAGACCGTCATGTAATACTTGCATAATAGACAAACACGTATCAAGACCAATAAAATCAGCTAATTGCAATGGTCCCATAGGATGATTTGCACCTAATTTCATGGCAGTATCAATAGACTCAACAGTGCCTACACCTTCATGGAGGGCATAAATGGCTTCGTTAATCATGGGTAACAGAATACGATTGACGATAAAAGCTGGAAAATCTTTGGAAACAGCTGGAATTTTGCCTAGTTTTAGTGCTAATTCATTAATTTGTTTGTATGTTTCATCAGAAGTTGCAATGCCACGAATAAGCTCCACCAAATTCATGATGGGGACCGGATTCATAAAATGCATGCCCATGAATTTTTCAGGGCGACCAGACGCTGTGCCAAGTCCTGTAATGGAAATTGAAGAGGTGTTGCTTGCAATAATAGCGTGAGGTGAAACAGCAGCACCCACTTTACGTAAAATTTGTTTTTTTAATTCTATATTTTCAGTTGCGGCTTCAATAACTAAATCACATTTTGGATAATGTGCTTCACCTGTTGTTGTTGTAATTTTTTGAAGCGCTACTTTTTTTTGTTCTTCAGATATAATACCTTTTGCGACCTGACGCCCAAGATTTCCATCGATACTTGAAAGCGCTTTTTGAAGTTGCTGTTCATTAACGTCTGATAGAATGACGTCATAATTACTAAGCGCACAAACATGTGCAATTCCGTTACCCATTTGGCCTGCGCCGATGACGCATACAGTTTTAATCATTTTTATACCCTTTTTATTTTAAACTGTGAATGTCGTTAGATTTCGGGATTCGACATGCTCCTTTGTGAAGAGATTAACGCCGCATGTCTCGGCGTTTATCTTTCTACCCACATTTTGAAATAATGTTAGGTATATTTTTCTTTGTCGTGTCAAAAGCAATCTAGCTTTGACGTACACCTTTTGTTTGTTGTTCTAATTTTTGAATAAGAGCACTTATTTGACCACCACCAGATTGAATGATTGAGCCAAATTCTTGGCGTTTTGTAATGCTCATACTGACATTTTCAATACTGACATCGACGATTTTGTAGCCATTTTGATCGGGTTTAATACGCCATTCAATAGACAAAGGTGCTGTTTCGTTTGTATTACCCTTTTTAGGAATATTAACACTTGTTGATACAAGCGCCATACCTGTTTCAGGGACCATTCGTACATTTTGAATTTTAAAACTGTTGCCAGAGTATGATTTAAAGGATTCAGCATAAGTCTGCACAAGCAAGTCTTCAAAATATTTTCTGAACGTTTGTTTCTGAGTGTCATCAGCAACACGGTAATAATTTCCTAAAACAAAACGAGAAATACGATCAATATCAAAGGCTTCTTGAAGCATTACACGAAAACGCGTTTGGCGTTCAGCTGTTGATATTTGTTGTCCTGCAAGTTCTTTTGCAACGCGATCATGAAGATGTAAAATTAGATCTGATGCTTCTTTTGAAAAATCTTTTTGGCTTGATGCAACTGAAGAATTGTTTGTGGGTGCAGCAGATTTCGCATAAGAAAAGCTAGGTGCAAGCCCTGCAACTAAACAGAACGTTGCCATGAATTTTAGCGAAGAAATGCGCATTCTTTAGACTCCTAATTAAAAGACGTATATCAACTTAGTGTTGTACAGGGTCATGTTAGCATGAAAATCGTAAATGATAAAGATAAGGGTTTTATTAAGTCGTAAAGTGTTAGCTTATAGTTCATTATTCTCATGTAATTTACGCAATGCTTCTTCACAAACACCTAATGCTTTCCATTGGCATCCTTTGCAAATTTCATGAAATGTATCGATTGATATTTTTTGTTTAATGCGTTTTTTGGCATCAACCCACATTAAAATTTCATTTTCCATAAGGTTCAAGGCATCACAATGTCTTCTGTCAAGAGACGCTATTTTTTTTTGAGTAGCGCACAAAAGGCCACGTTGATGCGGGCAGGGGGCGCAAATATCATCCGTATGAAAAACAACTTGAATTTCAGTTTGATCGCCATCAGGCACACGTAATTGTTCAGCAATTTTGTCATAATTATCCGTAAAAGGTTCTGAATAACCTTTACCTTCATAACCGATAGTACATAAAAAATGGTGAGGTCGAAATTTAAGCATATCAATCATTTTTTGTTTCACTTCGACTTAATACCCAAATAATCTAAAACTACCGTTTTTAGCCGATGACCTTTGGTCGCTTTTTGAACCAAAAATTTCTAAGGTAAAACAATTATCTGTCGAAATTTTCGGCATCAAAAATCACCTCAAATCTCATGCCTAAAAATCGGCATTTTCAAATCATTTGGGTATAGATATAATCTTTAAAACAAAACATGCAACTCATGCTGCGCATTATTTTCACAAAGTTTATAATAAGCCCTTGCTGCGGCTAGGTTTTTATGATCTTCCATATAGCTGACATTTGTATCATTATCGTGATGCATTTTTTGAAGTCGTTCAATATGATGCTCTAAATGCTTATATTCTTGATGGCATTCTTCATGTATGTTTAATAAAATTTGATGATATTCATAGAATTCTTTATCATCAAAGCCTTCATGCTCTCTTTTTTTATTGTCAGGTTGTGCGCGAGGATCTTCATGCTGAAAAAGTGTTACCAAATCTCCACGATTAATACGATCGGATTCATTAAGCATGTGATCATAATATGATCTATAATTTGCGTGAGCCTCATTAAGGATTTCTTCACTTGTCATTCCATCAACTTTGTACGATTCTGAAAAACAAGGTTGAATCATTGCGCCAAATAGAGTAAAAACCATAAGATATATTTTTTTCATCTTGTCCCCCGTTGATGCCTCATATATCAATCATAATGAGGATAAGATTAAAAAATCGTTAAACATTAATACTGTGGAGTTTTAATCTATGTCCGTAATGTCAGATAAGTGGATTCGTGAAATGGCCCAAACGCAGGGCATGATTTCACCTTATGTTGAGTCTCAAAAACGTGCAGGGGTTATTTCTTACGGCGTATCTTCTTATGGTTATGATGCGCGCATTGCTAATGATTTTAAAATATTTACAAATGTTGATTCAGCTATTATAGATCCAAAAAATTTTTCTGATAAAAGTTTTACAACACGCGAAACAGACGTATGTATTATACCACCTAACAGCTTTGTTTTAGGGCGCACAGTTGAATTTTTTAAAATCCCACGTGATGTCTTGGTTATTTGCTTAGGTAAATCAACTTACGCACGTTGTGGCTTAATTGTGAACGTAACACCACTAGAGCCTGAATGGGAAGGTCACGTTACACTTGAAATATCAAACACAACGCCATTACCTGCAAAAGTTTATGCCAATGAAGGAATTTGCCAATTTTTATTTTTAAAAGGCGATCAGATTTGTGATGTGTCTTATGCAGATAAAAAAGGAAAATATATGGGGCAAGTAGGCGTCACCCTTCCAATTTGCGAAGTCGCCTAGTATAACTTCCATATTATGGACAAATTCGTCGTCAGCGTTGCGCTTCCAGTGCTCATGTACTTTAGTACACGCAGCAGCGGTTCTCACGCTTTCTAGACTTTGTCTCATAATATGAATAGTTAAAATTATAAAATTAAGGAAAAAATTAAATATGGATAAAATTAGAGTTCGTGGCGGTATTCCGTTAAAAGGCGAAATTCACATTAGTGGTGCTAAAAATGCAGCCTTACCTTTATTGGTTGCAAGTCTTTTGACGGAGGAGACCTTAACGCTCTCTAATTTGCCACATTTATTAGATATAACAACTTTAGCCAATCTTTTAGTACATCATGGCGTCTCCATTTCAATGGACGGAAGTGCGCCTGGCGGACATGTTGGTCGCGTCTTATCGTTAACTGCACAAAATATCACAAGCACCGTAGCACCTTATGATTTAGTGCGTCGTATGCGTGCGTCAATTTTAGTGTTAGGGCCTCTTGTTGCACGCTTTGGTCATGCAACAGTTTCAATGCCTGGTGGTTGTGCAATTGGCACAAGACCTGTGGATCTTCATTTAAAAGGCTTGATGGATTTAGGCGCCGAAATTG
>JAUYSY010000085.1 GCA_030696155.1 Alphaproteobacteria bacterium | reverse complement strand
CAATTTGATTGTTTGAATTTTCTGATTCTGCAAATAAAGCATTTATAAAAACATTAGGGTAGTTTCTTTCTTTAAATAATTTTCTTTCTTTATAAATTCTACTTTTTTCAATATCAAGCGGTTTTTTTGGTTCATTTTCTTTTGCTTCTTTTACAAAACAAGAGATATCTACTTCATTGTCTTTAAAAGAAATAATATTTTTTATAAAATCATCAAATTGATTAAGTAAATATTTTTTAATACCTGAGTCCGGATTAATATTTGAGTATTTTTTACCAAAAAGATGAGAAGCATCTATTCTTTTAGTATTATTATTATTTTTACGAAGAAAAATAATGTCTTTATACGTTGGAATAATTTTAAAAATTATTGTGTCGATATGCTCTGCTTGCAATCGATCTCCAGAATTAATTTTTCTTTTTTCTTTAAGATCAAAAACATATACATTGTTTTTTGTGTTTTCTTTTTGTGTTTTCTTTTCAAAATTATTTGAATTATGTTGCTGCGTATTTACCTGAGACATAGAATTGTTTGGCGTCAGCGTTTTTGCATTAGACGTGACGTTTTGAGACTGAATTCGCTGTACATTCTGCCCAACATTTGAATTATTCTGTTGCGCATTTACTTGAGGTGCATAATTATTCAGTTTTTGACTTGCAACAATTTGATTGTTTGAATTTTCTGATTCTTTAAATAAAGTATTTATAAAAACATTACGAATATCTTTTTTTCTAAACAATTCTCCTTCTGTATAAAGGTTGCTTTTTTCAAAATTAAATGGTTTTTGGGGTTCTTGGTCGTACGAACTTTTTATAAATTGATTAAAATAAGCATCCTTATCTTTTAACCGTAAAAATTCTTTTAAATCTATAAGCAAGCTTCTCCATGTATCATTTTTAATACGATGAATATTTAAAAATTTTTTTCCAAACAATACAGACATATCTATTTTATTTACGTCTTTATAGTAAGTTTTAATGTATTCCAATTCACTAGGATTTGGAATAATTTTAAAAATTATTGTATTTATATGAAATGTGCCGCCTTTTGGATAAGATTCTATTGTTTTTTTTGCTTCACAGTCAAAAATATATGTATTGTTTTTTATATTTTGATTTTGGATCACTTGATTATTATTGTTATTAATGTAATATGGATTTTCTGGTGGCTCGCTGTAAGGTCTGTTTTGTACTGATAATGGTAAAACAGGTGTAAAATTCTGAATTAATGTTTGCTGTATCTTAGGTTCATTATTTAGTACAACATTATCTGTGAATGTTTGTTTAAAAAAATATTCTTTGTTTTCTATAAAAATTAAGTTTTTTTCTGTCGCAATTTTTTGAATATTATGCCAGCTTTCGTTAGATATCAGATTTTTGTCCAATGAAAGCTTTTTAAGTTGTGGCATTTTGACTATTGATAAAGCACCACTTTCTTCAATTTGATTATGTGTGATAGATAATTCTGTAAGTTTTCTGCCCATAAGCGCAATATTCTTTGCACCTTTATCGGTAATCAAATTTTGGTTCAAATGGATTGATTCTAACCAATTATCATTATTGGATGCATGCGTGAATGCCGGAAGGATAGATAGTTCTATATCAGTTAACATATTATTATTACAAATTAATTCTTTTAGTGATTGAAAATTCAAAAGCTCCCTTAAAAACTTTTTTTTACGATCTGACGATACGTCACGTAATATATCTGAAATATCTATCTTTTGAACATTAGGAAATTTAAGTCCAATTTTAGCAAGTTGATCTTCTGAAGGATACACTTTAAATATTAATGATTTTGCAAAAGTATTAACTTGTAAAGATTGCGTTACATCTTTATCAAATACAAAAACATCATTGCCTTGTTCTATGGTAGGCGCATTTAAATTTGACTGATCTGCATCATCATATTTTGCACGTTTAGCATTCTCTTGATTTTGCTCTTCGGTATAATTTCTTTTGCCATTATTGTTATTGTACATAGCATATAGCGAATTTACGAATAATATTACGCATAAAAACGTGACAAAATAAGCAATTTTCTTTATCATAATCTCGACATCTAAATTAAATAATATAGACAAATACATATCATTTTAAATAAAAAAAATCAATAATTATTTTAAAGATTATATTTGTTTAATAAAAGCAAAATGAAAGACTTAAGTTTTCCATGTGTATTTTGCAAATATTTTTTTATGTGGGTTATGCACGCACATAATTTATTTTTTATATTTTTCAATAGATTTCATGAGTTACTATCAAATATGCGAACGCTTAATTTATTGTAATAAAATCTTTTCAAATATCAATTTTTCCTGCATGATTTGATATCTTTAAGGAGAAAAAAATGACCACCTTTATCAAAAGAAGTATTATATTTTTAATTATTATAGGACTTGTAGGCCTTGCTGTTTTTAGGGTTTTTATGAACCATAAAATTGAAGAAATGAAAAAAAAGGGCTTTATAACGGGCGCTATTCCTGTTGAAATTATTCATCCTTTAGAAAAACCACTCCAATATAAAATTCAAGTTATTGGTAATTTATTATCAAGTGAATCCGTCATTTTGAAACCTGAAATTCCTGGACGTATCGTCAAAATTGCATTTGAAGAAGGCGTGTATCTCAAAAAAGGCGATTTATGTATTGGCTTAGATGATGAGGTCTATAAATCAGAACTCGCGCAAGCCAAGTCAAATTTGGCTTTAAGTCAAAAAAACCTATCGCGCGCGCAAACTTTACTAAGCAAGCAAGCTGGCAGTGAATTTAATAAAGATACTGCCCTTCGTGATGTCGAAGTTAATAAAGCGAAAGTGGATTTGGCAGAAGCTAATTACCGTAAAACAAAAATAATAGCGCCTTTTGATGGGTTTATGGGGCTACGTAAAGTAAGTTTGGGTGCCTATGCCAATCAGGGGATGGAACTTGTTAATTTGGAATCGATTGATCCTATTAAAGTAGAGTTCAGATTGCCTGAATATGCATTGCCTTATATCAAAATGGGTCAAAAAGTAAATTTGTCAGTTGATGCTTATCCAAATGAGATTTTTCAAGCAACTTTATTTGCGATTGATCCTAAATTAGATTCAAAAGATCGTACGGTAAATGCGAAAGCTACTTTACCAAATGCTGATTATCGACTTAAACCAGGTCTTTTTGCTAGGTTGCAACTTGTTCTAAGCGAAAAACCACAAGCTTTATTTTTGCCCGAAAATTCAATTGTACCTGTTGGCAATGATACTTTTGTGTATACCTTCAACGAGGGCAAAGCGCATATGCAAAAAGTAAAAATGGGCCTAAAAGAAGCGCAAGAAATTGAAATTTTAGAAGGTGTTACCAAAGAATCCATGGTAATTGCAACGGGTCAGCACAAATTATTTGAAGGCATGGCTGTTGAACCTCTAAAAACAGAAGTCTCTGCCCAAGGAAAATCATCATGAATTTACCTGAGCTTTGTATTAAACGACCGGTTTTTGCAACCGTCATCAATCTATTTTTGTTGATTTTAGGGATTGTTGCTTTTTTCCGTTTAACAGTGCGTGAATATCCAAATATTGATCCACCCGTTGTGTCGGTTCAGACGAATTATCGGGGGGCGAGCGCTGAACTGATTGAAAGTGAAGTTACGCAAGTTTTAGAGGAATCGCTTGCAGGGATTGAAGGCATTGACGTTATTTCGTCTCAAAGTAGGCAAGAAGTGGGTCAAATAACGATTAATTTTAATTTGGAAGTGAATCCGCAAACAGCTGCAGCGGATGTCAGAGACCGTGTGGCGCGTGTGCGTGGTAATTTGCCTAAAGATGCTGACGAGCCCATAGTCCAAAAAGTTGAAGCAGACGCTCAACCTATTATTTATATTGCATTTTATAGTGATCGACATAGCCCACTTGAGATCACGGATTTTGCGGATCGTGTCGTTAAAAGTCAGCTACAAACATTGCCTGGTGTTGCAGGTGTTGCGATTTTTGGGGAACGACGTTACGCCATGCGCTTAAGCATCGACCCCGAATTATTGGCTTCTTTCCGTTTGTCACCGCAAGATATTGAATCTGCTTTAAGACGTCAAAATGTGGATGTGCCTGGTGGTCGGATTGAAGGTAAATATCGTGAATATACAGTGTTATCTGAAACTGATCTTAAGACACCTGAAGAATTCAACAATATGATCATTGCGCAAAGTAATAATTCATTGATCAAATTAAAAGATGTTGGTTTTGCTAAATATGATGCGGTGAATGAACGTAGTATCGCGCGTTATAATGCGAAAGATTCAGTTGCTTTGGGTATAATAAAACAGGCAACTGCAAATCCATTAGATGTGTCTAAAATCATTGCAGAAAAATTACCAGCGATTCAAAAAACAGTACCGGAAGGTATGCGGTTTGAAATTGCGTATAACAAAGCGGATTATATTAAATCGTCGATTGAAAATGTGTATCACGCGATTTTTGAAGCCATTATTCTTGTGGCCGTTATTATCTTTTTGTTTTTAGGCTCATTTCGGGTTTCTGTTATTCCTTTGATTGCGATCCCCGTATCCTTATTTGGTGCTTTTTTCCTGATGATGATGATGGGTTTCAGTATCAATACATTAACGTTGCTCGCTTTTGTGTTAGCGATTGGTCTGGTGGTTGATGACGCGATTGTTGTCCTTGAAAACGTGCATCGTTATTTGGAGGAAGGCAAAAAACCCTTCGAAGCCGCTATTTTAGGGTGCAAAGAAATCAGTTTTGCCATTTTGGCGATGACGTTGACGTTGGCCGCTGTTTTTGCGCCTGTTGGATTTTTAACAGGTGTCACGGGCAAATTATTTACAGAATTTTCGTGGACATTGGCAGGGGCCGTGTTGATTTCAGGTTTTGTAGCTTTAACCCTGACACCCATGATGTGTTCAAAATTATTAAAATCGCATCAAAAGGCATCGCCTCTCACATCGTGGTTTGAAAAATTATATAATAATGTACAAACAGGATATCAAACGAAATTGAAATCAGCTTTGTTGAACCCTAAGAAAACCGTTTTTATAGGGGTCACATTGGCGCTTATTTCAATGTCGATGTTTTGGGTGATACGATCAGAATTAGCACCCATGGAAGATGAAGGAACAATTATTGGTGTTTTCTTGTCACCTGAAGGGTCAACCATTGATTATACAAGCAAATATGCGGCAGAGTTGGAATCTATCTTTGATAAAGTACCAGAGGTTGAGAAATATTTCGTAGTGTCTGGTTATCCTGTTGTATCACAAGGTATTTCTTTTTTGATTCTATCGGATTGGACGAAGCGGGAGCGCGAAGCCAAACGCATTATTTTTGATATGGGTTCTAAAATGTTTGGCGTGACAGGACTTATGGCCTTCCCAATGAATCCGCCGCCTTTGGGTCAATCACCTCAGAACAAACCTGTTGAAGTCGTGATTCAAACAACGGAATCCTATGATGCATTGGATAAAATGTCGACAACATTGCTTGGTAAATTATATCAAAACCCAGGCTTGATGTATGTTCAATCAGATTTAAAATTAAATAAACCCCAATTAAAAATTGAAATTGATCGCGAAAAAGCAGCAGAATTAGGCATTGAAGTTGAAACAATTGGTAGAACGATTCAAACCTATTTGGGTGGTAGTCAAGTGACGCGTTTCAAGCGCGAGGGTAAACAATATGATGTGATTGTACAATTGGCTGCAAAGAACCGTGGCAGCCAATCAGATCTCGAAAAGATTTATATCAAAACGCCTAAAGGCGAAATGGTACAATTATCGAATGTTGTAAAGACTATACAAACAGTCTCCCCTAAAGAATTAAATCACTTTAATCAATTGCGCGCAGCCTCTTTTACAGCGAATCTAGCGCCTGGTTACACCATTGGTGAAGCGCTCAATTTTATTGAAACCAGCGCAAAAGAAGTAATGAATGATCGTGCAAGAATAGATTTTGGCGGTGAATCACGTGAATTTAAAAAAGCATCTGCGAGTATTTATTTCTTCTTCTTACTAGCGCTTGTGTTTATTTATTTGGTGCTTTCAGCTCAATTTGAGTCATTCAAAGATCCACTTATTATTATGGTGACCGTGCCTTTATCCTTAGCTGGTGCTTTATTGACCCTCTTTTTAGCAGGTAAAACGCTGAATATCTTTAGTCAGGTGGGGATGATTACGCTTATTGGATTGATTACCAAACATGGGATTCTCATTGTCGAATTTGCGAATCAGCAACGAGAAAAAAACAAATTACCATTCCAAGCTATTTTTGACGCTTGTTTAATGCGTTTTAGACCCATTTTAATGACGACAGCGGCAACCGTATTAGGTGCATTACCACTGGCGACTGCCATTGGCGCTGGCGCTGAAAGCCGCCAAAATATAGGTTGGGTAATTGTTGGTGGCTTGACCATTGGTACATTTTTTACGCTTTTTGTGATCCCTTGTGTTTATTTGCTTATGCAACCTAAAGAAAAAAAAGTGAAAGATATTTTTGTGATTGAAGGTGGCGCAGAAATGGGTTTAGAGTCAAATTATAGAGAAGCAAAATAGCTTATGTGTTATTGGGATCAAAAATGAAGAATTTAGTATTGTTCATCGCAATCTGTTTGATATCTAATGTTGCTATGACCTTTGAAAATGATAGGCCAGTATTTTCAAGTCAAGAAAATGTGCCAGAACTTAATAACTATTTAAATGCTGATCATGAAGGTGAAAATGATGCTGATCGTGAAGCAGAAGAATCAGATGATGAGGAACAAGTTACCGAAGATGGTGTTGGGTCATCGTTAGGGAAAGTTTTTCAAGACTCTGTGACATCATGTTCTATAATGTAATTTTTTTCTTTTTTTAAAACAATCTTTTAATTTTATCCTATTTGTAACATTTTCTGTGTTTATTTATGCATCCATTCACAAGAAAAAAAGGTAAAAGATATTTTTTGGTTGAAGGTAATGCAGATATATGTCTAGAGTCAAATTACCAAGAAGCAAAACAATGTAAAGCTTCTTGACATAATAATAAGTTAATCAGGAGTAAAAAAATGAAGAAATTAGTCTTTTTAGTCGCAATCTGTTTATTACCAAATCTTGTTATAGCTGAAGGTAAATGGCCAATATTTTCTAACCAAGAGGGCGCTGAACAAAGTTTAGAAAATTTAATGGTTATTGGTGCGAATAGTGATAAAGGTTATTTGATCGGTTCTTATGAATATACAATAACTTCATTTACATGTAATGCATTGATAGACGAAGCAAATAAGGATAAATCTGCAATTGCTGAATTTAGACCAGGTGAAATTCTTGCTGAAGAAGGTACTACTTACAATCTTTATATAGGTGATGTATTGGTTGAGGATACTGAAACAGTGATCAAACGTCATGCAGCATCTGAAGAAGAAAAAGTAGAAATTCCTTTAGATACAGGTAATTCTAATGGTGTAGAAGATGACACTGATGCTGTCAAAAAACCAGCCGGTAAAAAAGGATTTTGTAATTTACTTTAAGTTACATTCTTCCATCTGACATAAAAGGGCTATTCGGTTAATGTCGAATGGCCCTATTTTTTTTAATTACCTAATGGACATAAAAATGCCTCACATTATTTTAGAATGCAGCGATAATATAATTGAATCAGATTTAAAGCCTATATGTATTGAAATACAAAAAATTTTAGTAGATAAATTGCCGACGCAATTAGATAGTTGCAAAAGTCGTATAATACGCCATAAAAATTATGTTCTAGGTGATAACCATATTGATAATGCTTTTGTGCATGTTTTTATCAGCGTCATGCCTGGTAGAGAGCAAAAATTAATTAATAGTATCAGTGAAATTATAGTGGATCGATTGAAAGCGTTTTTTCTTGAATCACGCGATCGATTGAATCTTCAAATAAGTGTTGCGATTAACGAATTGCCCGAAAGTTATCGCAAATTCAAAAAAAACTAAAATGTACTAACCAATTTTTAATGAATGGCCTAGAAGATATAATTTTAATACCTATATTTTTACAGAATGTGATATAACTTGATTTTTCTAAAATCACTTTGGGATTTTTAAATGAAATTTTTAGATGAAGCGAAAATCTTTCTTAAAAGCGGCGATGGTGGCAATGGTTCTGCGAGCTTCAGGCGTGAAAAATTTATTGAATATGGTGGACCCGATGGTGGTGATGGTGGCCGTGGCGGTCATATCTTTATCGAGGCTATTGATAATTTAAATACCCTAATTGATTACAGATATAAACAGCATTTCAAAGCCTGTAAGGGTGACAATGGACGTGGTGCTCAATGCACGGGTAGATCAGCAGATGATATTACGCTTAAAGTACCAGTAGGCACTCAAATTTTAGATGAAGATAAAGAAACCGTTTTGCACGACTTTACAAAAGCGGGTCAGAAAATCTTGTTTTTACGCGGTGGTGATGGTGGTTTTGGTAATGTTCATTATAAAACATCGACCAATAGAGCGCCTGAACGCGCAAACGCTGGTTTTCCAGGACAAGAAGCTTGGATATGGCTTCGCCTTAAGCTGATAGCTGATATTGGCCTTCTGGGCATGCCTAATGCGGGTAAATCAACCTTTCTAAGTATTGTGTCACGCGCAAAACCAAAAATTGCAGATTATCCATTTACAACTTTAGCACCTCAATTAGGTGTTGTACGTATTGAAAACGATGAGTTCGTCGTTGCTGACATCCCAGGACTTATCGAAGGTGCCCATGAAGGTATTGGTCTTGGTCACCGCTTTTTAGGTCATGTGGAACGTTGTTCAGGTCTTCTCCACCTTATTGATGGATCGCAAGAAGATGTTGTTAAAGCATATCAAGTTATTCGTTCGGAACTTATGTCTTATGATCCGAAATTAGCAACTTTGCCTGAAATTATCGCTTTGAATAAAGTTGATCTTTTAAACGAAGAAGAAATGCACACCAAACAAAAAGAGCTTGAGGAAGCAAGTGGGGCAAAAGTATATTTATTATCCTCCATCACCCGCATAGGGCTTGAAGCTTTGTTGTATAAATTGCTAAGACAAGTTAAAAATGCGCGTGAAGGCATTGTGGACGAAGAATATTAGGTCTTGTTGATCTTTTGTTAAACAAACCTTGGAGAATTATTAATTCAAACCTTGCTCAATGGGGCATTTTTTGATACTTCTAATAAATCTCTTACGGAGAGGTGCCAGAGCGGTTGAATGGGGCGGTCTCGAAAACCGTTGTGCCTTCGCGGGTACCGTGGGTTCGAATCCCACCCTCTCCGCCATTCTTAAGGGAACATATTTATGTTCGTCAAATCTGCCAAATAGTTTAAAATGACCTTGTATCCTCTAGTTTTTTGAACGACTAGAAAAGTTGCAATCAAAACTGCAGGGGGATCCCCTCCCCCACAGATGGATAATTTAGAATTTGAAAGTAATACCTAACCCAACTTCTTTTGTTTCATTTTTAGGTTCTTTTCCACAAACTCTACCTATACTTCCAGTTTTACATGTAGTTTTTGAATCAGCAATGGACCAATAGCGAAAAAAAGGTTTCGCTTCAATGGCGACTTTTCTAAATCCCACCTTAAGCCTGCTGCTGTTTTTAAACCATATCCACGCGATTGCTTGTTATTATGCGTGCCGCCATAATAAGAACCTAGATGAGACTTTTGCAACCCCTTTAAAAATACATCATATTCAGCATTAGCAACAAAAGAAAGCTTCGAATCAATAGGAATTGTTAAATCAGATCCAATGGGGATATAAAGATAATGGGACTGTCTTAAATAGTCAGAATGACCTGTTGTTGTGCGGGTTCTTGTAGGGGGCGTTATTAAATAGCGATAACCCAAGCCTAAATAAGGGCTTATTGTTACATTTGAAGAAAAGTCAAAATGACGACCATATAAAGCTTGGGAATCAACATAGCAAGATGGATTAAAATTTTTTTTTCCCGTACCATTTGACTTATACTTACCATTACCTATTGCAAAACGAGACGCAAATTTAACAAAATTTTTCCCAAAATTATAAGTATAAGTACCACCAAGACCAAACATTGGACCTTTTAAAGACATAAATGGTTTCTTATACACCCATTCTTTGTAAGAATAAGCAAAAATCTCAGGCGTGACCTCAAACTGATGTGGCGAAACTATTTTTTGGTTAATATCTTCTGCATCAGCATGAAGAGCTGAGGAATGCGATAAAACACCAGGTAATCCTAAAGTTAAACATAACATTGATTTAAGAAACAGTGACTTAAACTTCATAAGAGAATCCTTTCATTTAAGTCATTATAAGTAAGTAATACTGATATGTTTTAAGAAATGTGTCAATAATTAATTTGTATAGTGAAATGATTAGAAAACACTACAAACTTCCTACGTCCCGCGGCTTGTCCGCGGGATCCAGAAAGCGTCTAGAAGGCTTTATTCTTAATTGATAGTCATTACTTCTGCACCATGGATCCCG
>JAUYSY010000077.1 GCA_030696155.1 Alphaproteobacteria bacterium | reverse complement strand
AATCGATTAATTGCGGCAAGAAAGAATCCAATGTTAATGAACCATGCCCTGATACAAAAATAGGTTTTTCCAATGACAATCCAAAAAGAGCCAAAGGCAAATTCGAAAATTTAAGTTCTGACTGTCCCTTCCCTGAATTTTCATCAAGCGTAAGATTTAGATCATATGCATAAGTAGATCCAAAATGACTATTCACATTTAATTTTAAGATTTCATCTTGTCTTTTTAATTCGATATCAAAAGGATCCAAATCAACAAGATCAGAATTTATTTTAAGTTTATGAATAAAAATGTCTTTAAGATCAGGGACTAATTTAAAAATTTCTTTAAACGAAAAACTATCTGACACATTACTTTGAAAATTCAAAGTACCAAGATTGATACTTGGTTCATAAAAGGCTAATTTGTTGGGAATCAATTGTCCTTTTATCAATGCAAAAGGATCAAAATAAAAAACAGTTTTCGGTAATATAATATCGCCGCCTACTATTTTTTCTTTAAATTGAATTGATTTTGCTTCAAGACCAAAACCGTGTCTTGTAAAACTTAACTCTAATCCATTGATATCTTGTACAAAATCATTAAGCTCTGCATGGATTCTATCTTTTAAGAAATCGACAGGTACAGATACAATAGAAAGTACGCCTAAAATGGCAACAATACTCAATACACAAAAAAATAAAATTCTTAAAAACCAATTAATAGAATGTCGGGAGAGTCTTTTCAAATTAATCAACTTTCTCTAATGTTGATACTAGAATACACTCAAGGATGAAAACCACGCAATGACTGATTTAAATTATATCGACCTTTTGCAAGTATCTGAAAAACCGTGGCAGAGTTTTAATCAATTAGTAGACATTCTTCAAAAAAAAAGCCCCTATCTGAAAAATCTTATTGAACATCACAATGCCTTTATTGTTGATTTTATTCACCAAAATCCTGATTTATTTTGGCATAAATTTCTGTCCGAAATAAATGTGACACCTGACGCCACTAAAGAAATTCTATCACGAAACATACGAATGCTTAAACAAAAAGCCATGCTTTTTATAGCGCTTTGTGATTTAGGACGTATTTGGTCTCTTGAAAAGACAACATTAGCACTTTCAAATTTTGCCGATGAAATTTTAAAAAAATGCCTCACGCATCTTTTTAATGATGCATATTCGAAGGAACTTATCGCATCGCCAACCCTTGAAAATGGTTATTTCATCATCGCTATGGGCAAATGGGGTTCTTTTGAACTTAATTATTCCAGCGATATCGATTTTATTATTTTTTATGATCCTACAAACCTTGGATATAAAGGCAAAAATATAGCCCAAAATTTTATTATCAAACTTTCTCAACAATTAATTCAATTACTCGAAGAAGAAACAGATATTGGGTTCGTTTTTCGAACAGATTTAAGACTTAGACCTGATCCCTATTCCTTCCCCATTGCGATCACAACGCAATCAGCCGAAGTCTATTATCAATCGCGTGCCGAAACTTGGGAAAGATCAGCTTATATCAAAGCACGGATCGCCGCAGGCGATATTGCGCGCGGTCAAGAATTTCTAGATTTCTTAAGACCCTTCATTTGGCGAAAATATCTTGATTTTGCATCCATTCAAGATATCCAAAATTTACGATATCGTATTTTAAGCGATCGCCCAACAATCGCTGAAAAAATTAACAATTTTAATATTAAATTGGGACCTGGCGGGATTCGTGAAATTGAATTTTTTGCGCAATCCCAACAATTAATCTGGGGCGGCCGAAATCCTATCCTTAGAAACCCACAAACAATTGCAGCCCTTAATCTTCTTGCTACACATGGCTTCAGTCAACATAAAGAAACACAAATATTGACGCAGGCTTATATTTTTTTCAGAGATATCGAACATCGCGTACAATTAATCAATAACGCTCAAACTCATGATTTACCTGAAAAACAAGAAGATTGGGAGGGATTACAACTTTTAACAGGCTACACAAATATTAAACACTTTCAAGAAGATATTAAAACTCTTTTGCTTGACACAGAACGCATCGTCCGCAAACTTTTTATGGAACTCGCACCTCAAAAAAGTGAAAGCTTTCACCTTAAAGAAAGCGAAAACGACGAAACAACCCATATATTACTTAAAGAAGTTGGTTATAAAGACACCGAAAATGTAATACGTATTCTCAAAACTTGGCATCATGGTCAATATCGTGTTTTACGCAATGAAAAAGCACGTAAAATTATTGAACATATCACGCATGATTTACTTAAAATTTTTGCCGAAACAAAAGATCCTGATCTTGCCTTACAACGATTTGATAATTTTCTAGCAAAATTACCCATGGGCGTACAATTATTTTCACTTTTTCAAGCACGCCCTAAGTTATTGAAATTACTTACAAACATTATCGGTAATTCCCCCTATATATCAGATCTTTTATGTCAATTCCCTGCCCTTTTTGATCTAACATTACTGCCGTCTTTTTACACAAAAATATCTGATAAAAACCGTGAACATAAATCTCTTCAAGAAGATCTTAAGCCCCTTCCCGATTTTCAAAGCAAACTTGATTTTTTACAACATTTCAGAACAGAGAAAAAATTTCAAATTGGTGTCCATGTTTTAGAAGAACTAAGTTCTAGCCCCGAAAAATCACTGACAATCCTCGCAGATATTATTATCAAAACCCTTACTCAAGAAGTTGCAAACGAATTTCAAGCACAACAAGGCATTCTTCAGGGCTTAAATTTCGCAATTGTTAGCTTTGGAAGCCTTGGTGCCTCCGAAATGACATTAGCTTCTGACCTTGACCTTGTTTTTATCTACGATATTGACAGCAATACCACTTCAAATAATGCCACTTCGCTTTTACCTGCTCATTACATGTCACGTTTTTGCAAAAGATTACTAACGGGTCTTACAAGCATTGGCAAAAATGGAAAACTCTATGAAGTAGACGTAAGACTTCGTCCCACAGGCAATAGCGGTCCAATCATTCATACGTTTGAATCCTTCAAACAATATTATGAAAAAGATGCCTGGGTTTGGGAAATCATGGCATTGACCAAAGCACGCGTTCTTTGTGGCGATACATCACTTTGTCAAAAATTAAACACCTTTCTATCAAGTTTTTTAGCGCAAGATCGAGACCCTGCAATCATCAAAACTGCACTTTTAGATATGCGCGAACGCATTAAAATTGAAAAAGGACAAGCTAACAACGATTTAATGAATCGTCCAGGTGGTATTGTTGATTTTAACTTCCTTATTCAATATCTAAAACTAATCCATGCGCCTAAAAGAGGTTTTGCTTTTCCACAAAACACACTTACAAGCTTGGAAATTTTTGAAACAATGAAAATTCTGAACCAAGACCAAATACTTAACTTAAAAAACGCCTATCGTCATTTCTTAAATTGGCGACATTACAAAGCACTTAAGATACAAAACGCAATAGACACAAACATATTGATTGATGCTAACAATATTGAACAATTATGGAAGGAAATCTTTATCGATGAGGTGGTGCCCACAGCCAGACTCGAACTGGCACGGCCCGTAAAGGCCGACGGATTTTAAGTCCGTTGCGTCTACCATTCCGCCATGTGGGCATAGCACAAATATTTACACGTATTTGAACCCATTGTCTATATTTTGTTATCATTTTTTTTAAAAAAATTTTACACGCTTAAAAAACTTTCACGTGCCTTCTAGCTGAAATCCTTATCTAACGACTATATTGCGAAAGAAATTTATCCCATTGTAAAATTATACATATTCATATTTTACAACACCAAAAAAAAACATAAAAACACGAAGTTAAAAAATCTTTTATTATTATATTTGAACAGCATAAAAATCGAACATTATCAATTCACACTTATGTTTTTAAAAAAACATATTGTAATTCATACAATTATTGTTTATGTTGTTTTAAATTATTTTTATTTAAAACATTGGATTCAATATAATGAAAAAAAATACAGCATTAGCTTTATTGCTTCTAAATTTATCTTCTTTTTCTGCTTTTTCAGCAGGCAATGAATCCGATAACATTATCATTGATAATTCAGTACCCAACCCAGCACAACAAAAAATAATCAACCAAACAAAAATCGTATTTGATCAATATCTTAAGAAAAAAAATCTACCCATTGAAAATTATTCTGAAATTATAGATATAACCAACAAAATTTGTTACAAGGAAAACTGGAATTTTTTTGAAATTTCAAACTTTATAAAAATAATTTCTGACTTAATTTTTGACTTACATATTGATATTCTTAACTTAAATTTAAATATCAATGACCTTAAAAATATTATTGAATTAAGTTTTGAGCTATTAAAAAACACATCCTGCACATCACGTGATTACGAAGCACTTGCTAAATTTATTTTAAAAAAAGACTTGCTTAACAACAAAGATATTCTCGAGTTTTTAAAAGACATCCTCAAAGATAACAATTTAAACTTAAAAAGCGGCCTTACCCCCTTTATTGAAGCAATTTGTGATACAAATGATGAAGGACGTTCAAATTTATTAGACTGGCAAAAAAATATTTTTACGCTTTTACCCTGTGCACATATAAATGCGGATGCATTCAGAAAACTATTTCAACATATTATAAATAATCCTTCACAAAAACCATCTGAACACCATACCTTATTCTTAAATCTTTTAGCTCAAAAAGAATTGCCACAATCCATTAGTGAAACATTAGTTAATGTTTTAATACACTCAAACAAGACTAACTTTAAAGCGGCCAGAACACTTTTAGAGATAATTTTTGCGACGCATCCTTCATGGACATACGATGATTGTCTTCTTGTATCCCGCTATATTCTTGATCGCGCTACGTCACTAGAATTTATTGAACGATTTGATTTTGCATCAAACTTAATAGAAAACAGTAATTGGCGTGTTGAAAATTACATAAAATATCTTGATGACCTCTATTTATTGCCCGAACAGGATTTTAAAAACATTGCCCCACTTTTTGATAAAATATTTACAATAAATCCTCCATGGGATTATTATAATTATCAACCTATATGTGAATACATAATTAAAAACCATAAAGAACTTAACTTTATTGAACGTTTTAATGTCTCTTGCAACCTATTAAACACTAAAAAAATATGTCAATTTTTATATATACAATACATCAAAAAGATCTGCATGCTGCCTGAACAAACCTTTAAAAATGCCCCATTGCTTTTTGATACATTAAATTCTGTAAATTCTTCTTGGACTGATCATCACTTTCTATCCATATTTTCAGAAGTTCTAAATAAAGCAAAACAACAAAACTTCATCAAAATATTTAATTATGTATGCAGCATATTAGATAATAATATAAATATAAAAGCAGTTGATTTTGAAGATTATATTGAATATTTCTCTTTATTCAATGAAAAAGAATTTACAGATTTTGAGTTCTTCTTTAAATTTTTAACGCTTACTTCTTCAACAAAAAAAATAAAACGTTTTTCTTACGAGGATGAAGAAAATGATTTTTTTGGCATTGAAATTAACAACAAATGGATAGATTATGAAACACCAAAAAAATTTGTAAAACATATTTCTTCAATTTTTAAAAAAAATTCAAAAGAATTATCAGATATAATTCCAAAACATAAATCTTTTTCTGAATTCAAAAATCTTGTAAATCTTATTAATAAAATTTGCGCAACTACAAATATAATACAAGAACCTGAAATATTAGACTTTTTAGAAAGCAAAAATTGGTCCCCAATCAATAATATAAAATTTATAGAATATATACCATTTTTAAAAAACAATAATAATATTTTTGAATATATAAAAGAAAAAAATTGGAATGAAAATGAAACCATTAGCTTTATTTCTTCAGCCTATTTATTTAAAACATATAGTGAAAGAAACAATTTTATTCAATTTTTAGATGAGGGCAATCTAGAAAATAACGAAATTGTCCTTTTGCACAATATATTAAATTCTACTAATGATATTACGCATATAATAAATTCTTTTAATATTATTAAAAAAAACAACGACATTAATAAAGAAAATCATTTGGATATAATCCGTTCATTAAGCGCCTATAATCCAATAGAGCGACTGCTTATAGCAGAAAAACTAAAAGATTTTGATGCAGAAACAACAGAATCCATTGCGGTCATATTAAAAATTATTTTCTTTATGCCATCAACATATCACCCAACTTTTATCAATTATATAAAAACAATATCTGAACAAGAAAAAAACTATTATGAAAACTCAATAAATAATGATTTTTTTTGCATCTTAAAAAATTGCTTTCATAACACCGCTGACGATCTTAAAAAAAATTGGCTCGACCATTGGCATAAAATTCTTATTTCTTACAATAAAGAAAATGTCATTGCATTAGTAAATTTTATCAATGCACATAAAAATGATATTCCGTTTAACGAAAATGATATAAAACTCACCATAACCATTCCAGCTATCATGGGATATGCTAATAATTCATATATTAATCACCAAAATCTTTTAAAAAAAAGACAAACATTTACGAAAGTATCTCATGAAGCATTACATATAGATGAAATTGAAAATCAAAAAATTTCCCTGAATCCGCAATTTTTTGAAACATTATCCAACAAATTATCTATCGATCCTAGCTCTGTCCCTAAAATATCGGCAGATGTGTTTTTAAGTGTTTTAGACGGCATAGAAAAAGATATGGAAAATAAGGAAGTTGCAGCAGAAGTATACGGGCTTATAGGCGACTTTAACAACCTAAAACACAACATTTCTTCAAATGATTCTTATCTTGTTTTTCTATTAAATACATCTGCTGACCATCTGATCGGTGCACAATTTAAGTGTATTATGAACCATATCCTTTCATTGCCAAAAGAGCGGTTACCCAACCAATTATCCGACCAACAAGCGGCCTATCTAAAAACAATTTACTCTATTTTCGCCTGCCCCGTTGGAAAAGATGCAGGAATCGTCAATGCCTATATTTCTTTACCAAATCAATCAAAGCTTCTATTTAACAATAACACAGACAATGAAGAAATGAATGATGAGTACGTTGAATCTGTGTCGCATCAAAAAACACTTAATTTTATTTATTCAATGCTGCAAGAAAACATAGATCAACGTTTTTATAATAATGATTTACTTTGCGCCATATGCAATATTGACCCCAATATACAATTTAATATAGACATGATTGCTCAACCCGTTCATCAAAGCTTATATTTAAGAAATTTAATGGGTGATTTAGTGGGATCACGTTACGGTGTAGAATTTGATTTCCATTATTTTGAAAACAATACATCACCTTACTTTCTTAACTTAAAACGACAAAAAGCTATCGATACTTATTATGAACATGCAAAACCAAATACATTCATTAAATTCATTCAAGCTAAAATTAACGAGGCTTTAGAAATAGAATTTGCTAAAAACAGAAGCCCTTCTGGTGAACAAACACGCCATATTTACAATGGTATTTCCGATATGTTACAGGAAGAAATGAGCCCTAACGACATATGGGACACTCAAGAAGACGATGATTTTATGCCCATTTCGATCAAAATTAAAGATAAAGCTGTTTTTGAATTATTGCTTAAAATAAAAGCGATCAGCAAAATATAAAATTTTAAATTTTTAAAACAAGGAATCTATACGATGAAAAAAAATATAACATTAGCTTTATTACTTTTAAATTTATCTTCATTTTCTGCTTTTTCAGTAAATAACAAAAACAACATAATTATAGAAGAATCAGAACCAGCACCAATGCCTAAAACATTATCTCAAATTAATATTTTTTTTAAAAATTACACTGAATTTTTTGATCAAAACCCAGAATTACTTAAATTTTTAGCACTTATTATTGAAAAAACAAAAGGCACAATATTTGAAAAAATGGATCTTGCAAAAAAATTCATAGAAACAAGTAAGGAATTAGTGCCAGACTCAAACGACCGTGATCATTTTGTTAAATTAACATATGAAATTTTAAAAAACACAACATCGTCTTTAAATGACTATATAAATCTTTTTACTTTTATATATAAAATTGAACCAACACAATTTGATAATATAGAGTCAATGATCAAAAATATGTTGCAACAAAATAATGTAAAAAGCACAAACAACATTATTTCCTTTATCAAGACTTTCAATGCTGCAAGCGAAGAAGGCAGAAGAAATATATTAAAATGGCAAAAAAATATATTAAGTTTTATTCCGCACGAATACAAAGATGAAAAATCATTCCCATCTTGTATTCAATCCATTGCAAATGATCCATCACTAACATTTTCGGAACCCCTTAAAAAATTCATACACCTTATTTTAAAGAAAGACCACAATTCAAAAGCCAATCCTGACGTATTATTTAAAATTATTTTACATACATCTGAAGCTGATTTTAATAAGGGAATGCCCCTTGTAGAAAAACTTTTTACGACACACGCCTCATGGGGATATAGTGATTGTGTATCCATCTCTAGTTATATTCTTGAACGTGCAATGTCACCAGAATTTCTAGAACGTTTTAATTTCATCTACACAAAATCAAAAAATAATCATTGGGATGCAAAAACCTTAGCTGACTGCGTTGAACAAATATACCAATTAAATGAAAATGAATTTAATAAAATTAAACCACAAACAATTGCTGCTAATTTAGATTTTTATTTACAAAAAAAAGATGTGCTTTTTAATGCTAAACTATTTTTGGATAGCGTTATTTTTGAAGATTTCGAAAGCAAAGATATTCCCAGATCAACACTCATGGCACTTTGGGAAAACGGAACAACACGACATTCATATTCCATGAAATTGGCTGATTTATTATTTTGCATGTCTGAACAATCAGACGACGATATTAAATCATCAATACTCCATTCACTTTGGAAACATAAAGAATTTAGTAAAAAATATTGTATTAAAATAGTTGATTTTTTATTCACTTTACCAGAATACGAACAAAAAAATATTCAATTTGATATACTCAAAGAACTTTGGACAGATCCTGAAACAAAAGAATTACATCATGAATCATTAAGCAATATGTTTATAGATTTTTTACAACATATAAAATCTTCAGAAGACATAAATTACATTGATTATATAATTTCAGAAATTTTAAATTGCATAGAAATAAAACAAATCACCAAAGATAAATTGATCGATGTATTATTTTTAATGTGCGAACAATTAAACAACAATATTAAATCATTTATACTCAAAAAACTTTGGAATCATAAAGAATTACGTAAAGCTCATTGTATAAAAATAGCTAATTTTTTATTCACTTTACCAGAATACGAACAAAAAAATATTCAATTTGATATACTCAAAGAACTCTGGACAGACCCTGAAACAAAAAAAATACACCATAAAGCATTAAGCAATATGTTTATAAGTTTTTTGCACCATACAACATCTTCAGAAGATACTAATTATATTTATTATATAATTCAAGAACTTCTGAATTACCCAGAAATACAAAAATTCACTAAATATCAATTGATTTATTTATTTTTAGACCACATTCAAAAAAACTCGATTATCGAAGAAAACTACAAAATATTTATTGAACTAACAAAAAATGAAAAAATTTTTAAAAAAAACAAATTAGTTTTAATAAAAATATTTAAAGAATACATCAAAAAATCTCTAAACATAGAAGAGTTGAAAAATAAATTTAATACAGAAGGAAATACTGTAAGGCATCACTTTTTAAGAAACACAGAATTTGACGCATTTAATATTTTTTTAAAACAAATTTATATTCCTAGAATAGATGCATATATTATATTCGGACATCCTTTTCAAGAAACATACAATGAGTTTGCACTTCATTTTTGGTCAATAATGAATAATGATCTAAAAAGAAGTCTATGCAATAATATTATAAATATTTTTGGCGCCGAAAATCCACGCGTCCAAGAATTATTATTTTTATATGCACGTGAAAACTTAAATGGATATAATCCTACTTTTACTTTCGCCAATTTACTTAAAAAAATAAAAGAACCTTACACCCACAATCTCTCTATTCAAGATGCGACATTAATCAAAAATGCAAATGAAGAAATACTTCATACAACCATTAACCCAGAAATTTTTAGTTATTTGCCGATCAGTCAAGAAGCTTTAGCAAGTCTTGATGATGTCGATGCAATCTTAGGTGATCTGAATACAATTAAAAACGAGAAATTAATAAACATAATCAAAGCAGTACGATCAAATCATGAGTTTCAAAGCTATTTTATGGCACCATTTTCAGAAGAAGCAATCATGCTTCAGGCCATGATTAAAAAATTCAAAGAAATGAAAGAAGATGGCAAAGAAAGACTTATTAACCTAATGCATCAGATGTATCAATGTAAAAAAGGAAAAAATCAAGCTATTTGGGATCAGTACTCAATCGAATCAAAGCTCCTTTTTACAACAGATCTTAAGACCATTGCAGATTGGTTAATGCGTCTTCACCGCATACCAGAAGAAAATCTACCTGCCCCTTATAAGACTAAAAGCAAATGGGTTGATTTAATTAATATGATTATAAAACAAGACCATATTTTCCGTAAACATCTTACAGATTTTCAAACAGAAGATGCACAACGCTTAAAAGGTTTATTGGGATATCTTCGTTATCTTGAACAAGATATTGATCCTGCCAACCATGACCAATTAAACAAAAACTTAAAAAATGTTCTTAAGGTTTTAGTACAATTAAGCAATCCAGACGATTTCTACCAAAACCTGACTAAATTATGCAATGCATACAAAATTTACCTACCTGCTAATAAATTTGGTGACCACTTATCCATTAATTCTATCAACGTATTGATTCAAAATCTTAAAGAAAAAGATATTGAAGGGCGTGGCGATTTACATAAAATTCAAACAGAAATGGATCATTTTGTAAAAAATCAAGATTTCATTGACCTATTAAACAATTTTAATGATGAAAATGGACAAAAATTACGTGAACTCATAGGTGGATATATCATCAATGGTTGGTCAGTTGGTCTTCTTAACTTAATGGATCTTTCTAAGACCAGCACACTTTATGCAGCTGTTGATGAAATGTTTAAGCATATCAATATCGACAAAGATGTATCACTCAGCTGGGCCAATTTAAAAAAGATTATTATGAAAGAAATAATTGATCTTAAACGCCAATCTATTAATGCACTCGCGGAAAACATTACAAACAGAAGTTATGCAGAAATTCCTCATTCTATTGCATATCTTGAATCACTTCTAGGTGGCGCCATCGGCCTACGTAATACTAAAAAAGCACCTGACTTTGATAGCAATCCCCCAGATTCTAAATTAACATCAAAATCATTACAAGAAGCATTAGACTTATTTCATGAACATTTTACACCTAACACAATTATTAATCATTTAGCTTCAATGATTAGTGAAAAAAAATTAAGTATTATTGACCCCAAGACAGGAATCAATATTATTTCAGATTTGATTCGCATGGCGGCCCAAGAACAATTAAACATCGATCAAACGGATGATCTTTTAGACCTACTTTATGATGAAGATAGTGGCAATCCAAAACCACTTGCTTTTATTCTTCTATTAATCAAACTTGAAATCTTAAAAGAAACAGGTGAAAGCGGCAATATCATTATAAATAACATTCTTACGCTCGATTAATATTTATTTAAAATAAGGAAATTATACGATGAAAAAAAATACAACATTAGCTTTATTGCTTTTAAACTTAACTTCATTTTCTGCTTTTTCAGCAGACAATGAATCCGATAACATGATTATTGATGCCCCGGCACCAAATCCAATGCACGCAAGAATTATTAATCAAGTCAAGATAGTATTTGAAAAAGAACTTAATAAAATCAATACCTCAGATAAAGAAAGACTTGAACTCATTGATATAGCAATCCAAATCGCTTGCAAAGAAAACTGGGATTATTTTAGAATTGCTAGCTTTCAAACTAAAATCTTTAACTTAAAACTAAACATTGTTGACCTTAAAAATATTATTGAATTGACTTTTGAATTATTAAGAAGCACATCATCACAACCACTTGATTACGAAAACCTTGCTAAAGTTATTTTAAAAACAGACTTACTTAACAACAATGATAATCTAGAGTTATTAAAAAACATCCTAAAAGATACCCACATAGACTTAAAAAGCGGCCTTACACCCTTTATTGAAATAATTTGCGATACAAATGACGAAGGCAGAAAAAATTTATTAGATTGGCAAAAAAATATTTTTACGCTTTTACCCTGTGAACATATAAATGCAAAAGAATTCACTAAAATATTTCAATATGTTGCCAACAATCCTTCACAAACGCCTTCTGAACACCGCATATCATTCTTAAAGCTTTTAGGTCAAAAAGAATTAACACATTCAATTAATGATACATTAATGAACGTTTTAATAAATTCATCTGAAGCTGATTTGAAGGCCGCCATACCGCTTTTAGAAAAAGTTTTTGCATTATACCCTTCATGGACACTTAAAGATTGCCTTAATATCTCTGACTATATCCTTGACCGCGCTATGTCATCAGAATTTATTGAACGCTTAAACTACACTTATGGCATATTAGGTGACAATAATTGGGAAATGGGCGATTTTAAAAATTGTCTTAATTATATTTATATGCTAAGTGAAGAAAACTTTAACAAATTTAATGGCATTTTTACACATTTTAAGCCTATTGCTAAAAAAAAAGTAATAGAACGCTTCAATGATCCACTCACAAACAAAAATTCCTTTGGTTTTGTTTTTAATGAAAAAATATATAGTTTTAACACTATAAATGAATATCTTGAATTTATTTCGATAATATCTAAAATAAATATAGAAAAAATGAATTATTTTTTTATTTTTTTACATCAAAAGAAATTCGAATTAAAAGACATGATCCAATTTATTACCAGAATCTCTTTAATTAAAGATGATCATCAGCAATCTGAAATCATAAAATTCTTAGATGAAAAAAATTGGAGTCCTGAAAATAGTATAAAATTAATCACACATCTCTCACTATTAATCAATTCTAGAGACCTCAACGAAGTATTTCAGTTTTTAAATGAAAAGGGTTGGGACGGCGATAGCAGCATTAGTTTTCTTTCATCCATTACATTATTTAAAAGCTATGTTGAAAAACGAGATTTTCTTCAATTTTCCGAAGAAAATAAGTTTGATTGCGATGAACTTAATGCTTTTTGTACTATATTGGGTTCAATTAATGACACAACACATTTAATTAAATCCCTTCGTATTTTTATGAATAACAACGAATGCAACAAAGATAATCTTATAGATATAATCCATTCATTAAGCGCCTTTAATCCAATGGATCGAATTCCTGTTGCTGAAAAATTTATAGGCTTTGATGCCAGCGTATCAAAATCTTTTGCTAACATATTAAAAATTCTATTTTTTATGCCGTCAGAATATCACGAACGCTTTATTAATCATATAAAGGCTGAACTTATTCAAAATCCCCATAAATACGAAACCCTACCAAATGAAATTATTTTTGCTATCCTAAAAGCCCATTATAATGATAACTCTAAAAATCATAAAGAAAATTGGCATAGACATTGGCACGAAACGCTTCATTGTTACAATAAAGAATATGTCTCCATATTAGCCAATTTTATTAATGAAAACAAAAAAGACATTCATTTTGACGAAGATGATACTAAACTTGTCACAACTATTTTAAAAATATTAGACTATCCAAAAAATTCATATAAAAATCACGAAAAACTTTTAAACAAAAGAAAAAACTTTGTTAGAGTTTCAAATGATACCCCATTCACCGATCACGTTGATGGCTATGATATTATGCTTAATCCCCTGTTTTTTGAAACATTGTCGCGCAAATTATCCATTGATCCTCGTTCTGTCCCTTATGTATCACCAAACATATTATTAACAATGATACACGAAATCGAAGAATGTATGCGTGATAAGGAATTTAAAAATGAAGTACTTGGCCTCATAAGTAATTTTAAGAATTTAAAACATAACATCACTTCCTACGATTCTTATCTTATAACACTCTTAAAAACACCTGTGGAGCATGTGATTGGCGCACAATTTAAATGCATCATGGATCATATTCTTTCTTTATCAAAAGTTAGAAATCCACATCAATTATCTGAACAACAAGCTGCCTTTTTAAAAACAATGGCGTCTATTTTTGCTTGTTCTGTTGGTAAGGATGCTGGTGTCATCAATGCCCATACTTCTTTGCCTGTTGAATCAAAACTTCAATTTAGCAACATCAAAAACAACGATTATGTTGAATCATCATCACATCGAAATGCATTAGATTTTATATACACAGCATTGCAAGAAAACATAGATCAACTTTTTTATAATGATGAATTACTTTATTTCATTTGCGAATCAAGTCTTTTGGCCAGACAATTAGGTGATGATGCACTTGTCCAACCCGTTCATCAAAGTTTGTATTTAAGAAATTTAATAGGCGATTTAGTTGGATCTCGCTACGATGTCAAATTTGACATATATTATTTCGAACATAACGCATCGCATTATTTTCTAAACTTAACACGCCAAAAAGCGATTGATGCTTTTTACACGCATGCAAAACCAAAGGATATGATTAAATTTGTTCAAAACAAAATTAACGAAGCTTTGGAATATGAATTTCCTAAAAATGTAGCACCTTCAAGCCAACAATCTCACCATATCTATAATGGGATTACACAAATATTAGAAGGAACCTTAACAGCTGAAGAAATTTGGGATTTTGATGATGATTACAGACCACTTTCTATTAAAGATAAAGCTATTTTTGAGCTGCTTACTAAAATAAATGCCATTAAAAGACTAGGCGAAGCAATGAATGATGACATCATTATGGATGAAGACACTAACATTATTATTCTTGATACTCGGAACTAAAACATAATTGCTACTACCCTACGTGCTGCTTTAATGAGTAGCACGTAGACGAATCTTAAATGCAATAAACTTTATCACGTAAGCCCCTTCCCCCACCACATTCTATCCAATTGCTACCATTGATCTTTTTAATTCAATATTATATTTTATTAAAATAATCTTGAATATAGAAAGCTCTCTCTTTGAAAAAATATTTATTTTTACCTATCCTTTTTTTTATGGGGTCATATCAAACCCTTTTTGCAAATTTTTATAATGCTCAAACCCTCATACTCGACAATGGCTTTAAATTTGTTTTTGTTAAAAACCCACGCGTTGAACAAAGTGCGCATTATAGCTTAATTTATAATGTTGGCGCGCGGGATGAAAACGCTACTCTTCACAAAACAGGTCTTGCTCATTTTCTAGAACATTTGATGTTTCATGGTACAACTTTATATCCTCCAAATATATACGAAACAATAATATATAAGGCGGGCGGCGAACAAAACGCTGAAACAGAACATGATTACACTAAATATTACGCTACCATTCCTAAAGAAAACCTAATCGAAATCTTAGAAATTGAAGCAGATCGCATGCAAAATCTTCTTATCGAAGCTGATGCATTTGAAAAGGAAAAATCAGTCGTGTTGGAAGAAATTTGTGGCGCTGATGAAGCAGATCTTCTTGAACCCTATCGCCAGGGTGTGAGGGATCGCCTTTATAATGGACATCCATATCAACGACCTATCGGCGGCATAAGACCTAACATAGAAAATCTAACAATTGACGATGCCTATGATTTTTATCGCAAATATTATCAACCCTGCAATGCCACGCTTTATATTGAAGCTAATCTTGATTTTGATGATATCTCCCAACACGTAAATATTATTTTTGCACCGCTTCAGAACAACACACCTATTATAAGACAAGTTATTAACCTCAATCCCCCCATTAATAGAAAATTGCATATTCATAGATCTGAAAATCAAGAAAATGCACACTTCAACAGAACATATCGTCTTCCTATCAGCAACCTTAGAGATAAAGCTGCATTAGAATTATTATGTTCATTTTTAAATTTTAAAAGCTGCTCTTTCAACCAATTTCTTATTGATCAAAAAAAGATAACAAATGATCTTGGTATTTCATTTAATTCAAACCAAAAAGATTTTTGGATCATTGAAATCAGCTTTATTTTCGATCATAAAAATTTTGAACTTAATCAACTCAATGAAATTATTGATCAAGCATTTACAAAAACACTAGAAAGCGAAGACATAAACGAAGCAAAATTATCAGAAATACGTAAAGCTGCTGAATACAATAATATGTGTATTATGACAGTTTTTCCATCTTATAATCACCTATTCACGCAAACAATTGCATTGGGACAACCCATCGAAAATTTGGAATCATCTTTAATTATTGAAAAGGAACTCGCCTATACAGATATCAAAAATTCATTAAAAACATTAATAAACAATAAAGAATACTTAACATCCTGTTTATTAACACAATAAGTAACTCCCCACAAGGATATACGAATTTTAAACACCTCACCTCCTACTTCCCGCGGCAAGACCCGCGGGATCCATAAAACTTGTTGAAAAGTATCGATAAATATTTACTTTTAAAGTTGGACCCCGC
>JAUYSY010000074.1 GCA_030696155.1 Alphaproteobacteria bacterium | reverse complement strand
TCCATAAGCTCATTCCATTCGCGTTTGCTCATGCCGCTATTTTCTTGGGTCACTTGCTTGCCGGCGAGCATATCTTTAACAATTTGCATACCTTTGCCAGAAATAGACGTCGCATTGACATAATAATCCATGAAAGCAGCATAGGTGATGGGCACCCATTTTTGAACAATTTCAAGCATTTTTTGGGCGTAAATACGAATTTCATATTGAGCATGTGGATCAGCACGAAGGCTTAGGAAATGCAACAAATTATGTAAATCAACTTTCCAATACCATTGGGTATAGGCATTAACAGGTAAATTCATACGCGCAAGCTCACGTGCAAGACATGATCGCGATGGATCAATTATCTGTCCTTCATCGTCTTCATTAAGCAAATAAACATAATTGTCATAAGCACGATTGGCATCATCTTTAAGAATTTGCAATGCTTTATCAGCTTCGGCGCCCTGTAAAACTTCAGCGCGACCTTGACGATTGGTGCTTGATTGAGCCGCTAAATGTTCAGGCGCCGGAATATAAAATTCACGATCCAAGATCGAGTAACGTGCTGAATATTCATTCACATTGGCAGTTCTGTGGCGAATCCATTGGCGGGCCACAAAAATGGGAAGTTTGATATGAAACTTCATTTCACACATTTCAAAAGGCGTCGTGTGTCTATGGCGCAACAGATAATTAAGTAGCCCCTGATCTTCACGGGATTTTTTTGTACCCTTACCATAAGATACGCGTGCCGCTTGAACAATCGCTGAATCATCGCCCATATAATCTATAACCCGCACAAATCCATGGTCTAGAATAGGGATTGGTTCATAAAGAAGCTCTTCAATGGCTGGCACTGTTGCACGTTTTGTTTGAAAAGTAGCTTCTGTTAATTCTTGGATTTCGGTCTTCTGGGTCAAATTCACAGGCATCAGCAATCTCTCTAAAAAAAATTTTCCTAAATATATTACTACCACCCCTTCTCAAAAGGCTCAAGAGTGCTTATTATATTAGGTGTCAGCTTGTCTGACTATGGCGATAAACATCATGTGGAATAATTGGCACGGACCCGGGGGCGGTACCCGGCGCCTCCACCAGATTTGAACACATCATGTTATGAGGCAAAGTCTAGGAGAATCGAGAACCGGCGCGGAGTGTACCTTTATGTACATGAGCACCGGAAGCGGAGATTCAACGACGAATTTGCCCATAACATGATGTGTTATATATGGGGGCGAAATAGGATCGACGTACATGGTAAAGACTTGATTTTTGCTCGGCATTGTACCGCCGTTATCGGGCTAATTTGAAAATGCCAACTTAAATGTAAAGGCATCTAACTATAATGGGACTGCATCTGCCTACGCAGCTGCATAACGTTTGACGTTAGAGCGGTTTGGGGGGCACCGGGCAACAGAAAGCCCCCTACTTTATTTAAAAATGAGTATGCATTAGGTGAGGAAAATAGTTTTCCGCTCAAAGAAGATGAGTTAAAGGACATAGAAAGTGGCCCAAAAATTATTTAATTATGAACCATTAATTGAAAAAGCATTACGAGGCGTTATTGCTGATACGCTCAGTCATGTTGCAAAAAACAATCTATTGGGTGAACAACATTTTTATATTAGTTTTTTAACGCAATATCCAGGTGTTGAAATTCCAGACTACCTTGCAGAAGAATATCCAGAAGAAATGACCATTGTTTTACAACATCAATATTTTGGTTTAAAAGTCCACGCTGATCGTTTTGAAGTGATGCTTGTTTTTGGCAGTGCACCTGATAAAATTGTTGTGCCTTTTGAAGCCATTACTGATTTCATGGATCCATCACAGCGCTTCGAGTTAAAATTTATGCCTGATTTAGGCGACGAGATCGAAGACGTCGAAGATACTAAAGCAAAATCTTCAAAATCAAAAGCAACGTCTAAAACAGGATCGAAAAAATCATCTAAAGCTGATAAAGATGCTGCAACAACGCCAACTTCAGATAATGGCAATAATGTTGTGACATTGGATGCTTTTCGAAAAAAATAGTTTTTTAAAAGTTCGTTATGGGTTATTGACATTTAACGACCACCCACTCCCTTACTACGTCCGCGACCATATTATTCCCATAAATATCCCACCCCCTTCCTACGTCCCGCGACTTGTTCGCGGGATCCAGAAAATCTATGGAAAAGTCTAGATAAATCCACCCACCTACCCTCTGTACAATGGATCCTGCGGTCAAGCCGTGGGCATATCATTATACCATAAGTATAAACCCCACCCCTTTCCTAGGTCCCGCGACTTGATCGCGGGATCCAGACGATCTTCCCTAAAGTTAATATTGTATAAATTGGACAATGACATCTTCTTTATTTACTTTCTGGATCCCGCGGACAAGCCGCGGGACGTAGGAGGTGGGGTAATAAAAGTTATTAATTGTCAATAGGTTAGCATACTTATGGGTAATGATATGGCCGCGGGAAGTAGGAGGGTTGTAGTGTTTTCGAGTTATTTCATTAAACTTGGTAATAAATCTCATCTATTTTGCTTATTTGAAGATTATCTTCAGAAGACAAAACGGCAAGAACATCAAATTTACCTGCTTTTTCCGTTTCAGCCATAAACCTAATAGTGCATTCCTTGTTATCTGTAGAAGGAAGGATTTTTTTTGTCTCAATTGTCCAGCTGCCCATTGTTTTTTTAACTTCAGTTAATTGAGTTTCTAATTCTTTTCTACCAAGCGTAAGAATGATACCATTTGCAATTTTTTGAAAATCAGCTGTGAACAACTTTTCAATATTCACACTTTGATCAATCTCCACTCCAGAACCAAAACTAGACATAAAATCATTATATTGCTGCGCTAGATGTTGAATTGACATTTTTAAATGCCTCATTTGATAATGTAGGTTAACGATTTTGTAATTCTCTATTAGTATGTCGTTAATAATCCGTTTTGAATAGGATTATATTTTAGATTAAAGATAAACCAATCTACGAGACAAAAAATAACTTTGGCTAAAATCTGCCAAGTATCCACTCGTTTCCTTGAACAAGCGAGAAGCAAAGCTTCGAGCACGGATTCAGGTTCCAATTAACAATCATGATCATAGATCAGACGTTGTTTAAATAATTTTGCCATGCTCTTCGAGCATGCATTTTGATTTGGATCCCGAATCTACGTATGAAGCTTCGCTTCAACGAGTCCAGGAAAACAATGGTGTGTGTTAAAGTTTTAGCATGAAAATAAAAATTATCCCGTAGATTGAAGACTAACACGCTTTTGTAAAAAAAAATAGTAATACATATTGACATATTGGATGTAATATGAGACTATAATTGTAGTTTAAATTATTTAATATAAGGAAATTTTATTATGAAAAAGCTATTTGTAGCATTGGCTACTATTATATCCGTCTCTAGCTTTGCAGAAGCTGCAAAAATTGTTATTAAAAATGATTCTATATACAATGTTTCTTATGGTACTTCTTACCCAGCGGCAGCAAATCCATTTGGCACTAGTATTTCGCCTGGTCAATATGTAATTTTTGATCTTCCAGATAATATGCAATCTGAAGTTTTTGTTAGAAGATGGAGCCTTAAAGGTGCTGCAAAAACTGCTTTCGGTCTTATCAAAAGAGTTTATACAGCTGTTGCACCTAACAAAGATAATGCTGTGGCTTATGGACAAGAAGTGATTCGTTTTGGTGGAGAAGAAGTTTATAATAGATTGGCTTTTGCAAAAAAATATCTAAATCCATCTCTTGTAACAGAAGAATATATTAAAGTCGTTCTTGTTGAAAACCATGAAGAAGGTACCGATACAATTAAACTGAATGTTTTAGATGATTTAATTGCTAATTATCCTGGTGTTGTCGTAAATACAGAAGTAACACCTTCTTCAGCACCTGTGTTGATGCTTGAAAACATAAAAGATGAAGTAGAAGTTCTCGAGCTTGTAGATTCATTAACAATTTCAGAAGATTCTGATGAAGAACCAGTGATTGAAGAAATTGATTAATTAAACTTTAAAATCTAATTAATTAAAAAATGAAAAATCCTTTTTGATGTAATACTCAAAAAGGATTTTTCATTAGCATCGCGATTAAAACAAATCCTTTTTTTAATGAGTTCACTATAGTATTTTCTAAAAATAATCGTACTAATAGGGTAGCTTGGCTTTAACTTTTTGTGTGACCACACCTACCGACTCGTCATTGCGAGGGGCCCAAATTTAAAAGGGGGCCCGCGGCAATCTCCTTAGAAAATTGAGATCGCCACACCCCCTACAGGGGTTCGCGATGACGATGTGGGGTGGTTGTCATTAGAAGGGGCGTAGCCCCGCGGCAATCTCTCTTTGCAAGTTTTAGATTGCCTCACCCCCTTCGAGGGTTCGCAATGACGACATACTTATTTTGGTTTACCTATTGTCACAAAAATAAGTACGATTTTTATCAGAATTTACCATACATCAACGTAAGCTAACGCTATACTAAATTCGCAACTGACGTCATGTCTTTCTCTACACCCAAAGCATTCAACGCAACACGCACGATTGAGGAAACATTAAGACCTGCAAGTTCATATTGTTTTTCAGGTGTATCATGATCAATGAAAAAATCTGGTAATGTCATGGGACGACATTTAAGGCCTCTATCCAACAATCCCTCAAGCGCCAAATAATTCAACACATGCGATCCAAACCCACCGATTGCACCTTCTTCAATCGTAATCAACACTTCATGATGCATTGCTAATTGACGAATCAAATCAGTATCGAGTGGTTTTGCAAAACGTGCGTCAGCGATAGTTGTTGACCAACCTTGCGCTGCCAAACGATCAGCGGCTTTCAGGGATTCATGCAACCTTGTGCCAAAATTAAGGATAGCGATTTTACTACCCTCCCGAATAATACGCCCCTTCCCTATTTCTAGGATCTGCGGGATTTCAGGCAAAGCAATTCCAAAGCCCTCGCCGCGAGGATACCGCACCGAAGATGGATTTTGGTCAAGTGATACTTGCGTTGCAATCATATGAACAAGTTCGGCCTCGTCCGATGGCGCCATCACAATAAAACCAGGCAAATTCGCTAAAAACGCTGTATCATAACATCCTTGATGGGTTGCACCATCTGCGCCGACCATGCCGGCTCTATCAATTGC
The DNA here is from genome assembly GCA_030696155.1 of Alphaproteobacteria bacterium. Lineage (GTDB taxonomy): Bacteria > Pseudomonadota > Alphaproteobacteria > JAUXUR01 > JAUXUR01 > JAUXUR01. Next base: position 53,068 of record JAUYSY010000074.1, on the reverse strand, counting down.
AAACCGCACGGGTAATTGTTGAAGCGCTACATCATGAACAACCTGATCATAACCGCGTTGTAAAAAGGTGGAATAAATGGCAGCAAAAGGACGCATGCCTTCGGATGCCAAACCAGCTGCAAAGGTAACTGCATGCTGTTCGGCAATACCAACGTCAAAACAACGATTCGGAAATTTTTGTGCGAATAAATCAAGCCCTGTGCCGGACGGCATGGCCGCATTAATCGCGACAATTTTAGGATCTTTTTCAGCTTCTTTAACCAAGGCTTCACCAAAAACTTTGGTATATTGTGGTGCTTTTGGTTGTGATTTTGATTGAGCGCCCGTTATCACGTTGAATTTATTCACACCATGATATTTATCCGCTGCATTTTCAGCTGGTAAATAGCCTTTACCTTTTTGTGTCACCACATGAACCAAAATGGGACGCGTCTGATCACCATCACGTACATTTTTTAAAATAGGGATAAGATGTTCTAAATTATGACCATCAACAGGTCCCACATAATAAAAACCTAATTCTTCAAATAATGTGCCCCCTGTCATCATGCCACGCGCATATTCTTCAAGACGTTTGGCCCATTTTTCAAACGCTTTAGGAAATTTTGTAGCCAATGATTTCATCGCAAGCCTAAAGCTACGATAAGGTTTTGATGAAATAATCCGGGATAAATAAGCGCTCATAGCACCCACAGGTGTTGCAATGGACATATCATTATCATTAAGAATAACGATAAGTCTCGATTTTTCAGCCCCTGCATTATTCATCGCTTCATAAGCCATGCCAGAGCTCATCGATCCATCGCCAATAACAGCCACCACATGATTCGTCTTACCTTGCAAATCACGTGCGATCGCCATGCCTAAAGCTGCTGAAATTGACGTACCCGCATGAGCGGCCCCAAAAGGATCATAAATACTTTCGGTACGTTTTGTAAAACCTGAAAGCCCACCGCCTTGACGTAATGTATGTATGCGATCACGACGTTCCGTTAAAATTTTATGCGGATAGGTTTGATGACTTACATCCCAAACCAAACGATCCTCTGGTGTATTAAATAAATGATGTAACGCGACTGTTAATTCAACAACACCTAAACCTGCACCTAAATGACCACCCGTTTTAGAAACAGCCTCAATCGTTGTCGCTCGCAATTCATCAGCCAATTGAATAAGCTGAGGAATTCCTAGATTTTTCATATCATCTGGATTGTGTACAAGATCAAGAAGTGGCGTTTTGTTCAAGTCAGTCATTTGCATCTCATTACATCGTAAAAATAGTAGACTACATATTCATACAACATTTTTATAAAAAATGGAGAAAAAAATGTTCTTAAATATGCTATAAAATATAATTACTGAAAAATAGCGAGTTTAAAGATGATCGCGCCAAAAGAAAATTTTGCACCCTCCATTATCCCTGCAACGATAGAAGACTACCCAACAATTCAAAACATGGCCCGCTTTTATGTATATGAAATGACACGCACTTGTGGATTTATTTCTGACGATTGGCATTGCCCCAAAGACGGTCTATATGAATCATTCGATTTTAAAATTTATTTTGAAGCACCTGACAGATTCCCATTCATTGTTAAAATAGGCGATGAACTCGCTGGATTTGTACTCATTAATAAAGTTGGTGTTTCTCCAAACACCCAATGGAATATGGGCGAATTTTTTATTCTTGCCAAATTTCAAGATAAAGACATTGCCAAACAAGTAGCAAACATGATTTGGCAAAAATTTCCAGGCATATGGGAGGTACTCGTTATCCCTGAAATGTCCTATGCATTAAAATTTTGGCGTAAAACAATCAATAAATTTACAAGTGGTCATTATACGGAAGATTATAAACTTGTTCGTTTTGATCGAGATCAACCCAATAGATTTATTTTTACTTTTGACACATCGTTTATAAAAGATAAAATTCCAATTAAACCTGTTATTTCAAAAGCTGAAACATCCCACATCGATGCAATGGTTTCATTGTCTAATGCCAAACGAACATCATACGAAAAAGCACAACCTCAATTTTGGAGACGCGCCGATAATGCCCATGAAAAACAAACCGAATGGTTTCACACTTTATTAAATCAACCTGACCATATTTTGCTTGTTGCCGAAATAAACAACAAAATCAAAGGGTTTATTATTGGACGATTAATCCCCGCCCCTGAAGTTTACAATCCAGGGGGACTCACCTTAATGATCGACGATTTTTGTGTTGCAGAACCTTCCATGTGGCAATCCATTGGCGTGAGTCTTCTATCTGCACTTAAAGAACAATCTAAGCAAAAAAATGTAGCGCAACTTCTTGTTGTATGTGGTCATCACGATGAACCAAAGAAAACTTTTCTTGAAAAAATGGATTTATCCATCGCTTCTGATTGGTATGTTGGAAAGATTTAAACCATGACCCATAAAGTTGTTTTAATTGCAGACGCTACAAGCATGATTGGGAAAGCCTGTGCTCATCTTTTAGCCCAAAAAGAAGGTGTAAAATTGTGGACAATCTATACGTGGTGAAGACAGTCACGTTCTACATTTAGATTAATTTTAGAATTAAAACATATTCAACTAAATATATTATGTAAAAATTCGTTGCCTATTTGTTATAATATGCTAATTATGTACCTTACATAAATTTAACACTCATTATTTAATAATTCATGAAGTGTTTAGTTTCTGATTACAAACAATATTCATTCTTAGGAGATATTATGAAAAAAATCCTGTTCCTTATTTCTATTCTTTGCACTACACCCCTTATGGCTGCGAAACCTGAATTCAACATTCAAGGTAATGATTATCATCTTACATTTTCAGACGTCACTTTTACCTTACCTGATGCCATTAATATGATTGACATCATAAAAATCCCTTCACCAGAATTTGAAAACATCCTTATTATCAAAGCAAAAAACAAACCACAACCTTCTTCACATAATCGTACATCTATTTTAACACGTGTTGAAAATGGAAAAATGGTTATACAGTTTCCCTATGCATGGGGACAAAACATGACTTCTGATTATACTTTTGCTATTCCTGAAGGTATTATTGTTGAAATAAAAGAATCTGCAATCTGTTTAAGTAGCTACAAAAAATCAAAAGACTTATTATTTTAATTAAAAACAACAAATTCTATTTTAACGATTTACTCTAATTATAGAGGCAAGTTTATCAACAAATTTGCCTCTATCGTCATTGTTTATGACTCACATTTTGAAACAACCGAAATCACTATACGCACATCAATCCTACGATCTTTTTAGTTGCTATTTTTTGCCAGATGACTTTAGAATTATTATCAATATAAAATAATAAAATACACAAAACACTTTAAGCGATCGAAAAATATTACTATCTGCGCGAGGCAACATCATGAAGGTAACATTATATTTATTACTTTTTTTAATAGGAAATTTTTTAGCATATGAAGCAGCACATAGTGTAGATTCAGATTTTGAAGAAATACCTTCTGAAGAAGAAATTTCTGATTATAATCCAGATTCGACCTCCGATGAAGAATTTTCTGATGAAGAACTTTTTATTGATGACAGTAAACAAGAAAATAATAATAAACTAAACAAACCCACAAAAATTCCTCAAAAAAACACAACTTTCTCTCGAAACGATTTGATTGAACACATAAAAGAAATAAATAATATTTCTATTGAAAATAATTTAACAAATAAAGAAACAGATTGGATTAAACAAACAAAAAAATTAAAATCTATTTGGGATCCAACCAACAAAAAAACTTTTTACGGACTTTATAGTGCTCTTGATAAAATTTTCAAGAAAGACAAAAAAAAAGATTTAGAAAAGACAATCCATAAATTAAAAAGAACCTGTTATGTAATTAACAATCCCAAAAATAAAAAAAAACCAGCACCTATTAGAAAAAATATTAAAAATCCTTCTTTATTTTCAACAAAGGCAAATTATACAATTTCTGAAGACTCTTCTTACTTCAAGCTAAAAAAACAAGAAAACGCACCTATAAATACAAAACCTTACAAAAAATTAGATAAAAAAGACAACCCATTAACAATGTCTTTTAATCGGATACAAATTTTTTTTCCAAAAAATTCATCAAATTACAACGAAAATGACTGGGATTCCCTTGCAAGAACAATCAAAAATGATTGGGACCCTGATAAAAAAAGAACTTTTTTAGAATTTTATTTTGCTTTACGCACTGTTATTAAACAAAATAACGATATAAAAACAAAAGAAATTCTTGAAAAAATAATAGAAGCATCTGAACGACTTAAACAGTCAAAAAAAAATATACTAAATAATGAAATTAACAACACAAATATATCTCCCAACACAATATCAAGCGATAATGATGACCGCTTTCACATTAAAACACCTGATTTAAATATATTTTCTAATCAATCAGACATTGAGATTGAAGAAGAATCCTTTTATTCTACTAAAAAAACAACTAAAAGAAAAAGAGATGAAATCGAAACACCTAATAAAAAACAATCTATAGACATAGATGAAATTAAAAAATATATTATAGAAGGGAATAATTTTTTAATTCAAAAAGACAAAGCAAACGCGATCAAATGTTTCAAAGAAATTTTAATATTGACGCAAGAAAAAAATTATTTTTCTTACATCATTCAGGCCTATATTGGACTCGGTGAGGCAAAATGTAATGATCTTTATGTTATCCAAAATGATAACACGCAAATAATTAACATCCCTTCCCGCGCTAATAATTCATATCATTGGTACATAAAGGCATTAGATGTTTTAAAAACTTTAAACAATGAAGCTAAGAACATTACCCTACGCATTCGAGCTCTTATAGGACTTGCCCTAGAAAGACATTCAAACCCAAACAATATTAAAAATCATACAAACTATGATTCGAAAATTGGCGCTATCGCCTGGCTTCTGGAAGCATTGGATCTTTTAGACATTCATGATGATGTTGCATTACGTATAAAAGTCCTTATTGCTTTGGGAGAAACACAATGTACAAATGGGTTTTATATTAATAAGCATACGCATTTTAAAGAAATCATAAAGGATGCCGCATGGTTTCTTGAAGCATTAGATCTTTTAGAAATTCACGATGATATTAATTTGCGTATAAAATGCCTTATTGGTCTTGGACAAACGAAATATCATAATGAAATTAATATAGAAAAATACACTAAACATAATACAGAAATAGGATTTTTTGCTTGGTTTCTTGAAGCATTAGACCTTCTAGGCAATGATGGCAATATGAATCATCGCATAAAAGTCTTTTTAGCCCTCAGTAATGCTAAATACGATGATCCAAGACATATTACACAATACACAGGGTATAATAGCAATATTGGAAGTATTGCATGGTGTCTTAAGGCATTAGATCTTTTAGAGAATGATAGTCCTAACATACTTCATGTAAAAGTTCTTTTAGCCCTTGGAAACGCAAAATATTGTAACGCAACACATATCACACATTATACAAGCTATGATGGAAAAATTGGAAATGCTGCATGGTATCTTAAAGCACTCGATATTTTAAACAATAACAATAATGTTATTCTTCGGGTAAAAACGCTTATTGGCCTCGGAAATGCTATTTATAAAGATGTATATTACATTAAAAAGCACACAAGATATAATCCAAATCTTGGACAAGCTGCATGGTACCTTGAAGCATTATCGTATCTTAAAAATATCGAAAATATTGAACTACATACCCAAGTTCATTTTGGACTCGGCAACACCTATAATTCAGATGCACATAATCAACCAAAACTTGCAATTGAACATTATAAAAAAGCGCTCGCTTTAAAACCAACCTATGAACAACACCATAAAGCCTTATTTAATATAGGCAATGCTTACATCAAGCTGAACGAAAAACAACAAGCAATTGACCATTTTGAACAAGCATTAAAAACAAATCCATCAACAATGCGACGCAATATTCTCCTTCAAAAAATTGACGCGATCAAATATGATGCACAATTTTTTAATAAAAACAAACGATATAGTTAAATGACTCGAATTGATACCTCGTCGCGCCTCGCTCATGTATATAGGGATACACTTCGCTCGTTGCTCCTTGTCTGAATTTCAAATCATTCAACTATAAAAATTGACGCATTTCATAAATGATTTTGTCAATAAATTTGCCGTTTTTTTTATCAATATGCTGAAAAAAATGCATTTTTATCTGCCAATCTAAAAAAAAATATAAAAAACATCAAAATAGGGATTGACCTTTATACCAAAAAGATATAACTTTCAGTTCTTGTAGGGCGCATAGCTCAGCGGTAGAGCAGCTGACTTTTAATCAGCGGGTCGAAGGTTCGATTCCTTCTGCGCTCACCATTCGTACCGCGGAATGGTGTTATACTTAAATCTGTATGATTAGTAAAATTGTCAGATTTTTAGAGTATTAAATACTCAATGTATAGAAACTACGTAAAACACTTAAACTTTTCCATTGACGTGTTTTTAAAAATAATTTTAATATAAAATACTAATAAAATTTTATGAACAATCACAATCTAGCTCCACTTCAAATCGGCAACATCATTATTGATGACCCTGTCATTTTAGCACCTATGTCTGGCGTCACTGACCCTCCCTTCCGTAAACTTGTAAAACAATGTGGCGCAGGCCTTGTCGTATCCGAAATGATCGCAAGCCAAGCGATGATACGTCTTAACGCGCGCACATTAATGATGGCTTCCCATAGCCCTGAAGAATATCCGATGGCCGTCCAACTTGCAGGATGTGAGCCCGCTTTCATGGCAGAAGCTGCCAAATTGAACGAAGATCGTGGCGTTTCTATTATTGACATTAATTTCGGTTGCCCTGCCAAAAAAGTTGTTAATGGCTATGCAGGCTCTGCTTTAATGCGCGACGAATTACTCGCCTCCAAAATTTTAGAAGCAACTGTGAATGCAGTCAAAGTCCCTGTTACGCTTAAAATGCGCATGGGCTGGGACCACGAAAATTTAAATGCCCCGAATCTTGCACGTATTGCCGAAGAAACAGGTATCAAGATGATTACCATTCACGGTCGCACCAGATGTCAATTTTATTCTGGAAGCGCTGATTGGGCTTTTATACGCCAAGTTAAAGACGCTGTTAAAATACCTGTGATTGTTAATGGTGATATTTGTTCATACGATGATGCGGATGAAAGTCTAAAGCTGTCCGGTGCTGATGGCATCATGATAGGTCGTGCAACCTATGGCAGACCATGGTTTTTAAATCAAATGAGCCATTATCTTAAAACAGGTGTCAAATTACCTGATCCACCGCTAGAACTTCAATATTCTATTCTTTTAGCACATTTAGAGGATATGCTCAGCCATTATGGCGAGGGCACTGGCCTTCGTATGGCACGCAAACATATTTCAAGCTACAGCAAAGGCCTTACGAACTCAGCTGAGTTCCGGGCAAAAATTAATGCGAGCGATGATGTGAATCTTGTGAAACATCTTTTAAAAGCCTTGTATGAAAGTAATTTTGAAACTATATAAACCAATAAAACGCTCATATAAATACACTTGTTATTTAGTTTCATATTTGCTATGAAATCGCTAGCACACTGAAACAAAAGATAAATATCGTTGAAAATGCAGAAACATTTTATTATGATAAGGTTAGATATGAGATTTAGAAAATCAATCCAATATGTAGCAATTGCTCTCCTCGCAATTTTCATTCAAACATCTTGCACCAATCGCCAAGAAAGTTTTGCACTATCCCTTGTGGATGAAACAGGTCGTCCCCAAGAAGTACTTTTAAATCTTCTTAATGTCATGAAAATTGAACATTTAGGAAACTTAAACTCTATAATTGAAGAAACGCAAAAAGCCTGGCTTCGGAAACCTGGTCAAGAACGTTGGGACATTGATCCAAACCAATTTAAGGCACTCGAAGAATCTGCACGTCCATTTTTAGAACAGCTTAAAATACAAGATGAAAAAAAGCCAAAAAACCAGGATTGTAAAGGAATACTTCTTTTGGGTGCAACAAGCAAAACCCAAAAAAAACGATATGATTTTATGAATGCGTTGGATATTAATGCTTCCAAATATTATTATCTCGTCGGAGAAAGAGATTTAGACCCCTCTGTTGAGTCACCCGAAAACTTAAAAAAAATTTTTGGTGAAATAGATATAGCGGATTTACGCACTGAAACAAATGTAATACAAAAAATTATCAACGTTTTTCCAAATTCAAAAGAAAACATCGTTGCTTCTGCACCTAAAAAACTCAATGCATCTGGACAATTCGTAAGACCCACAACAATTGATACACTCAATACCTGGCTCGAAAAAAATCCAGAACCTGGTAAATATCTAGTGGTCTCATCAGCGCCTCATATAAGATACCAAAATGCTGTCTGCCAAAGGTTTTTAGCAGAAAAAAACCTTGAAGATAAATTTACATTCGAAACAATAGGCTATGGAAGCAAAACCTATAATTTGCCCTTATTCTTAGACGCACTCGCACGTGAATTATATGAAACGCGTTTGAGACTGCAAAAAAAAGGAATTCTTTCATAATATTCTAATCTCAATTTGGGGTGGCAACGCCCCAAACATCCAACGCATATTTAAATTATTCTTATTTATATTTTTTGATGTACTTTCCCTAAAGTTGCAATTAAGATACAACCTGTGACATCGTTAATTTAGTACAATAGCACATCCAAGCCCCCTCACTTCTAACTGTGCAGATTATGAGGCAAAGTCTAGAAAGACTGAGAACTGGAACGGAATGTACTATAGTACATGAGTACCGGAAGCGGAAGACTGACGACGAATTTGCCCATAAGGTGGGCAGTTAATTGGAAACCATGAAAAAAAAAATCAAATCCCTCTTTCTTGTTTTTAAGGAATGGGCAAAAAAAAAGAATCTCGAAAAAAAAACGGCTGTTTTTCTAGCAATTACCGTGCTAATTTCATGTGTCACGACCTATGCTGTTATTTCAAGTAATCCACCTTTGGGACCTGACCCCAAAACAGTTATTATTCTGCTCAATATTAATCTTGTTTTATTGCTTTTTTTTGGCATTGTCGTTACACGACAAATTGTGTCCGTTTGGCATAGACGCAAAGAAGGGGCTGCAGGTTCAGGACTTCACGTAAAACTTGCTTTAGCGTTCAGTTTAGCGGCCATCATTCCTACAATCATTGTCCTTAGTTTTTCAGTTATTTTCTTCCATCTAGGTATTGAAAATTGGTTTAGTTCACGCGTTTCAACAGCTGTTAATGAATCTAAAAAAGTCGCCGAATCTTACCTTAAAGAACACAAAAAATCGATTCATGGCGAAGCCATGGGGATGGCCTATGATTACAACCAATACAAACATCTTTTTCTTAAAAACCCTGAAACCCTAAGCCAATTTATAGAAGATCAAGCTATACAACGTGACTTAACAGAAGCTATTGTCTTTGACCACCATCAGAGCGTTGTAGCGAGTTACCGGCCTAGTTGGTCACTCGTCGATTTTCCCCTATTACCCGATCAAGCGCTTAGGGAAGCACGAAAAACAGGTATTTCCATTTTTGCAAGCGAAACTGAAGATCGTATGCGTGCCCTTGTGCTTGTCGATTCTTCTTTTGCTGAACGTTTTTTATATATTGCCCGCCTTGTTAATCCTTTGGTTCATGAAAATGTTAATTTAACACTCGAAGCAGCCTCAGCTTATGAAGCATTACATGGTCAAAGCGCTGATGTTGAAATCTTATTTGTACTTGTTTTTATTGTTGTTGCTTTATTATTTCTTTTAGCCTCAATGTGGAGTGGTCTTCGTTTCGCAACACAACTTGTAACACCCATTACCAATCTGATTGGTGCTGCCGAACGCGTCAGTGCCGGTGATTTTTCAGTTCGCGTCACACGGGATGACAAAGATGATGCTTTAGGCATATTGAGCAAAACATTCAATAAAATGACCGACCAACTTGTCGAGCAGCGACAAGAACTAATGATCATCAATGAAAAACTTGAACAACGTCAACGATTTTCAGAAGCCGTCCTTCAAGGTGTATCGGCTGGCGTTATAGGACTTGATAAAGAAGGCCGCATTTTATTGCCAAATAAACGCGCAAGCGATTTATTATCTCTTGATCTAGCCATCAAACTCGGTGAAAAATTAGAAATCCTTGTGCCAGAGCTCGCTGGTTTTTTAAATCAAGCCATGAAATCTGACGATCAAACGTCAAAACAACATATTAAAATTATGCGAAAAGGCCGTATCCGCACCTTAAGCGTAACGCTGGTTGCTGAAGGTATTGAAAACCCTGGACATGATTATGTCATCACTTTTGACGATATTACAGAATTATTATCCGCTCAAAGGCAAGCAGCTTGGGCTGATGCTGCACGTCGGGTTGCACACGAAATCAAAAACCCTTTAACGCCTATTCAACTGGCTGCAGAACGCTTGCAACGCAAATATATGAAAGAGATCATAACAGATCCCGATGTATTTAAATTATGTACAGATACCATTATTCGTCAAGTTGATGATATTGGTAAATTGGTTGATGAGTTTTCATCTTTCGCACGTATGCCTGCCCCAAGCATCAAAGATATAGAGCTCAAATCATTAGCGCAGGAAATTCTTTTCTTGCATAAAAATGCAAACCCTGATATCCATTTCGCTTTAGAGGTCTTTCAAACAAATTACACGTTAAAAGCTGACCCGCGCCAAGTAAGACAAGTGATTCAAAACCTTATTAAGAATGCTGTTCAAGCATTAAAAAGTGTAAAAGACAAATTTGTTGGGCTGTCATCTTCAAATAATCGTGCTATGGTGAGATTAACATTACGCGAAAGCGACAATGATACTTACCTAGACGTTGAAGATAATGGGCCTGGCTTTCCCATACAAGGCCGCGAAGAACTTATCGAGCCTTACGTTACTTTCCATCCAGAAGGTAGTGGATTAGGGCTTGCTATTATTCGAAAGATTATGGAAGATCATAATGGAGAACTTATTTTAGGGGACTCCGATTTGGGTGGGGCTCGTGTGACCATTAGGTTTCCAAAAACGCCTGCTATTATTGAAGACAACAGAGAAGAAAAGGTTTCTTAAAAATGCCACATGATATTTTGATTGTTGATGATGAACAAGATATTCGTCTGCAAATTGGCGGAATACTCTCTGATGATGGATATGATACGAGAGATGCTGAAAACGCAGAAAAAGCAATAGCATCAATACAACAACGTTGTCCAAGCCTTGTTATCTTAGACATCTGGCTACAAGGCAGCAGAATGGATGGACTTGAGCTTCTCAAAGTCATTCAAAAGGATCATCCTGGCCTTCCCGTTATTATGATTTCAGGTCATGGCACTATCGAAATGGCTGTAAATGCTATAAGATTGGGCGCTTATGATTTCATTGAAAAACCTTTTAAAGCTGATCGTCTTCTTGTCCTTATTAGACGCGCTATTGAAACAGCCCAATTAAGACGTGAAAATCTTGACTTAAGATCACGCTTTGGATTCGCTGAAAAATTAATTGGTACATCCTCGACCGTTAACCATGTGAATCAAGCAATTGAAAAAGCGGCACGCTCTAATAGCCGTGTCATGATCACTGGCGAACCAGGCACTGGTAAAGAACTTGCTGCACGTCAACTTCATGCAGCGTCAACACGTTCCAACAATCCTTTCGTCGTGCTAAATTGCGCAACCATGAAACCTGATTATTTGGAAGAAGAACTTTTCGGTGTTGAAGGCCCCCGTATTGGTAAAAATCATACGCGCAAAATCGGCCTTTTTGAGCAAGCACACAATGGCACTCTTTTCCTTGATGAAGTTGCAGACATGCCTTTAGAAACCCAAGGTAAAATTGTCCGCGCCCTTCACGAGCAAACATTTAAACGTTTAGGCGGCACAACTTCAGTTGAAGTCGATGTACGCGTTGTAACCGCAACCTCACGTGATTTAGCAACAGAAATTGCCCATGGCAGATTCAGACAAGATTTATTCTATCGTTTAAATGTTGTGTCAATCCTAATGCCTTCTTTACGTGAACATCGTGAAGACATTCCTCAACTTATTGAATATTTCTTAGATAAATGTTCGAAAAGCGCTGGTGTGCCACAACGAATTTTACGTGATGATGCACTTATTGCACTTCAAACATATGATTGGCCAGGCAATGTGCGCCAATTACGTAATGTCATTGAAGGTCTATTGATTATGGCGCCTGGCACTGCCAAGGATCCCATCACTTCTGAAATGTTACCACCTGAAATTACAGGCAATTCACCTGGTGTTCTTAAATGGGAACGTGGCCATGAATTGATGACCCTACCCTTACGTGAAGCACGCGAAATCTTTGAACGTGATTATTTGCTAGCTCAAATTCATCGCTTTAGCGGCAATGTATCGCGCACAGCAACTTTTATTGGTATGGAACGTTCTGCCCTTCATCGCAAGTTAAAAGCGTTGGATGTACAAAATATAGATCGACCAGGATCACGCAATATAGATGCAAAGATTATTAATATCCCGACGTTAAAAGCGTCGTGAGATAAAATATATACCGAAATAATCTGAAACTACCGTTTTTAGCCAGTGTCCTTATGGTCGCTTTTTGAACCAAAAATTTCTAAGGTAAAACAATTATCTGTCGAAATTTTCGGCATCAAAAATCACCTCAAATCTCATACCTAAAAATCGACATTTCCAAATCATTTGGGTATAGTCAATCAATCTACGGGACAAAAAATGAAATTAAGCCCATTTTTAACTATCCCGCTCTCACACTCCGCAACTTATTTCTAAGAAGTGAAAATAATTTTTTACCAAAAGCTCTCCAAAAGAAGGGTTTTTTTGCCTCTCCCCTTGTGGGAGAGGTCGCGACCTAAGGGAGCGGGTGAGGGGTATTTTACAATTTTGGAGAGATGAGTATTTGTTTGGCAATGCTTAAATTATGGCATGATGATGCTACTCTTTGTAAACGCTTTAGATACCCCTCACCCGTCGCTGCGCGCCGACCTCTCCCACAAGGGAAGAGGTGAAACCGAAGCAATTTCATTTTTTGTCCCGTAGATTGATTCTTCATACATAAGGATCTGAACACCAAAGCGACACATCAATCGACCCCAATAGTAGTTTCGAAAAAAGTCTATTATAAATTATTCTCAACAAGCCACGCACTTAGTCTAGACGACATCTCACGAGCAGTACGAGAAGCGCCAATTAGAGTGGCGGAAGCTGCACCCACCCAATCGCCATAACCGATCAGCCAAAGACGTGGCTCCTTAATAGATTGGTTTTGCTTTAGATCAACTTTACCTTCTACACCCACTACGCCCAAAGATTCAAGGTGAGAAAGCGCGGGTCTAAACCCTGTGCACCAGAATATCGCATGAACGACTTCTTCAAAACTATTTGGCCAGATTACGCCAGTTTTCGTGAATGCCATAAATGGACGTACACTGGTTAATACTCCACGATCACGCGCATTCTTAACCGACTGAACCATGACGATATCACCAATACCGCCAATTGGTTGCTTGTCGTCCACCGTACCTTTTATTCTTGCTGTCGCACGTTCAAATAATACACGTCCATCTACATCATCAGGTAAGAATACAGGATCTTGCAATGTCACCCATGTAGTATCGGCAACTTTAGAAAGCTCAGCTAAAATCTGTGCACCGGAATTCCCGCCACCTACCACAACCACACGCTTACCTTGATAGGAATCAGGTGATAAATAATGTGCAGAATGCGTTTGCTCTCCCTCATACGACTCCTGACCTTTATAGATAGGAGTGAATGGGTGTCTCCACGTTCCAGTTGCACTAACAACCGAACGCGTAATCCAACTTCGACCATCTTCACTTATGACTATAAGACGGTTATTTTCTGATTTGATCTGATTAATTTTTACAGGACGCACTATCTCAAATTCATAGCGCTGCTCATAACGCGTAAAATAGTTAATGACGTCTTCTCTACCTGGAAAAATCTCCGAATTCTCCTGCGGTATTTGCAACCCAGGCAAAGAACTATAACTGGCCGGAGAAAACAAGCGAAGCGAGTCCCATGTATGCAGCCATGCACCACCAGGCTTTTTTTCTGCATCAAGGATAAGAAAATTTAAACCAATTCTCTTCATATAATAAGCAGTCGCAAGCCCTGCCTGCCCGCCGCCGATAATAATAACGTCATAGTCAGTTTTACTTTTCGTCATGTGCATATCATTCTTTTTTGTAACATTTGCTGCGTAACCAAAGTGCGACTTTAACTAGCAAAATCAGTACCGGCACCTCTACCAAAGGACCAATAACCGTGGCAAAAGACACTGGAGATGCAAGACCGAAAGTAGCAATAGCCACCGCAATGGCCAACTCAAAATTATTACTAGCTGCTGTAAAAGCAGTGGCAGTGGTGTGTGCATAATCAGCGCCGATCAGCTTACCCATAATAAAGCTGATAAAAAACATTACAACGAAATAAATCGTCAGTGGAATAGCAATAAGCAATGCATCCTGTGGTAACTCCATAATCACATTTCCTTTAAGAATAAACATGCAAATAATGGTAAAAAGAAGAGCAATCAAAGTGATAGGCGCGATTTTTGGTAGAAAAATGTCATCAGACCACTCCGCTCCTTTACGTGGACGCAATATCTTGCGCGTCAGATAACCAGCAAAAAATGGGATTCCCAGATAAATTAAGACTGATTCGGCAATTGTCCAGTAGCTAATATCCAATACTTGAGATGAAAGGCCTATAACTGAGGGCAGGAAATTAAGAAAAAACCAGGCATATACCGAAAAAAACAAAAGCTGAAACACACTGTTGAATGCAACCAATCCCGCCACATATTGGTTACAACCTCCGGCAAGCTGATTCCACACAATCACCATCGCAATGCAACGTGCAAGACCAATGAGGATGACACCTGTCATATATTCAGGATAGTTATGCAAGAAAATAACGGCCAGCACGAACATTAGAAGCGGGCCTATTATCCAATTTTGCACAATAGAGATAATCAGAATTTTACGATCTTGAAACACCTGTCCCAGCTCTTCATATTTGACACGTGCCAACGGTGGACGGTGGATACATCATTAAGATTAATCCTATAGCGATAGGAACGTTAGTCACGCCAACAGTCATGTTATTGAGAAACTTTTGAAGGTTCTCCGAAGCCAAACCTAATCCTGCACCCAAGGCCATGGCGCAGAAAATCCATAACGTCAGGTAACGATCAAGAAATAAAGTTTCTTGGAAAGCTGCTCCATAAAAAGTCCTTTTTGTTAAATATTGATGCATCGTCAAACCTTCCTCATGTAGGAAGAGACTACAAAGCGCGCATCATTCCTTGTCTGAATTTAAAGTTATTTCACTATATCTAAAAAGTTTAATCATAGTTCAGTAATTTTTTTTCTATTCGAATTTTAAGCATATCAAACACCTTATCAAATACAGCGTTCATATTTTCCTCGCTGCTTATAGCGTCGGCTGGATCTGGTATACTCCAGTGTAGTTTTTTGTGCTTACCGAGAAATACAGGACAGCTTTCGGAAGCTGCCGCATCACAAACAGTGATGAGCAGGTCAAAATCTTGTCCTGTAAATTCATTCAAAGATTTACTTCGAGGTTCCCCCACATTAATACCATGACGCTTAAGGGTTTCTATAGCTTTGGGATGCACACAACCCGTTGGTTTGCTACCTGCGCTTACTGCCTTGAAATGTTTACCGCCTAAATGATTAATAATCGCTTCAGCCATAATTGAACGGCAGGAATTGCCAATACAAAGAACAAGAATATTTTTCATCAACAATCACCGCTCGTATGAAAAAAGTAAAAGCTTGGAAGATGCTTCTTTGTCCCCTAAGTAATTCCGTAAAAGTATTGGAGTGACACCCAAAGTCAAAAACATCAACGCTCATTTCCGATAACATACACAAAAAATTAACAATATTATTTTTGCAACAAATCGCATCTTTTTTTTTCTTAAAGCAAAATTTATCAATCTACGGGACAAAAATGAAATTGCTTCGGTTTTACCTCTCCCCTTGTGGGCTAATCTGTAGACACATCTTTTGCAAGGAGCCAACCCTTAAGGGTGCTATCAAATTTTTTAAGGCCGCACCTCATCGTAATGGGCCCCGCCTTACTAATTGTTAATTGGACCCTGAATCCGTGCTCGAATCTTTTCTTATCTCTTGTTCAGTGAAACGGCTAGTGTTTGGTAAGTTTCTAACCAAAATAAATTTTTATCCAGTAGATTATTCTTCATATATAAGGATCAAGTACCGAAGCCATCAATCATCCACAATAGTAGAGTCTCAAAAAAACTATTAAGCTACGCGTTGCACTTGCTCAATGGAGGCTGCAATATTTTCTGCTACATCTTTAATGAGATTCTCATCTTCTCCTTCAGTCATAATTCTAATCACAGGCTCAGTACCTGATGGTCTAATCACAAGGCGGCCTTTTGGCAAAATACGCGCTTCATTTTCACGTATTACATCTTGTACTTTTTGACTTTGAAGCGGATTACCACTAGAAAAACGAACATTACGTTTATATTGTGGCACAGGCTCAAACACGTGACACACTTCACTTATCGGTTTGTTTTGCTCAATTAATACTGCTAATGTTTGAAGAGCTGCGATTAAACCATCACCCGTAGTTGTGTAATCCGTCAAAATAATATGACCAGATTGTTCACCACCTACATTATATTTACCTTCAACCATTTTCTCCATGACATAGCGATCACCAACTTTGGCACGCACCAAATCAAGTTTCATGGCATTTAAATAACGCTCCATGCCCAAATTAGACATGATTGTACCGACAACACCCTTGCCCTTTAATCTGTTGCTTTCATAGAAAAATTTTGCAATCAGCGTCATGATTTGATCGCCATCAACCAATCGACCTTTTTCATCAACCATCATAATGCGGTCAGCATCGCCATCAAGCGCTATCCCTAAATCTGCTTTATGCTCAAGCACAGCTTTCGACAACACCTCTGGGTGCATAGCGCCACATTGATTATTGATATTAATACCGTCAGGATTTACACCAATCGGAATAACTTGTGCACCCAATTCCCACAATACGGTTGGTGCTACTTTGTAGGCTGCACCATTGGCACAATCAAGAACAATTTTCAGCCCTTTGAGACGCATTTTTTTTGGAAAAGTATTTTTGGCAAACTCAATGTAACGCCCTCTTGCATCTTCTAAGCGCGTTGCATGCCCCAAATTTTCTGGTGTCGCACGAATCCATTCTGGATTTTCAATCAATGCTTCAATTTTATGTTCTAAATCATCACTTAATTTATAACCGTCACTACCAAAAATTTTGATACCATTATCTTCAAAAGGATTATGTGAAGCAGAAATCATCACGCCTAAATCTGCACGTAAAGAACGTGTAAGCATTGCAACTGCAGGTGTGGGCATTGGTCCTACAAGATAAACATCAAAACCTAGACTCACAAAGCCTGCTGTAAGTGCCGGCTCTAGCATGTAGCCTGAAAGACGCGTATCTTTACCAATCACAACTGCTTGACGATAGCTTTTTGGGCCAATCACTTGCGCTGTTGCCATTGCAACCTTCATTGCAATTTCAGGCAACATAGGAAAATCATTCGTTTTACCCCGAATACCGTCAGTTCCAAAATATTTTCGTGTCATTATATACCTTCTTTAATACATCGCTCATATATATTTGCACAAAGCGTCACAACTATCTAGCTTGATCAAATCATAAATTTTAGCGACAATGTAAAATACAATAATAAACTTAAGGTAGGAATCCAATGCTTTTTTTTATAGGGGCAGCCGTTGTTGTTTTTTGCGTCTTCGGTAGCTACATGGCCGCTGGTGGACACATGGCTATTTTATTCCAACCTTTTGAGTTTCTTATTATTGGTGGCGCTGCCGTCGGTGGTTTTATTATCGGCAATCCCAAAGCTGTTATTGGCGCGACTCTAAAATCCTTAAAAAAACTTATTAAAGGATCTGCTTACAACAAAGCATCCTATCTTGAATTACTCAGTTTACTTTATGCAGTTTGCAAACTTGTCAAATCCAAAGGCGTGTTAGCTATTGAAGCACATGTTGAAAAACCTGATGATAGTACATTATTCCAACAATTCCCTACTTTTCACCATGATCATCATATGGTTGCTTTTTTATGCGATTATTTAAGACTTTGGACTTTAGGCACAGATAACCCACACGAAGTAGAAGCTCTTATGGATGAAGAAATTGAAACGCATCACCACGAACAACTTGCTGTTTCAGATGCCGTTCAATCCGTGGCTGATGCTATGCCCGCTTTAGGTATTGTTGCCGCCGTCTTGGGTGTTATTCATACAATGGGATCAATTTCCGAGCCACCAGAAGTTTTAGGACATTTAATTGGTGCAGCGCTCGTTGGAACTTTCGCAGGTATTTTAATTTCATATGGTTTTGTTGCACCCATGGCAAGTTCGCTCAAGGCAACTTTTAACGCTGAATCAAAATATTTGTTTTGTATAAAAGCAGGTCTTTTAGCTCATATGAACGGCTGTGCACCCGCGGTCACAATCGAATTTGCACGTAAAACACTTACCTCTGATGTTAGGCCAACTTTCTACGAAGTAGAAGAAGCCGTTGCACAACTTCCTGCACCGGCATAAAAAGCATTGATCATGTCCAACGATAATAAACCTATCATCATCAAAAAAGTTAAAAAAGGCGGACATGGACACCATGGCGGCGCTTGGAAAGTCGCCTATGCTGATTTTGTGACTGCAATGATGGCATTTTTTTTGTTGCTATGGCTTTTAAATGCTACAACAGAAGAACAAAAACGAGGGATTGCAAATTACTTTGACCCTGTTTCGGCATCAAAAAGCTCTCAAAGCGGTAGTGGTGGCATGCTCGGAGGGGCCAGCATTACATCACCAACTGGCTCTATGAGTTCTCAAATGTCTCAAATGAATGTTACTGCCATTGATGGACTTAGGCCTAATTCCGAAGGGGAAGAAGCCCAAGAAGACGGCAAAACAAATATTAAAGAAGATGTTAAAATTAATGATAAGGCCTCTGATAAAAAAATAGAGGCAACTGAAGACGCTATCGAAAAAGCACATGAAAAAATTGAAGAAGAACGTTTTAAAAAAGCCGAAACAGAACTTCGTCAAGCGATTCAGGATTCCCCCGATTTAAAAGAATTGTCCGACAATCTTCTTATTGAACAAACCCCCGAAGGGATGCGCATCCAAATTATTGATAAAACAAAAAAAGAGATGTTTCCATTGGGTAGCGCTGAAATGTTTGACTATACTCAAAAATTATTAGAACAAGTAGGGCAAGTTATGATGAAGCTTCCCAACCAAATCGAAATAACAGGACACACTGACGCAACACCTTATAAAAACAAAAATAATTCAAACTGGGAACTTTCTTCAAAACGTGCTAATGCCAGCCGTCGTGTTCTTGATAATGCTGGTATTGAAGCAAAACGTATCGAAGTTGTTTCTGGAAAAGCTGACAAAGATTTGCTCGTACCCGACGAACCTGAATCACCAATGAATAGACGCATTTCGCTAACACTTTTAAAAGATTCTATTGTTAAACAGAAAAAAACATCGAGTACCGCCGTAAAAAATACTGAAATACCACCAAAAAATGAAAAAAGTAATGCTAAGATGATGATTCCATTTTAGGACGTGGTAGATTAAAAATTTATACGCATAAAAGAAGTAATTATATACACTCAGTAATTTAAATCAACTCAATTATTGGATTTATTAACACAGGAAAATTAACTGAATTAGCAATAAAACAATATTCATGCGCCTTATGATGTAAATCAATTGCCATTGTCTTTTTTTCTTGTTCAGATATTACGATTTTCGGATTAAGTGTTACTTCAATGAATTTTCCAGAACCGTTTTTTTCAAGTTTCATAACACCCACAGGATTATCTTTATATGAGTGTATAATAATTGAATTATCAGCACAAAGATGCAAATACCAAAGCATATGGCAATTGGCGATTGACGCCAATAATAACTCCTCTGGATTCCATTTAGCAGAATCACCCCTAAATAATGGATCAGATGAACACAATATATGAGGTTTACCTAAAACCTGAACAATATGTGAACGTTCATAGGTTGTATATCCTGACGTGCCAGTACCGTTATTTCCAGTCCAACACAAAGAAATTTCATAATGATGTTGTTTACTCATAGATTCTCCATATAACTCAAATTATTTAAAGGTAAGATTAACTGGATGAGCATAGTCAATAGACTTGAGAAGTAGACAAGGAACAACGAACGAAGTGTATCCTTATATACATAAGTGAGGCGTGACGATGTATCCTTCCTATGTCTATCGACTATACAATAATAAAAAAAAATATTTACATGCTAAATTAAGAATTTTTAAAGTATGTCGCATAAACAAAACAATTAATTATAAAAATATGATTTTTAATTAAATTCAGGCAAATAAAAAGGCCCAAAAATTAATTTGGGCCCTAATAACCTTAGCCTTCTGAGGCAATTGGTGAAGATGCATCAGCTGCAGCACTAACTTCAGCAGGTGTAGCAGTTTTATTTACTTTAGCATTAAGAGCACCAATTGCGGTTTTTCCTAAATCTTTCCCTAAATCTTTAACTTTATGAAGGTTCTCATCTAAAAATTTTCCGATACCACCAAAAAATAAAGTAACATCTTCAGGTGTAGAGGTTCCTACAGGAAGTCCAGTGTGTTTTGCACCAACAACTGATGATTCAGTTTTACCACTTTTCATATGTTTAGTACGAAGATGTGTATCAGTAACACCTACAACTTCATCTGCATATGAAGTAGCTACAAAGGACATTACCATTAAAGATGTGATAGCTAATTTTTTCATCGTTTTCTCCGCTATTATTTTTCGATCATACATACTATATGATTCTGTTAACTTGGATCAATACTACATCAACTCATTCAATCTTTCAAGACCACTTTGATGGTGCTTTCTCAAAGTTGTGTGTGATAAATTTTCATATTGTTCAAGCCTACGCCACGATATTTTTGACGCGCGTGCCCACAAAATGCGTCTTTCTTGTGCATTTAGTTTAACAAGTCCATCAAGCACTAAATCTAATCTATCAATTGCATCAGGGCTTGCTGCAGCTGGTTTTATAAAATTAGGCATGGACGCGTAAGTCTCTGCCGTGTTTTTAACAACATCTGGCCATGAGCTTAATTTCGCTTTAATTGATTGAGACGGCAATCTTTTGAGCGTATCAACTGCTTCTTCTAACAGCACCATTGTGGTTAATATTTGATTGTTAATCATGACGTTTCCTTATTAAGAATTTTGATTTTTTGACTATTACTAGAGATTTTTGACATTTCACACCAATGCAGACTCAACAATTCTTCCTACTTCCCTGCTTCTATATCATTACCCATAAATATAAACCCCACCCCTTTCCTACGTCCCGCGACTTGATCCTGAGAGATCCACACGAATTTAAATACAGCGAAATCCCAGGATTCCGTCGTTGCGATGAGTCGAAGACGAAGAAGCAATCCAGAAAATAGCCTTTAAAAAGCTATAAATGTTGATTTTAGGACTGGATTGCCACGCAGCTTCGCTGCTCGCAACGACGTGTTTCTATTCTTTTCAATATGTTGCACGAATTATTTCGTGTGGATCTCTCAGGGACAAGCCGCGGGACGTAGGAGGTGTAGCAAGCAATAGTTCTTAAATATCAATAAGTTTACATACTTATGGATAATGATATGCCCGCGGCTTGCCGCGGGATCCAGAAAGCTTTAGAAAAAATCCGACAAAAATTTACATTGCACTTCTTCACCATGGACCCCGCGGGACTTGCCGCGGGGCGTAGGAGGGGGGATGGGTGCATAGCTTTTTTATTCTGATGGGTAAAAAATTTCTATAAGTCCACGTTCTTTGCGACGTTTATTGGCAAAATCAATAATCTCCCTAATGCGTGTTGGTTTGCCATCCAAATAAAATTGTTTTTTTCGATAATCGATCCTTACACCTAATTCTTGAAGTGCGAGTGATACTGGTAGAGAATGTATGCTGGAAGCCTCATCAAAATCTTTATGCTCAAATTCTAGGGGTGCATTTAAATGAACCCACAAATCGCTCCCTTTTCCTCCTTTTATGCCTCCTTTTTCGGCAGCTTTTTGAACATATTGATTTTTATTGTTTTTATGAGAATTCCCAATAACAACTTTACCATGCGTCACTTTAATAATTTTTTCGAGCACCTCTCCCTTTGGCTTTCGAAGCCCTTTTGCATAACGATATGCGGTCATTGGAGAAGCTGCACCAATCATTTCAGAAAAACGAGCATAGCTTATATTGTTTAGTTCTAAATAATCATTCAATGTCATAAAGGAATAATAATAAAAAAAAGTATATTTGTCAATTATTGGATATAAATAATGAACTACTTTGACGTAATTCTTATTTCTTCTTTTTGATTTTCAATAATTATTTTTCTATCCAAAACATTATGTAAAAAAAACATATAATACAATTGTATGTTTTTAGATGTAAGATCTTCTTCTTTAATTGTATTTATATCGGGTATTTGTTTATATTCTGCATCAAGCATCACTTCAAACTGATCTTTTTGATGTTTTGCTGTAATCGTACCGCCAAAGGGAATAATTTCTGTGCTCAGAAGATAAATATTTAAAAACAACTTAGCACTTTCGCCTGTTAAAACAGATTTATCTGATAACGGCACAAAAACAAATGATGTTTCAACATTAAATTTATCGATAATGTTCGCAATTTCTTTGAATGTATAACCCTCTAACGCATCGGGGCTTCCATAGGCAAAACGGTAAAGATGGTGTTTACCCAAAGATGTTTTAGTTGCGCGCTGTATTAAATCTAACGTATTGTAACGCGCAAGATCATTTTCTTTTAATTTTTTTTTCTCAAGACACAAAAGATGATCTACACTTAATTGAAGCGTTCCTAAAGAATTTGCAAGATCATGACAAAATCGAGCATTGAGTAATTCTTGGACTTTTGTTGGCATCGAGTTTTTCATAGAAAGGCCCCTATTGCAATGGCATCAGTTTTGATCATAACACATCTTTTATGTGCTCTTCATTTAGGAAATGCAAAACATCCAGAAAAACCAGAAAGACTTAGTGTTATAACAACACGCCTTGAACAAATGCAGCATCTAAGCTGGCAAGGCGCAACCGAAATCAATATTGAACATCTATATCGTGCCCATGATAAACAATTCGTTGATAACCTCCTTTCTAAAGAAATGATTCAAGAAACAGAATATATTGACGCGGATACGTTTATCTCACAAGGATCTATACTAGCGGCTAAGCTTGCCAGTGGCGCTCTCATACAAGCAGTCGATGAAGTCATGGAAAATAAATTCAAACATGTTTTCTGCGCCATAAGACCACCCGGACATCACGCAACATATGATCAAGCTATGGGATTTTGTTTGTTCAATAATATTGCAATCGGCGCACTCTACGCAAAAGAAAAGTATAAATTAAATCGCATCGCCATTATTGATTTTGACGTCCATCATGGCAATGGAACGGAAGATATTTTGAAGAGACACGAAGGTTTTTTATATATCTCAAGTCACGGATCCCCCCTATATCCAGGCACTGGTCTTTCCTCATCAGATGACAACATATTCAATGTACCTATGCTCAGCAGAACGGGAAGCCATGAATTCAAAAGAATCTATACAGAGCAAATTTTGCCAAAATTACTTAACTTTAATCCAGAACTCATTTTTATATCTGCAGGTTTCGATGCACATGAAAAAGATCCTTTAGGGAATTTGCGTCTACGCGCAAATGATTATCAATGGATCACTGAACAAATTGTTGATGTCGCCGAAGCAACATGTAATGGAAAAATCATTTCAACTTTAGAGGGAGGATATGATTTAGAAGCTTTAGCAAATAGTGTAGAAGCACATGTTATGGGCTTACAAAAAGACATGTAACCTTACACAAAACACAATTGATTCATTTAATTTTTTTTAAATTAAAAAAAACTTGCATTATTAGCTTGCTGAATTCAAAAATTAGCTTTAAATTTCTCTGAACAACTATTCATTATTAAAAGGTAAATGATGTTGCCTGAAATTAAAAAAATGTCATTTGAGGAAGCGATGAAAGAGCTTGAAGAAATCGTCAAGCGCCTTGAAGATGGACGCGGAAATCTTGAAGAAGCTATCGATATGTATGAACGTGGTATCGGTCTAAAGCAGCATTGCGAGAAAAGATTACGCGAAGCTCAAATGCGCATAGAAAAAATTATGCTTGCTGATGATGGAACCCCAAATGTAGAGGCTTTTGAAAGTGTCTAATAATATGCCCCAATTAAAACTTGTTAATTTCTCAAGATTGCACAAAGCACTTGCAGATTCAGCGCAAGCACTTAACGAAGAAATCAATCGATTGCTTCCAAGCCAAGAAGGCATTGGCGCAAGATTGATTGAATCAATGCGTTATTCATCGCTAAATGGCGGCAAAAGACTTCGCCCCTTTTTAGTCATGACAGCTGCCGATATCTTTAGCGTATCCCCATCCTGCGCCGTTAACGTTGCTGCAGCTTTAGAGCTTTTGCATTGTTATTCACTTGTTCATGATGATTTACCCTCCATGGATAATAGTGATTTACGTCGTGGTAAACCAAGCTGTCATGTCGAATTTGATGAAGCAACCGCTATACTTGCGGGCGATGGATTATTGACTTACGCTTTCGAAATTTTGACACATCCAAGAACCCATTCTGATCCTGCTGTGCGCGTTGAACTTATTCGACGTCTATCACAGGCTGCAGGTCCATATGGTATGGTTGGCGGTCAAATGCTGGACATAGAGTCAGAAAATAAAGAATGGAGCATTGGTGCTGTTACACGCTTGCAACGTCTTAAAACAGGCGAATTATTTGCTTTTGCGTGTGAAGCTGGCGCCATCTTAGGCAAAGCCCCACAACCTATTCGCAATGCTTTATTAGCCTATGCACATGATTTAGGTCTTGCCTTTCAAATCACTGATGATTTATTAGATGTCGAAGCAAGTACAAACGACAAAAAACATGCACGTCGTTTAGGCGATGAGGGTAAACCAACTTTTGTATCGATTCTTGGTCTTGAAAAAGCGCGACTTCAGGCTAATATTTTAGCTGATCAAGCGATTTCACATTTAGATGTGTTTGATAGCTCTGCAGATTTGTTGCGCGATCTTGCACGTTTTATTGTTGAACGTGAAAGCTAGTCTTTTTTCGATCATTTCAATTTATAAAAAAAGAGAAGCAGATTTGCTTCTCTTTTTTATTATCTTCAAATTTTCCATAATATCTAATCCTTCATCAATTTGCGCGTGACCTAAGAACACAATGTACTTTTTGTCAATTTAGCGTTATAGTCCTATTCATCGATCAAAATATTCAAGGAATAAACATGTTACGTGAACGTATTAGTTCAGAACTTAAAGACGCTATGCGCGCTCGTGATGAGCGTAAAACCTCAACTTTACGCTTAATTCTTGCAGCAATTAAGGATCGTGATATAGCGGTAAGAAGCGAAGGCAATCACACTGGGATTAACAATACTGAAATTGTTTCACTGCTTCAAAAAATGGTTAAACAACGTCAACAAAGCATCGAACTTTTTAATCAAGGTGCACGTCCTGATTTAGCTGTTCTTGAAGAAAATGAAATTGCTATCATTCAAGATTATATCCCGCAAGCACTTTCAGAAGATGAAGTACGTCAATTAGTACAAAACATTATTGCTGAAATTAACGCCCAAGGCCTTAAAGACATGAAAAAAGTCATTGAAGCTTTAAAAGAAAAAGCTGGCGAACGTGTTGATTTTAGTAAAGCAAGTGCCATTATTCGTGATCTTTTAAGTGCTGTTTAAACATGCGCTTCTCGCCTGAATTTTTAGATGAAATACGTTCCAGGTTATCCCTTGTTGATGTTATAGGCACTAACCTTTCCTTGCGCAAACGTGGCAATTATTACGTTGGTCTTTGCCCCTTTCATCGTGAAAAAACACCTTCTTTTATCGTGACGCCAGATGGCGGGCATTATCATTGCTTTGGCTGCGGTGCACATGGATCGCATTTCCAATATCTAATGTTAATTGAGCATTTATCATTCCCAGAAGCAGTTGAAAAATGTGCACATTTAGCAGGTGTCCCCCTGCCCGTTTCAACCGAACATGAAGCGCAATCAAAATTTTACGAAGAATTATATGCACTGAATCATGATGCCGCTCAATTTTTTACCCAACAACTTTATCTTGCGAAAAATCAAAAGGTTCTTGACTATTGTTTAAACCGTGGTCTTAACAAAGGCACCATGGGGTATTTTGCCCTAGGCTATGCACCCAATGATTGGCACGCCTTGAAAAACAATTTGCTTTCAAAAGGCTATTCGCAAGAATTAATGTTAAAGGCCGGTCTTCTTATTTATAATGAAGAAAAAAAAGTCGTTTATGATCGTTTTCGTGATCGTTTAATGTTTCCTATTTTTGATCACCAAGAACGAATCATTGCTTTTGGTGGCAGGGCCTTAGGTGGACAAGATCCCAAATATTTAAACTCACCCGAAACATTATTGTTTAAAAAAGGCGAGATTCTTTATAATCGATCTAATGCAAGACGCAACCTTAAATCGGGTAATAATATTGTCGTTGTTGAGGGCTATATGGACGTCATCACCCTTCATCAATATGGATTTACACAGGCTGTAGCACCTTTAGGTACAGCTTTTACGGGCGAGCATTTAAAAGCGTTGTGGCGTTTTTCACCAGAACCTATTTTTTGCTTTGATGGCGATGAAGCAGGACAAAAAGCACATTTACGCGCTATTGATGTTGCCCTGCCCCATTTATGTGCAGGAAAATCAGCACAATTCCTGATGTTGCCTGAAAATGAAGACCCTGATTCTTATTTAAGAAAATTTGGCGCCCCTCAATTCCAAAAACTTTTAGATCAACCCACTTCACTTTTTAAAAAGTTGATCGAATATGAAACAAAAACAACCCCTTCTGATACACCCGAACGACGTGCACTTCTTATTTCCAAACTTCAGGATAAGGGCAAACTTATCCAAGACGCACTCGTTGAAAAATGTTATCAAGATATATTACGTGAACAATTTGGCATGACTCAATTTACGCAAAAACGCAACTTTACGCCCCCTCGATCAAATGCACCGCGACCAGTTGATCCATCGATGTTTTCAAAAAAACAAGAAGCGGCACTTCTATTAAGCCTTATATCGAACCCTTCTCTTTTAGATTCTTTATTTGAACCCCTTTCTAATGTTTCATTTCAAGAAAAACCCCTTGAAGATATACGCAATCATCTTATTTCTTACGTAAGTCTTGGATCCTCTCTTGAAAAAAGTGATATTGTTGCTTACTTAGAAAAGACTGGAAATAGCAATACATTAAAAGCTATTGAATCTGATGCGTCGCTTAAAACACTGTTTCCTTTCTTACGCAAAGAAATGCATAAAGACCAAGTTCAAAAAGAATGGCATGATATATATCAACGCTATAAAAATACGCACCCATCTATTGAAAAAAATGCAAATGCACCAGATCTTCTATCAGAAGATGGTTGGACGCAGTTTTTAAAAACACGTGAAGCGCAATTTCTTGAAGAAAATGATGCTTTATAAAGAATTTCGAATTGTTGCTTTGATAAATATCGGTTACGATATAAGTCAAAGCTTTAGTATTAGTTTTATTTTTGCTAAATAAGGACCTATTTATGGCTGTTAAAAAAAATCCTCATACCAATGAAGAAGCGAATGATCGTGAAGAAGGCAGTGAGGAAATAAGCCTTGATACGAGTATAGACTCGATCAAAAAGTTAATCGCTAAAGGTAAAGAGCGTGGCTATGTCACCTATGACGAGCTTAACGAATCATTACCCTCTGACCAATTATCATCCGAACAAATTGAAGACACGCTCGCCATGCTTTCTGAAATGGGCGTTAATGTAATTGACGCGGAAGAAGCAGAAGAATTTTTAGAAGGCCAAGGAACACCAGAAGCAGGCCTTAGTGGTGTTGATACAGATGAATTAGGCAGAACAGACGATCCCGTTCGTATGTATTTACGTGAAATGGGTAGTGTTGAGCTTTTATCCCGTGAAGGCGAAATTTCAATAGCTAAACGTATTGAAACCGGTCGCGAAGATATGATTGGCGGTATTTGCGAATCACCTCTAACCATGCGTGCTTTAGTTGATTGGCGCAATGCATTGGTCAATGGCGAAGTGTTATTACGTGATATCATTGATCTTGAAGCAAGTCTTGAAACACCCGAAGAAGCTGGCGTTGATTTAACAGCAAAAACTGAAGAAGAAATAGAAAACGCTGAAGAACCATCATTAGAAGAAATTCCAGAAGGTGACGCAGAAGAAGACGAAGGCGGCATGTCTTTGGCTGTTATGGAACAGACATTAATGCCTTTGATTCTTGAAAAATTTGATACAATTGCAGAAATTTACGACCAATTAAGAACATTGCAACAACAACGCGTTCACTACCTTCAACAAGGTGAAGCAATCCCTAAAGAAAACGAAAAAAAATACCAGGCATTGCATAAACAACTTGTGACGCTCATGAAAACAGTGCGTTTGAATCATCGTCGTGTTGAAGAATTAATGACGCAATTATCTGAATTAAACCAACATTTAACACGTTGCGAAGGAAGGCTTTTACGCCTTGCTGAAGGCGCTGGTCTTAAGCGCGATACATTTCTTAAAACTTATATGGGTAAAGAACTTGACCCACAATGGATTGAAACAATTTCTGGTCTACCCAACAAAGGTTGGAAAAAATTTGTTGAAACAGAAATTGATAATATTCATGAAATTCGTGGTCAAATAGGCGCTGTTTCTGAAAAATCGGGCCTTCCCATTATTGAATTCCGTCGTGTTGTTCAAAGTGTTCAACGTGGCGAACGTGAAATGTCAAAAGCCAAAAAAGAAATGATTGAAGCGAATTTGCGTCTTGTAATTTCATTGGCCAAAAAATATACAAATCGTGGTCTTCAATTCCTTGATTTAATTCAAGAAGGCAATATAGGTTTGATGAAAGCCGTTGATAAATTTGAATATCGCCGTGGTTTCAAATTTTCAACTTATGCGACTTGGTGGATTCGTCAAGCAATCACACGTTCGATTGCCGATCAAGCACGAACCATTCGTATTCCTGTTCATATGATTGAAACGATTAACAAGCTTGTCAGAACCTCACGCCAAATGCTTCATGAAATTGGACGTGAACCAACCCCTGAAGAGCTCGCTGAACGTTTAGCTATGCCCTTAGATAAAGTACGCAAAGTCCTTAAAATCGCTAAAGAGCCTATTTCTCTTGAAACACCAATCGGTGATGAAGAAGATAGTCATTTAGGCGATTTCATTGAAGATAAAAACGTTCTTCAACCTATTGATTCTGCCATTCATTCGAATTTGCGTGAAGCTACAACTCGCGTGCTTTCAACACTCACTGCTCGTGAAGAACGCGTCTTACGCATGCGTTTTGGGATTGGGATGAATACAGATCATACGTTAGAGGAAGTTGGTCAACAATTTTCAGTCACACGTGAACGTATTCGTCAAATTGAAGCGAAAGCGTTACGAAAATTAAAACATCCAAGCAGATCACGTAAGTTGAAAAGCTTTTTAGATAATTAGGATTTTTATACAAAAAATGCTTCCGTGGGATTTTATTACATAATCCCACGAAAACGATAATGGATCATTTGTGCTTCGCATCAGGAATATTAATTTTGAAGGTGTATGACCTACCAGTTAATTTACCTTCATAAGTATAAGTACACACCAATCTATCACCTACAGCTTCTGCAGAATTAACAAGATGAGGGTTTGTATACCCTTTTGATAAACCTTTTTTCACAACCATTTCTTTCATATCACCAACAGGTTCGTAGATACCCATAAATGGATTGTTTTCACCATTAGCTATTGCCCTTGCATCATCATGCGTTATTGTTGGTGGGCATTCAGCGCTTGCATTGTTTATACTGAGACATGTGATCAAGATAAGTGATCCAAAAAGAAACTTTCCCATATTTTCTCTCCTTTAAACCTAAAATTAGCACTATCAATTATTATTATTAATTAAAAATATTAATTTTAAGTTAAAATAGAACTTAATGTAAATTTTGAATATAAAAAAAGCGCATCTTTTAAGGGATGCGCCTTTTAAAACGAAAGATCAGATTTTTTTTTAATTTAATCCAACAGCATTTTTAAGATAATTAAAAAAGCCAGTTTTAAATTTTGATTGCTCTACTTTAACCTTGTCTTTAATTACTTTTCTTTCTTTTTTTATTTCTTTCATATAACCTTCAATTGCAGCTTTTTTTTCTTTTTCATGAGTGTCTTTCAACATACCCTTAAAAAAGTCATAAGAAGCATCTAATTGATTTAAGTCAATTTTCAGAATATTCATATCATCGAAGGCACCAAAATGATTAGGTGTTTTATCGCCCAACAAAGCTTTGTAATGAACAATTGAATCTTGAACATATTTACGATAATCAGCCTCTTCCCTTGTTAAACGGAAGATAGTTGGCGAAAGTGCAAGATAATAATTTTTCATATTATGCACACCAAAA
The DNA here is from genome assembly GCA_030696155.1 of Alphaproteobacteria bacterium. Taxonomy (GTDB): domain Bacteria; phylum Pseudomonadota; class Alphaproteobacteria; order JAUXUR01; family JAUXUR01; genus JAUXUR01. The sequence continues at coordinate 22,371 of JAUYSY010000074.1, read as the reverse complement.
GTAAGATCTGGAAGACCGCTTTCACCAATATAAAAAGACGTTCCAACATGTTCAGAATATATTTTCGGAACTGACGGCACTAAATCACGCTTATGCGCAAATCTAAGAATATTATGTTGTCCGCCCATGCCTCTTTCAACTTTTCGAGCAGAATCATAATTATAAACTTGTGGTGAAGCAAATGTTACATTTTCAACAATAAAACGTGATACTTCTTTCGCTAATTCTGTTTGACGTAAAATACGTCTCATGTCATTGGCAGCAATCGTTGACAAGGCACCACCTAAAGAGTGACCAGTAGTTGTTACACGCAACGGTTTTGGATTTGTTGTAATGTCATTAAAATGTGTGGATAATAACTCTCTGAATTGAGGTAAGAATTCATCAATACCTTCTAAATAAGCGCGTGCAAATCCACCATGTATATTTAACTTTGTTCCATCAGGTGCATTTAAAGCACCAAGAGGATCTTGACCTTTAAATTTTGTAATATTGAGATTAATTTTTGTCCAATCATCATTATTGTCTTTATCGACTGTACCTTTATACGCCAACACTAAATGATTTTCAGCTTTATTATAAAGCAAAATAGCTGAATGCACAGGTGTCGTTTTAAGATTTCTTTTTAAAATACCTAGAAGTTCATAGCCTTTACGATTCAAAGATGCCAATTTAGAATTAACTTCACTTGTAATTGCTGTAAAATCAAGACGTTGATCCGTATACGCTATACTACATAAAGTTGCATAGAACAAAATGTCATCTTCAGTTGATCTTGAGTAAAGAGTGTTCTCGTTTGGTGCAATTTCGTATATTCTATTAAATCCGCTATAAATATGATCTAATTGTGTTTTAATTTGCTCTTCATAAAGGGCTTTATAATTATCTAAAGCATTTTGATTTGCTTCCATAATATACGCATCTTCTTCATTGGAAAAAGAAACATTAGGTGATAATGAAGCAAAAGTAAGCATTGATATTGTTAAAAATATTTTTTTCATTTTAAGATTCCTCGTTTGTTCATCTAAAATATATGGTATATAAAAAAAATTAATAAATTATTAAGACGAATATATAATGTCTTAATATAGTCATTATATGTCAACTTATATGACATTGTCAATAGATTTTAACAAACTTCTTTATACTGATTATGCTGCCGATATGTCTTTTATCCTAAAATTTCCATTCCTACTCACATTGAAAAAAACAATTGAACACCCATACTATGATTTATAAGAGAACATATTTAAAATAAAGGATATTAAAATGAATTTAAAACAAAGAATAATTACAGCAATTGTTTTACTCGCTATGCTGGCGTCAACTATTATGGCTGCTGCCAACGCCACTAATAAAGAGCCTCACATTGAATTCATTTTATTAAAAACATCTTAAAAATGAATAAGTATTAACAATAAGTTATAATAAACACTGTAAATACAACGAAATTTAAAGAAGTACAACAGAAAAAATAACAACGTTTAGAGGATAAAAATATCCAACCATAAAAAAATCAGCTTACAGACCTCCCCCTCCCCAATTGAGAATGAGTTGCATTTTCAATTGGGTTAGGTCATAATAGCTTATGTTCGATAGAACGATGAATTATAACCATGTTATTTCAAAATATGGGTAGACATATAAGTGATGAAACAAGCTGCGTGTATTTCTTCATACACAAGAATTGCAAATCCCGAAATGTGACGCCCTCCACACTTTGAAAGAAAAGGGTATTTATGAATTTATTTACAATGGGTGTACCCCAACGTTTAACATACACAAGTATTGTCATCCTTATGGTCTGGGCATCGCTTTATTGGGCAATTTTATGCTAGATAAATCCCACCCAAAAATTATCACTGTTGACAATGTTTCTTTTTCTTATGCACAACATAAAGTCCTTAAAGATATCACGCATTCATTTGCAAAAGGCAGCTTAACGGCTATTATAGGCCCTAATGGTGGCGGTAAAAGTACTTTATTGAAGCTTATCATGGGGATATTGACGCCCACTCAAGGCAATATTCATTTTTCATCCATTAATAGAAATCACATTACATATCTGCCGCAACTTACTGAAATTGATCGACAATTTCCTATCAACGTTAAAGATATCGTCGCCATGGGCCTATGGCAACAAAATGGTGTTTTCCACTCTTTTTCTAAAAATGATCATTGTAAAATTGAAGAAGTCTTAGCCCAAGTAGGCCTTGTTGGTTTTGAAAACAGACATGTTGGCGCTCTTTCAGGTGGTCAATTTCAACGCGTTCTTTTTGCACGCGCAATGCTACAAAACGCAGATGTTTTCCTGCTTGATGAACCTTTTGCAGCTGTTGATACGGCCACGTCTGAAATTTTAATGCGACTTATTCGTGATTGGTTCGCAGCAGGCAAAACAATTATAGCCGTCTTGCATGATTATGATATTGTGAAAGATTTTTTCCCTGAAACCGTTCTTATTGGCAGATCCATTATTGCCTCTGGCAAACCAAATGATGTCTTAACGACAGATATTCTTCTTAAAGCCCATCAAATGGTTGAAAACGCCCTTGATCATGAACGAATCGAAAGCAATACAGATGCTTGATGCCTTATATGCCTTTTGGATTGAACCTATTGCTGAGTTTATGTTTTTAAAAAAAGCACTCGTTGGTGTTTTTGTTTTATCCATTGGTAGCGCACCTATTGGTGTTCTTCTTATTTTACGCCGGATGAGCCTTATGGGCGATGCTCTATCCCACGCTATTTTGCCAGGTATTGCCATTGGTTTTTGGATAGCAGGATTTTCACTGACTGCCATGACCATTGGTGGATTGGGTGCAGGTACTGTGCTTGCTATACTTGCGGGTATCGTGACGCGCAAAACTAAATTAAAAGAGGATGCCACTTTTGCAGGCTTTTTTATATTATCACTCGCTTTAGGCGTCATGTTGGTTTCTTTAAAAGGCAGTAATGTTAATTTAATGCATGTCCTTTTTGGCAATATTTTAGCACTTAACAAAGAATCACTCATCCTAATCGGTGTTATGACTAGCCTTACATTAATTATATTATCGATTATTTATAGACCACTTATCATCGATTGCTTTGATGGTGGATTTTTACGCGTCGTTTCAAAATCCGGCGGTATCTATCATGTGCTATTTTTAGTGCTTGTTGTCATGAGCCTTGTTGCATCTTTTCAAAGCCTTGGCACCCTTCTTGCTTTAGGCCTTATGATGCTGCCCGCAATTTCTGCAAAATTATGGTCCAACCATATTGGTCATTTATTTTTACTTTCGATCTTTTTTGCCTTGAGCTCTGGTTATTTAGGACTTATACTGTCCTATCATTTTGGTTTACCTACGGGACCATTGATTATCTTAATGGCGGGTGTTTTTTATATTTTCTCGATCTTCTTTGGTCGAGATGGTGGTATCTTTAGATTTGTATTGGCGCGGTAATGAGAGTTTTATTTTTTCTAGTCTTTTTTTTGAGTATTAACGCAAGTTTTGCTGAAACCCATAAACTTAAAGTTGTTGCAAGCTTTAGCGTTATAGGCGACATGGTGAATCAGATTGCCGGCGATAAAATTGACTTATTTACAATTGTTGGCGCCAACATGGATGCCCATATTTACGAACCGAAACCCCAAGACTTAAAATCACTGAAAGAAGCTGATCTATTGATTTTAAATGGTTTTGGCTTTGAATCCTGGATCGAAAAAATCATTGAATCCTCTGGATTTAAAGGCAAAAAAATTATTGCAAGCAATGGCGTAACCCCTTTGTTTTTTAATGTTAAAAACACAAGTCAAAAAATCACTGATCCACATTGCTGGCATAGCCTTCCTAATGGCAAACATTATGTTACGAACATCATGAATGCGCTTAAAGAAATTGACGCGCAAAATGCTGCTTTTTATGAACAAAATGGCAAAGCGTATCTTCAGAAATTAGACGATTTAGATACAGAACTCAAAGACACCCTCAAAGAAATTCCTGAAAGCAAACGCGTTGTTATTACCTCTCATGACGCATTTGAGTATTTAGGCAAAGAATATGGCGTGAAATTTATTTCACCCTTAGGTGTCAGCACCGAGGCCGAGCCATCTTCCAAAGAAATCGCCGATATCGTACGTCGCATTAAAAAAGATAATATTAAAGCCGTTTTTGCTGAAGCAACAACCGATCGTCGGTTAGTCGAAACAATCGCCTGTGAATCTGGTATCACCATTGGTGGCGAACTATATTCAGATGCACTATCCGGCACAAAAGATTGTGGCGATAGCTACATATCGATGGTGAGAAGCAACTTATTGTCTTTAAAAGCTGCTTTATCAGAGCAAAACAATAAAGAAAAGCAGAAAAATAGTCAAAAAGGTTGCACTATAAAGTAAAATCAATTAAGATTATTTAGTTTTTACTAATTCAACTGACATCTAGCAAAATGCCCTGATTATGAGACAACGTCTAGGAAGGTCGAGAAAACCAGCGCGGAATGTACTAAAGTACATGAGCACTGGAAGCGCAGAGCTGACGACGAATTTGCCCATAATCAAGGCATTTAACACAGGCACAATAATGAAAATAAATTTACTCTCCCATTCTTTAAATGAACTTATCGTCCTATTTGAACAAATAGGTGAAAAAAAGTTCCGTGCCAAACAATTGTTCCAAGCGATCCAAACACAGGGCTTAAAAAGCATTGAAGATTTATCGACTTTTTCAAAAGACCTACGGCAAAAACTTTCTGAACTTTATACACTCGATCGTCCTGAAATTTCAGTCAATCAAATATCCCGAGACAGTACCCAGAAATGGTTACTAAAACTTGCTGATGGAAATGAAGTTGAGGCGGTTTATATCCCTGAAACACATCGCGGCACCTTATGCATTTCATCACAAATTGGCTGCACCCTCACCTGCAAATTCTGTCACACTGGCACGCAACGCCTTGTCCGCAATCTTGAGCCTCATGAAATTATGGGCCAAATTATGCTGGCACGAGATGCCATCGATGATTGGGGCCTTATTAACCAAGAGCGTAAAATCACCAATATTGTCCTCATGGGCATGGGCGAACCCTTGTTTAATTACGACAATGTAGCACATGCGCTTAAAGTTTTAATGGATCCAGATGGTATGCAATGGTCCAAAAGACGCATTACCTTATCAACATCGGGTGTTGTGCCGATGATTGCCAAATGCGGTGAAGAATTAGGCGTTAATTTAGCAATTTCCTTACATGCAACGACCAATGATTTGCGCAATATTCTTGTGCCATTAAACAAAAAATATCCATTAGAGGAATTACTTGATGCTTGTGCCGCTTATCCGGGTGTTGGACATATGCGTCGCATTACTTTTGAATATGTGATGCTTAAGGGTGTTAATGATACACCAGAGCATGCTAAACGTCTTTTATATCTAGTCTATGGCATTCCTGCCAAAATCAATCTTATCCCTTTTAACCCATGGCCAGATGCGCCTTTCGAAAGATCAAGCAATAATGCGATCCATGCCTTCGCCGAAATCCTTGAAAATGCAGGCTATTCCTCTCCAGTACGCACACCACGCGGTGAAGATATTATGGCTGCTTGCGGACAATTGAAATCCGAAAGCGAGCGCCCCAAACGAACGCTTGAAGCAGCGCGTGAGACAGCCACTCTCAATTTAATGGATTTATTTCAGGATTGATAGAATAAACACGCACGACATTATTATCGCGAACTTAATATACCTTCTTTAAGAAACCTAAACTTTCCGTCGTTGCGAACCCCCACCCTCTTTTTTTTGGTGGGGATGCTTAAGTTGTTCAAAATTCGCACACCCTTTTATTCTCCAATTCTTTGAAAGCGTCTAATCATAGAACAATATAATCACGCTTAAGAATCTGTTCATCACGTCTTCCATCTTCTACCTTGAAAAAAACACTAAAAACTGGAATTAATAGACAATCAAATTGATTATTCAAATGCACATTCAGGCCCAAAAAAAATGACCCTCAAAACCCAAAAACTATTCTCGATGGTCCTTACTAAGATCCATCGTTGCGACCTGACGACGAATTTGACCATAAAACAAGTCGTTACCAATTTCTTTTTACTCATTTTTGTTATAACCTTAATAGGCTGCGCACCACGCACACAACAAATAGGGAAAATAAAAACAGTGCCCCAATTATTTACAGATTCATATAGAACAAAAGATGGAATACATCTGCCTTATAAACAATGGGGTGATGCTGATGCACCTGAAGCCATCATTATTGCATTACATGGTTTTAATGATTATAGCAATGCATTCAAAGAGTTCGGTCCAATAGCAGCCTGTAGAAATATACTAACAATTGCCTATGACCAACGTGGATTTGGAAACACACCTGAAAAAGGTATTTGGGCTGGTACGCAATTTTTTGTTCAAGATCTTCTCAACTTAACCCATTTACTGAAAGCAAAACATCCAAACACCCCTCTTTTTTGGATGGGCGAAAGCATGGGTGGTGCCATTTCAATGATTGCTAGCAAATTAATTGATGAACATACACTCAATGGTATTATTTTGCTTGCCCCAGCTGTCTGGGGATGGCGCACAATGAATCCCTTCCAAGCTGGCCTTCTTTTTATGTCAGCGCATGTACTTCCATGGATGCAATTAACAGGTGATGGTATTCCCGTCAAGCCATCCGACAATGAAAAAATGCTGCGTGAATTAGGTGCCGATCCTCTTGTGCTTAAAGGCGCACGTATTGATTCTTTATATGGCCTTGTGTCGCTTATGGATGATGCGAGTGTTGCAGCCCAACATATCAAGCATCCGACATTATTTCTGTATGGCGCAAAAGATGAACTCGTCCCCAAACACCCAACACGCGAAACATTACGCCGTTTACCGCGCGCGCCTATTGGAAAATGGGATACGATCTATTACAAAAATGGCTACCATATGTTGATCAGAGATATAAAAGGCGAAAAAGTTATTAAAGATATTCTCGCCTGGATCAATAAAGAGCCATATCCTTCTTTTCTTAATGAAGAAAATGAGATATTGTGTTTTTCTGCAACACTTCAAGGTGATATTCCTCCTCTCAGAAAGGATTAGCGACGATGCCGATGCTTCATATTATAGTTCTTGCTCTTATTCAAGGCATTACAGAACTATTACCCATCAGTTCATCTGGACATCTCATTCTTGCACCTGACCTTTTACACTGGGAAGACCAAGGCGTTGAACTTGATGTTGCGATGCATATTGGCAGTATGTTTGCCTTGATTCTTTATTTTTGGAAAGATGTCCTTAATCTTTTCAAAGGATTTTTCTCTGTTTGCAAATTAAATACAGAGACACAAGATGCGCGTTTCTTTATGCACCTTGTTGTCGCCTCTATCCCCGCCGTTATTGTAGGGCTCATTCTGCACGTCTTTTTTAAAGATATTTTTCGAAACAAAGAAATCATTGTTTGGACAATGATTGGCTATGGTTGTGTTTTATATATTGTTGATCGCTATGCACGCCAAGAATTGACAATACAGCAAATGACTTATAAAAATGCGTTTATTTACGGATTATTCCAATCACTGGCCCTTGTGCCAGGCACCAGCCGTAGTGGTATTACAATGACTGCAGGTAGGTTGCTCGGCTATCAACGACGTGAAGCTGCACGTTTTGCAATGCTTATGGCTATTCCGACCATTTTTGGCGCAGGCCTTCTTAGTGCTGTAGACCTTTATAAAAAAGGTAACATGGATTTAATTCAAGATGCTGCAATTCTAGCAGCCTTTACTTTTGTTGTGTCTTATCTAACAATTGTATTTTTAATGTCATGGCTTAGACGTGCCAATTTCACACCTTTCGTTCTTTATCGCCTTGCTTTTGGTGGATTTTTAATTTACTGGATTTATTTTGCGCATTAATGTGCCAAAAAATTCCTAATATAAATCGCCTCTTCTTCCCGATGTAAAAGAGGCGCATGTCCAGCATCATCAATCGTCCATAATGTAGCCTTAGGACCGCGTTGACACATTTCTTTAGCCAATTCAACTGTCAACAAATCAGACATCCCGCCACGTATTAAAAGCGTCGGACAAATGACCTGATCATAAAATGCAAATAAATTAATATCATCTGTTAGTTTTTTAAAATTCTCTGCAATACCAGTATCATAATGATGGGTTAATTTACCATTATCCTTTTTACGACAGGAATAAAAAGCCATTTCCATCCACTCACTTTCCGTCAATGGACCGAAAGTTCCATGTATTTTTTGAAGATATGTCTTAAAATCAGTCATTGTATCAAATTCAGGACTCAAGGATAAATAAGATCCAATCCGTTTTAATGGTTCAGCATAAAGCATCGGTCCAATATCATTCAAAATAAGATGCGTCATTTTTTCTTTAAAATGGGTTGCAGCCAGCAAATAACCTAAAGTACCACCCATAGAAGTGCCCAAAAAAGCAAATTTTTCAAACCCAATTTGCTGCACAAGTTCTTGAATCAATAAAATATAATGCTCGACCTTATAATTTTCAGGATCGTCTTCCCAGGCCGACAAACCACGTCCAGGTGTATCGGGCGCTATTACATAAAATTTGTCTTTTAACAATCGTGCTAAGAAAGTAAAATCCCCACCATTGCGGGATACGCCATGCCAGCAAATAAGCGGAAAGTTTTTAGGATCGCCCCAAGATCTGACATGAACTTCCGTGTTTAAGCAATTGAAAAAAAGCGATTTCATGGGGTCTATTCTCCGTACATTCAAAATATTCTAGATTAAAGAATAACATAACATGACCAAAAATGCTGATTTTATCAATCTACGCGACAAAAAATTAAATTGTTTCGGTTTCACCTCTCCCCTTGTGGGAGAGGTCGGCGCGTAGCGACGGGTGAGGGGTATCTAAAGCGTTTACAAAGCGCAATGCCATAATCTAAGCATTGCCAAACAAATACTCATCTCTCCAAAATTGTAAATACCCCTCACCCGCTCCCTTTGGTCGCGACCTCTCCCACAAGGGGAGAGGTGAAAAAAAACCTTCTTTTAAAGAGTTTTTGGTAAAAAATTGTTTTCACTTCTTAGAAATAAGTTGAGGAGTGTGAGAGCGGGATAGTGAAAAATGATCTTATTTTCATTTTTTGTCCAGTAGATTGAGATTTTATACACTAAAAATAAGCTTCGCGCCAAGACCCATAAGAACGCCCCCTGTCCCGCGCTCAATCCAATGACCCATTGCATTAAACTTTTCTCTTGTTTTTTTACCAGATAAACAAAAAGCCACAAAGCTAAACCAAAGCAACGTTTCTACAAAAATAATAAATCCATATAAAGAAAGAATCTGTATCGGTGTGTCTGGTGAAATAAAGATAGAAAAAAGGCTGATAAAAAATAAGATACACTTTGGATTAAGCGCATTCGTTAAGAAACCAGACCACAAAGCAGATAAAGCTGAAATATCCCTTATATGTTTCATTTCACTTAATTCAACATTTTCTTTCTTCGCTCTCAAACCTTTATAGCCAATATAAAGCAAATAACCCGCACCCAAATATTTAATGCCAGTAAAAAGCCATTCACTTTCCCGAATAATGATCCCTAGACCGCATAAACTATAAGTCACATGAACCAAAACACCCAAGGAAATACCCAAGGCAGTCAACAAAGCAGTTTTACGAGAATAAATCAAACTATTCCTAACGATGACAGCAAAATCAGGTCCCGGGCTTATAATGGAAATCATTATCAATCCTGACAAGCTAAGGATGGACGGCAAATATTCAAAAAGAAGAGCATTCATAAAAACACCTTTAAATAAGTTTATAAATTGGATTAAAGAACTTTAACATCATATTGAATTTTCATGACATTTTTTTAATTTTGCACTTTGTAATTTTGAGTCCCTGCAATTCTTGAAGGCTTTTAACATGGGTGCCACCACAAGGTGAAAATGGAAAATCACCGATACGTATCATCCGAATGGATTGCCCATTTGGTATATTGTAAGTGATATTGGGACACAATGCGTTAACTTTGTCAGCAGAAACTTGCTCCATATTTACGCGTAAATTTTTCCTAATGACGCGTTCAATTTCTTCGTTGACTAAGTCTATCGAAATTTCATCTAAAAAACCATTTTTTGAATTAAATTCAACATAACACTCACCCGGAAAATGATGTCCCTTTACGGCATAATAATCAGGATAAAGGGATTCCATAACATTGCTTATTAAATGTCCCGCGCTATGTAATTTTGCATGCAAAAGACGCGTATCCCGATCCACCAAACATGCACCTTCTTGTCCAATCAAATGTTCGTAAACTTGATCGGTATAATGACGAACCTCATCACCCATATTTTTAACACGATAGATGGGAATATGATGATGTTCTACCTTAATCATGCCTTGATCTGAAGGCTGCCCTCCCCCTTGCGGATAAAATATTGTTTGATTCAGCATAAGATAAGGACCGCTTTCGTCTTTATCACTTGCCATAATTATGGCTTGATCATTAAATTTATACGTATTTTCAAAATATGCTAAATGGGTCATTTTGTTTTTCCTTGATTCCTATAATGTTTATAATAATATTTAAACTTGCATTTTGCAACTAATTTTATTATAATCATTGTATGGCGCAATTACAATAGGACGGGAATATGAAAAAAGAGAACATCAACGCCTTACGAAATGCTTCTCGTAAATTAATCCGAGAGCTCGGCATGCTGCAATTAAATAATGAGCATTTGAAAAAGACGCCACAACATTGGCATGCATTAATTGAGATTGAAAAAGAACCTGGCATCAATATCTCCACCTTAGCGAATCTTTTGCTTTTATCCATTTCTGCAACGTCGCGCATTGTAAATGCTCTTGTAGAACACGATCTTGTTTCCTTTAAAGAAGGCACGGACAAACGAGAAAAATACTTATATATCTCAAAAAAAGGACAAATTGAGATAACAAACATTGACGAATTTTCTAATTCAAAAATAAAGGGTGCATTTGAATTTTTAACAGAGAGTGACCAAAGCCAAATTATCAATGCCATTCAAAAATACGGCGAAGCACTTGAAAAAAGCAGGCTAATCCGCGCACAAGTCAAAATCCATACCCTATCTACATCGCGCACGATTCGTAAACAAATTATTGCAATGATCGAACATATTCAAAAAAACGAATTTTTATTACCTATTACGGACGACATTAACGCATGCATCTTAAAGGCTGAAGAAGATTTCTACTATAACAATTCCTATAATTTTTGGTATGCTGTAGATAACAATGGAATTATCATCGGTAGCATAGGCCTAAAAAAAATTGATAATCATCACGGAGAAATAAAAAAATTTTTCGTTGAGCAACAATATCGTAAAAAAGGTGTTGCACAAAAATTAATGGCAACACTTGTTAAAGCCGCACACAAACATCATTTCGATGAACTTTATCTAGGAACAGTTGACACATTACAAGCAGCCCAAAATTTTTATAAAAAATATGGTTTTTCGCAAATTACAGCGCAGCAAGTACCTTTAGGATTTAATATATGCCCTGTGGATACAGTTTTTTTTAAATCAAACGTTAAAGATCTTCAACATAAGTTTTGTGCTTAAAGATTTTTTACTAATAATGCATATGACCATAACCTATTTTCAATGTTTCAATTGAAAATGAAATAGGATCTAATGATTCAGTAATAGCTTGATAATGTCTTGTTTTATATTTATCTTCTAAATGAAGTTCACTTATCTTAGCAACACACAAAATATTATTTTTTTTAAATTCTTCAGATAACAAATTCAAATCATCATCTGTAATTGTTACACGAATTTTATATTTTTGATGACCAATTTTATCATCAATTATTGTATATCTTTTGGCAATATAACTGAAAAGTTCTGATGTTGGCGTCAAAACATAATCATCTTCTGCATCTTTTTCAAAAACTGCAAAAGATTGCGTTGAAATTGACGTTGCAAGTGTAATAAGTAAAAAAAGTTTTTTCATAACATATGACAGCTCAATTAATTGAATTTATGTCAATGTTGTACACTTAAAACTTATGAAAGAGCAACATAATTTTATAATAGACTTCTTTAGGAACTCGCTAATGTGAGACGAGTGATAGAAGATTCGGCACGGAAGACCAGAGTGTATCCCTATATACATGAGGATCTGAGTACCGAAACGACGCATCAATCGGCCAAAGTAGTAGAGTTTAGAAGAAGTCTCATTCATTAACCAAAACACCCATCATACTAAAGCCTTCACGACTTGTAATCTTGACTTGTTTCGTTTGACCAATCAGCTCTTTTGAGCCAATCACATGAATCGGTTGTAAATAAGGCGATCTGCCCACTATTTGTCCAGGATGTTTGCCTGGTTTTTCAAATAAAACAGATATCGTTTTACCAACTATCGATTCATTAAAATCTATCTGCTGTTGATTCAACAATGCTTGCAATCTATAAAGACGTTGATCCTTAACGTCTTCAGGCACTTGCGTTTCGATTGTTGCTGCAGGTGTTCCAGGGCGAGGTGAATATTTGAAAGAATAGGCCGTACAAAATTTTACTTTTTCAATAAGCTTCATTGTATCTTCAAAATCCTCATCGGTTTCACCAGGAAAACCAACAATGATATCAGTGGCAAAAGCAATATCAGGACATGCATCTTGGAATTGCTGAACCAAATTCAAATAATCACTAGATGTATATTTACGATTCATCGCTTTTAAAATACGATCAGAACCTGATTGAACGGGTAAATGCAAATATGGCATTAACTTCTTATTATGACGATGCGCCTCGATAATATCTTGCTCCATATCTCGTGGATGAGACGTCACATAACGAATACGTTGGATTTCAGGATATAGTGAAAGACGATCGATTAAATCGGCAAGAGACCATTCTTTGGTGCCATCGGGGGACATTCCATGAAAAGCCGTAACATTTTGCCCTAAAAGGGTAATTTCTTTAACGCCAAGGACAATCAAGCGTTCTGCTTCTTTTAAAATATCATTAATGGGTCGTGAATATTCAGCGCCTCTCGTATAAGGCACCACACAAAAAGTGCACATTTTATCGCATCCTTCCTGGACGGATAAAAAGGCTGCAACCCCTTGAACTTCATATATTTCTGGAAGGAAATCGAATTTTGATTCTAATGGAAAATCTGTATAAACAAGCCCTGCCCCTTTTTTTGGATTTTCAAGGACAACATTGGCTGCTTTTTCAAGCATTTCTGGTAAATGATGATATGTTTGTGGTCCTAAAACAATATCAACATAAGGCGCACGTCTTACAATTTCACGACCTTCCGCCTGTGCAACACAGCCTGTGACCGCAATAAAAACACGTTTACCCATATCAAAACTATTTTGCCGATGAACAAGTGCACGACCTAAATCAGAGTAAACTTTTTCACTCGCTTTTTCACGAATATGACATGTATTTAAAATAATAAGATTAGCTTCGTCTGGATTTTCTGTTTTTTGATAGCCTTTGTCTAATAAGGCATCGCCCATTCGGTCAGAGTCGTAGACGTTCATCTGACAGCCATATGATTTAATGTAAACTTTTTTTTGATTTTGTGTCATTGTCTAAAACTCGTTATTAATATTAAGATATTTGTTGCAATTTTTAGGTCTCTATATAATTAACTATCCAGATTATGAGACAAAGTCTAGGAAGATCGAGACCCGGAACGGAGTGTACTTCTTTGTACATGAGTACCGGAAGCGTAGGTCTGACGACGAATTTGTCCATAATCTGGATAGTTATGATTTCTTCTTCTTTTGAATATCAAAACATGTATGCAGTGCATCATTATGAGCAAAGGTAATCACTTTTTCACACAAGGTTGAAATTTCTTTTCGGCTTGCACCCTGAATTTCTGCTTTCATTGGCGGATGAAATTCAACAATAACTTTTAATGTGCCCATTCCCATCATTTGCCACATATGCGGCATAAGATTCATATCGCCATACCAAGCAAAAAAAGGGCGCCACATACGACCAACAGGAATACCGTTTAAAGTTGCATATGATATAGAAATAGGCTGAATAGGTAAATTGGGTAATGTTTGTGCAAATGAAAATAAAGAGCTTTTAAAAGGCAAAACGCGATTGCCGTCACTACTTGTGCCTTCAGGAAAAAGAAAGAGTGAACCACCTTGTTGCAAGCGTTCTAAAATTTCATTTTTTTGTGTATTGGCTTGTGTTCTTTTGCGTTCTACAAAGATGCTTCTTTGTAATTTTGTGACGTAACCAAAAATAGGCCAGGATTCGATTTCTTTTTTGGCGATGAAAGCACCTTCCAGCAAAGAGCCAATCACTAAAATATCAATGTATGAAGCATGATTGGAGACATAAAACGTTGGTTTGTCCCTGCATATTTTGCCTCGAACTTCAATTTTTATACCTAGAATCCAACAAAATACCCTATGCAAAACCATAGGCCATCTTTTGGCAGCATCTAGCTTAAAAAACAATAAAATGCTTTGGCTTGATAAAACAACAAGCATCCAAAGGACAAAAAGCGTAAAGCGAAAACAAGCTAACGGCAAAGAATGTAATCTTTTAAGATTCAGTGCAGTCTCTGTCTGTGTTTTCGTGATTTGAGGGTTTTTCAAACTCATAATATCTAAGGTATTTATCCGCTATTAGTTCAGTTTTAACAATAATACACACATCAGTGGTATTGAAATCATTATCGACGACTGCACCATCACCAATATAGGCACCCACACGTAAATATCCTTTGATGAGGGGCGGTAAGGTTAGAAACAACCTTCTTGGGTCGATATTATGATAATCAACGTTTTGCATGGATACGTAACGATCTGGCAAAGCACGTGTACGCATAGCCGGTGGCGCTAAATGGTGGTGATATAAAAATGAAAGATGATGTTCTAACGCTTTTGTGTCAATGCCTGGAAAGCTTGCACATCCAAAAAGTATTTCAATGCGGTGATAATTAACATAAGCGGCAATTGCACGCCATAAAAGCTGTAAGGTAGGACGTGATCTATGATCTGCATGAACGCAGGATCTACCAAGTTCTAAAATCTCACCAGGATATTCTTTTAGTACGGAAATATCGTATTCATGAGAAGAGTAAAAACCAGTCTGTTTTTCGGCAATTTCTTGTCGTAATAAACGATAAGTACCCACAACAGGTGAAACACCATTTTCGCGTAAGGAGTGATCAAATACAAGCATATGATCGCAGTAAGCATCAAAAGGATCTACATCTTTTTTAAGCTTTGCAACTAATGGAGACGCATTCGCTTGCATTTCTTCGTAGAATACTTGATAACGTAATCTTTGAGCAGCCTCAATTTCTTTGGGGTTTTCAGCAAGTCTGACTTCCAAATCACCTGTGCGCAATGACCCAAGATTGTAAGGTTCTGTAACTTTTAATGATGGTTCAAACAAATTTTTCTCTCTTAGAAATAAAGTTCAAAAGATAAAAATAACCTATTTTGCTTAATTTTTATACTTGTTTTTTTAAGTCTTGTTTTTGAGCGGAACTGCATAAAGTTCCAATCGGTGATCAACCAATTTATACCCTAAACGATCGGCTATTTTTGTTTTAAGTATTTCAATTTCTTCATCATGAAATTCAATCACTTTTCCTGATTCAATATCAATAAGATGATCATGATGTTCCGATGAAATAGTTTCGTAACGCGCTTTTGCACCACCAAAATCATGTCTTTCTAAAGCATTTATTTCTTCAAAAAGTTTTAATGTGCGATAAACAGTTGCAATACTAATTTTAGAATCTATAAGATATGCCCTTTGATATACAGAGTCAACATCAGGATGGTCAAATGATTCAGACAATACACGTGCAATCACACGTCGTTGATCTGTCATTTTTAATCCTTTTTCAAGGCAGATTTTTTCTAAAGCAGTATTCATTTTCATTCAAACAAAACAAAAAGGCCCAATTAAGGCCTTTTGTTTATGTTAGCTCGACTATTAAGCAGCTTTCAAACGGCGACGGCCAAGACCAATGTCTTTTGCGAGTGAGCTTCTTTGGTTTGCATAATTTGGTGCAACCATTGGATAGTCTGAGGATAAGCCCCAACGTTCTCTGTATTCTTCTGGTGTCATGTTAAAGGATGTTTTTAAGTGACGTTTTAACATTTTAAGTTTTTTACCATCTTCAAGACAGATGATATGTTCTGGTGTCACTGATTTTTTAATAGGAACAGCTGGTTGTGGGCGTTCGCCAAAACGTGCGCGTCCTGATTCAACAGTTGAAAGGCTTTGGTAGATCTGTTGAATTAATAATGGAATTTCACTAACAGGAAGACTATTGTTTGCTAAATGTGCAGCAACAATTTCTGAAGTGTAACTCAAAAGTTCAAGTATATTTGTCTTTTGTACTGTATCTGACATGATTTCTCCTTGATTCATCAAAATTTAATAATTAGTAGTACATTTAAAGTTTATATGCAAGACTTATTTTATACTTTTTATAGTAAATAGTAAAGAAAAATTTAAATATAACAAGAAATGTCTTATACGTTGCCAAAAAACAACATTATTGTTTTATAAAAAATTAAATGGATCAATATCTATATCAATCGTTACAGAAGATTTCATCTTAAAACCATCATTCCATAAACTTAAATACTTTTGTGCTGAAAGACCTGTTTTTATTTTTAATAAAACCCGCAATCTATAGCGTCCTTTAATGAATTGAAGTGGTGCTTCCACTGGTCCTAATACATCGATTCCTTCAACAATTGGAGCAGCTTGAACAAATTGTTGTGCAATTTTTATAACTTCGTTTTGGTTTCGTCCGGAAAATAAAAACGTAACCATTCGACCAAAAGGGGGCAATCCCCATTCTTCACGCGTTTTAAGTTCCACCTCAACAAATTCATGACGATTTTCTTTTTTTAATGCTTGAATCAAGGGTTGTTCGGGAACGTATGTTTGAATCATTACTTGGCCCTTTAAATCTGCGCGCCCTGCCCTGCCACCTACTTGATGTAAAAGCTGATATGTACGTTCCGCAATGCGTGGATCACCGCCTGCTATACCGTTATCGCCATCAATGACGCCCACAAGCGTTAAATGTGGAAAATGATATCCCTTGCTTGCCATTTGCGTGCCGATTAAAATATCAATTTCACGTGCCTCAAGCTTTGCAACAAGTGTTTGTATGTCTGACCATTTTGAAATATGGTCGCTCGACATAATTGAAATATTCGCTTCAGGGAAATGTTTTCGTGTTTCTTCTAAAACGCGTTCAACCCCTGGTCCACACGCCATAAAGCTATGCTGATTTTGGCATTCAGGACAAATGGTAGGTATTGTTTCTTCATACCCACAATAATGACAAATTAAATGTTGTTTTTTACGATGTTCGACAAGCCAAGTACTGCATTGGCGACATTTAACGCGATAACCACATTTGTGGCATAAGGTTAAAGGCGCATAACCACGCCTATTTAAATAGAGTAATGTTTGTTCTTTACGCTCAAGATTTAATTTCATTTCTTTAAGCAAAGGTTCTGAAAGCCAAAAACCTTTAGGTAGGTTAATTTGTCGCAAATCAATTATTTTTACGTCGGGAAAAGTAGCGCCACCAAATCGATCATTTAGGATCAAATGGTGATATCGTCCTTTATTTACATTATAAATAGTCTCAAGCGAAGGTGTTGCACTTGCCAACACAATAGGACATTGCTCAAATTTCGCGCGCATAATTGCCATGTCCCGTGCGTGGTATTTGACGCCTTCTTCTTGTTTGTAGCTTGGCTCATGTTCTTCATCAATAATGATTAAGCCCACTTTAGAAAGAGGTAAAAACAAAGCAGACCTTGCACCCACAACAATTTTAGCTTTTCCTTCTAAACAAGCGCGCCAATTTTCACGTCTGGTTTTGGGTGTTAACCCTGAATGCCATAAAGTGGGTTCAGCACCAAAACGTTTTTCAAAACGTGTTAGCCATTGAGATGTCAATGCTATTTCAGGCATTAAAATAAGTGCTTGCTTACCTTTTTCTAAACAGGTTGCAATTGCTTCATAATAAACTTCTGTTTTACCAGAACCTGTTACACCATCTAATAAAGTGACCTGATAAACGGCATCACGCACTTGGTTTTGAAGAACGACAGATGCTTCTTTTTGGGATTCAGACAAAACGGGCGGAATGTATTCGTAATCAATATCTTTTAAAAAGATTTGTGGTTTTTCTTCTTTTTCAATCCAACCTTTGTCGTATATTGCTTTAAAAACAGCACGCGATACATCTGTTGCTTCTAAAATATCATGTAATTTTTGCGCTTTATGTGTTTTTAAATGTTCTATTATTTTCTGGCGTTCTTGCGTCAATTTTCCGTAATCAATTCCTTCTTTTAAGGAATAAAATTCGTCCATAGGTGCATAGGTTATTGCTTCTTTTGTGGGTAAAGCGAGCTTTAAGACAAGTCCTTTCGGAAAAAAATAATAATCAGCGCCCCAATCAATTAATTTTTGCATGGCACTTGAAAAAGGCGGCAAAGGAAAATGTTGAATTAAATTTTTAAGATTTGGAAAATTTGGTTTTTGATCGTTGATTGTCCAGACAATGCCAATTTCCTGCCCTCGCCCTAATGGCGCTAAAACAAAATCACCTTGCTGTAGATTGGGCATTGTTTCAGGTATGACATAGGTATAAAGAGCACTAAAAGGTCTTGGAAATAATAAAGAAGCGTAACGCTGATTTTGGTACAAATCTTCCCCTCATGAACAATTAATCGTTACTTTATTTATTGTGAAAAACATGTTTTAGGAAAATCAAGTTAATCAGTATTTAAATCAATAGGACATAAAACCAAAAAACTCAAGATATTTTTAACACTAACTATTTTTAATAAAAAATATAACTAATAATATAAAAAAAATAAAAATTTTTTATTAATTAATAACAAAGTTGTATTATTTTTACTAAAAAAATACAATATAAAAAAATTATAATTTTTTATTGAATTTTTAAATAAAATTATATAGAATTCAAAATATTATTTTAAAAAATATACAACATAAGGATTTTTAAATTGAATAAATTTTTTTTATTATTTTACTGTTTAATGATCAGCATTTTTATACCTTCTTCTTTATATGCTGGAAAAAACAAAAAAAATATCAAACAACAGCCCAAATCTAACATTGAAACAGTTATTATACATAACACCAACAACCCTATTTCTGACCCTGAAGAATTTGGATTTAGTCATTTAAAAATTTGGAGCGACTTAAACAATAGAAAACGAGCAGCAAAAGAACGTGCAAATACAGATCGATTGAACAATGCACTAAAAGCTAAAAAAGAAGGAAATATTAATATTTATGAACAATTGTTAAGAGAAGGCGCAAAACAAAACTGCGATGATGCAATGCTTCATTTAGGCTACCTAGAAGAAGAAAGAGAGCATTTTGAAAAATCCTATGCATGGTATATGATTTCTTTATGTACAAAATTTTTAAAAAACAACAACTTAACAACAATTCAAACTCAAACTAATAATCCGTATGATAGATTATCATCCATTACAAAATGTGAAAACCTTCCTCAAGGATATAAAAATTTTTGGATATCTTTTACATCCCATATTGATAATCCAAAATTTAACTTCAATCAAAGAAACATAACATATTGTTTCATCAATGCACTTTATCAACTAACGAACTACAATCCAACATTATCTGCATTTGTAGCTGAACTTTGTAACTGGACTAATGATAAAAACTATTTTTGTATTCTTGGACAAGCTCTAGCTGATAATTATAATCTTCCAGAAATAGGAGCTTATTTCCTTCGTCTTTCAAAAGTAGATGTCGCTTTAATTCATTTGCAAATACTTATAAATACAGGAAAAATCACAACCGATCTAAATGGAAAAAAATTCGATTCAAAGGACACATATCGTGTTCTATCCGAAATAACAACACAAATTAAAAATCCTGATGTTGATCAATTAACACATTTAGGTCATTTTATTCTCAACGACACAATTTCAAAACTAAATGGAAAAATTATTCCAAAAAATGAAAAATATGAAATAGCTGCAGCATATTTTCGTAAAGCAAAAACCACAAGTGCCTTTGAACAAATCGGCGCATTAATTATAGAGGATAAAATTCAACATGACGAAAACAATATTCAAATTGATCCAAATGAAAAATATGAAATAGCTGCACGCAATTTTCGTAATGCAAAAACCACAGCTGCTTTTGATAAACTCGGTACATTAATTATTGACGATAAAATTCAACATGACGAAAACAATATTCAAATTGATCCAAACCAAAAATATGAAATAGCTGCACGCAATTTTCGTAAATCCGGTTCACCAGGATCAATGATCAATTTAGGACTACTTATCTATCGGAAACAAATCCAACAAGATGAAAATCAAAAAATCGTTCCAGAGGAGCAAAAATATAATATTGCTGCAAGTATATTCAGAAAATGTATCAACATTCAGGTCGCAAAACATCTAATAGGATATATGATTCAGTTCAAATTAATCAATGAAGATGAATTTGGCAAAACAATTCCAGAAGATCAACGGTATGAAATTGCATCAAGACTTCATATAGAATCAGTACAAGATCCTACATCCTACCAAGACCCCGTGGCTTTTCATTGTATGGCTCTATTAATTTATCACCATGACATCGATCCAAAAAAAGGTCTTCAAATGTTGGGATATAATGAAGAATTTTCTGTAACAAAAAATGAAATATTTGCTAAATTATGTAGACGTTCTGGAACTCCTGAAGCTTTAAGTGAACTTGCATTGCAAATTTATAAAAACCCCATAGACAAAGATGAAAACAATAATCATATCAATGAAAATCAGAACATCAAAAAATCATCCGATTTATTCAAACAATCCTCTACAAATGAAGCTTTTTTTAATCTAGCTATAATCAAACTTAATCATGCACCTATAAAATCAATTGAAATACTCAAAAAATGTTTATCATTATTCGAAAAATCTTTTTCACTAGGTTTCTCAAAAGCTCTAGAATGGTGCTTAAGCTTAAAAGAAGAAATTACTGCGCTTGAAAATCAAGACAACACATTTATTTTAGAAGAAAATTCACCTGAATTCAAAGAAGGTAAAGAATTAGATACCGTTTCTGAAGATAGTGAAAAAACTGTAAATTCTGATAATACAACCACATCTTTTTCTATAAAAATATCTGAAGAAGACGCAAACGAACATTCTTCTGAGCAAACTAATATAGATGAAGAAAATGCACTTAGCCTTGAGGTAAGAAAAAAAATAAAAGCAGCAAAAAAAGCTGAAAAAATAAGAAAAACAAAAGATTTATTAAAAAGAAAACAAAAACGTTTTCAATTAATCAATCACCAACTGTCACAAAATCAAATCAACGACTTATTAATAAATGTAAAAAAACCACAAAAAAATTATAAAAAGAATCAAATAAAATGGAATAAAAAAACATTAGACCAACTTAATTCACTTCTTTCACATGAAAAGGACAAAGTACTTCTTTTAATTGATGATATAAAACATGGAGGCACTATGGGGCGCCCAGAAACACTTAAAGGTTGTGACGCAATATCACGTAGAATTACACAAGAACACAGACTTGTTTACCGTTCAATCGAAAATAATATTGAAATTTTATCATGCAAAGGACATTACGAAGATATGTAGCAATAAAAACAACGTCACAACAATTAAATTATGTGGTCTTATGCATATATAAAATTTGCAAAAGACCACTGTTGAATGTGCGAATATAAAAAATTTATTCCTAATTCAATAATTCTTCCAAGGAAGAATTATCCCAATCACTTAAAAAAGAATAATCAGCGCCCCAATCAATTAATTTTTGCATGGCACCTGAAAAAGGAGGCAGTGGAAAATGTTGAATTAAATTTTTAAGATTTGGAAAATTTGGTCTTTGATCGTTAATTATCCAGACAATGCCAATTTCTTGACCTCGTCCTAAAGGCGCTAAAACAAAATCCCCTTGCTGTAAATCGGGCATCGTTTCAGGTATGACATAGGTATAAAGAGCACTAAAAGGTCTTGGAAATAATAAAGAAGCGTAAAGCTGATTTTGATGCAAATCTTCCCCTTAAGAACAATTAAACAATATTTTCTTTATTAAGAAAAACCTGCTTTAGGAAAAACAAGTTAATCAGGATTTAAATCAATAGGGTATAAAACCAAAAAACTCAAGATATTTTTTGGTTTTGATTATGGTTTTTGTTCAAAAAATTTGAAATTTAATTTAAATTTTCATCATTCAATAATTCTTCCAAGGAACAATCATCCAAATTGTTTAAAAAAGAATAATCATCAGATTCATTTTGGATAACATCTTCTGAATATGCTGAA
>JAUYSY010000068.1 GCA_030696155.1 Alphaproteobacteria bacterium | reverse complement strand
TGACGATGTATCCTTCCAATGTTTATCGACTATAGTTTAATTCAGCATACGTCTTTTCATTGACAATCCTATATCATCCAATTCGCCTTGCAAAGCCTTACTTGCCTTATCTCTCTCTTCAAGATCTTGATTTTCTTGACTTATTTCAAATCTTTTAACTTCTTGAAAAATATTAGTAATCTCGTCAACAAGCTCAATCATTTGTTCTTGTAATTGATTTAATTCTTTGTTCAACCCACTTTTTTTCTCCTCAAAGGAAATAATATATTGTCCGTAAATAGCACCATCATAATGAACTTCATTTAAAACTGTTTTTGTTTTAAGTTTCTGCTGCAACGCATGATCATCTTCAAGATATTTCACACGATGCTTCAAAGCCTCAATCTCGTGCTCAAGCGCACGTAATTGTGTACGTCTTTCGTCTAGGCGCCACCGATGGAGGCGTATTAAATTTTTTAAATCTTTCACGTTGCATTCCTCCCGAGGATTTTTTCAAGTTCCTTATAGCCATCCTCTAGGGATATATTATTATTTTTATCTTGGGCTAAAAATTGCTCTAAAGCTGGATTAAGATCAATCGCCACATCAACTTCTTTCGATGTGCCACGGCGATAAGCCCCTAAGCGTACAAGCTCTGCCATATCATCATAAAGACTTAAATGACGTCGCGCATCAGTGATTAATGCATTTTCTTCAGCACTATTGCAATCGGGCAATACCCTCGACAAACTACGCAAAATATCAATGGCTGGAAAACGCCCGCGTTCAGCAATTTTTCGATTTAAAATCACGTGACCATCCAAAATACCACGAACGGCATCTGAAATAGGCTCATTCGTATCATCCCCTTCGACAAGCACCGTAAAAAAGGCTGTAATATCGCCTTGATTTTGCATGCCCGGACCTGCGCGCTCCAACAATTTTGGCAATTCTGAAAAAACGGAAGGCGTATATCCTTTTGTTGTAGGTGGCTCCCCCAAAGACAACCCAATTTCACGCATCGCCATTGCAAATCGCGTGACCGAATCAAGAAGACACAACACTTCCAATTCTTTGTCTCTAAAATATTCAGCCAAAGAAAGTGTCAAATAAGCCGCCTGACGACGCATTAAAGGTGACTCGTCAGATGTTGCAACAACAATAACAGATTTCTGAAGCCCCTCTTCTTTTAAATCTTTTTCAATAAATTCATTGAGCTCCCGGCCCCTTTCACCAACCAAACCCACAACATTCACATCTGCTTTAGAATAACGCGACACCATCCCTAATAAGGTTGTCTTCCCAACACCTGAGCCTGAAAAAATACCCAAACGCTGTCCACGGCAGCATGTTAAAAAAGTATTCATCGCCCTTACGCCTAAATCAAATTTTTTGCCTAATCGACGTCGTTCATGTGGCATTGGCGGAGAGGCATGAATCGCATAGCCTTCCTCTCCCTTCATCAAAGGACCCTTCCCGTCAACAGGCTCTCCCAACGCATTAATAACACGCCCTAACCAAGAGACATGGGGATAAATAATACCCTCTTGAGGCGCTATCGTTACAATTGATCCAACACCAATTTGTTGCATTCTTTTAAAAGGCATCGCAATAGCGTAATTTTCATCAAATCCAATAATCTCACAAGGATGTTTTTCACCATTTTTTGATTCAATAAAACAATAATCACCTAAAGATAAAGTACGCGTAATCCCAGCAATTTTAATTATAAGCCCCTGAATGCCGGCAATTTGACCTTTTATTTCATGCGGCGAAATATGTTCAATTTCTTTGAGTAATGATGAAAACGGGTGAGATTTAAACATTTTTTATCCAATTGATTTCGATTGGTTTTTACTATCATACTCAAAAAATATATTTTTAACATCTTGAAAGAAAGTTAAATTTAAGAGACCATAAACATAAGGGTGCTTCTCAAGAAAGACTCAATATAAAAGAATACGAGGAAACGCATGCGCATTTTATTAATTGAAGACGACAAAGCCTTAGCTTCATCCGTTGAAGAAATGCTTAAATCCGCAAGCTTTGTTGTTGATTCCTGTGAATCTGCAACAGAAGGTTTTGAATATGCCATGGCTTATGAATATACGCTTGTTGTTCTGGATCTTATGCTTCCCGACACTGACGGATATACGTGGCTTAAGAAATTCCGGGAAGCACATCACCACACACCTGTTCTGATCCTTTCCGGGCTTTCACAAAAAGACAATATCATTAAAGGGCTGGGCATTGGCGCCGATGATTACATCACAAAACCCTTCGACAAACGTGAATTGCTAGCACGTATTCATGCGCTCATCAGACGTAGCCGCGGTATTTCGAATCCAATTGTTAAAATTGGCCAAATCGCACTCGATTTAAATGCAAAAACAGTCACCATTGCCAACAAAGCAATCGAACTTACAGGCAAAGAATATGGACTTTTGGAAATGCTTTGCCTTCGCAAAGGAAGCGTTTTAAGCAAAGAAACGTTCTTGAATCATCTTTATGGTGGTATGGACGAACCGCAAGCAAAAATTATAGATGTCATGATTTGTAATTTGCGCAAAAAAATAACCAAATATGTCGGCAGTGATATTTATATCGAAACTGTTTGGGGCAGAGGCTATACAATCCGGGATCAAGAAGACGAACGTATTAAACTTAAATCACAAGCACTTGCAAGCGGCAGTGGTCATGTAAACATTGTTGAGTTCAAGAAAAAAGAACTTTAAAAAATTTTTACCACCAGGGCACTTACTACTTCCCAGGACCGCTTACTACTTCTCGCGACTTGTTCGCGGGATCCATTGTGCACAAGATAAGCATTTGATTTAGTTTGAACTTTCTAATATTTTTATAGACCCAGTGGGACTTGCCCTAGGAGATCCACACGAATTTTGAGTATAACGAAATCATAGGATTTCGTCGTTGCGATGAGTCGAAGACGAAGAAGCAATCCAGAAAATAGTCTTTCAGAGGCTATAAATATTAATTTTAGAACTAGATTGCTTCGCTGCTCGCAACGACTAATTTCTATTATTTTCAATATGTTACACGAATTATTTCGTGTGGATCTCTCAGGGCTCGTTCCATAGGTATCTACACAAATGCTTCTCCTATAACATTGAGAAGCATTTGCCTAAGATTATTGACCTCATATTTGTTGAATACATCAAGAGCATTAAGCAGCGAAGCAAGTCCGGCGAATAATGCTGGCCTTGTAAAATCAACGCCGTATTTCATTTGTCTACCACTAAGACGAATTAATAGTTTCTTTAACTCTCCAGCTTCAGGACCTTCTGTTTTAGCAAGCTGCCAAACATAAACACAGGCCATACAACCCACTAATAGCCGGCGAGCAATTGCTTTTCCAGTTTCTTGTTGCCAAGATTCCAATTGCATACCTGCGGATTTAAGTAACTTAAAAAAAGATTCGATTGACCAACGCCAATAATACCAAAGAGCAATATCAGCCATACAAACTTCTTTAACATTCGTTGCTAAATACCACCATGCTAATACTTTACCTTCTTTTTCCACTCTACTTACAATCAAACGACATTTGACTGCTTCCCCTTTGATTTTATGCCGTTTTTCATCCACTTTTTTCTTAGGTTGTGATTCACGCGTTATCGTAATTTCAGCTTCTGATAAAAACTGTTCGGCCTTCTGTCCTTTGTAATTAATCATTCGTGAATGCGTAAAGATTAATTGCTCAGCAAGTTTATCCACACGTAATGATGTACCTTGATAACTAATACAACTATTGCTTCGCGACCGTAACAACCATTTTTTATCGTCAAGAATTCGCATCAATTGAACGGAATCGCCTTCTCTATCCACAATATGTACTAAGGGTTTTTTAAATCCAAGCGTTTCAATGTAATCCACTCGCTTAGCTAATTCTTCTAAATGTGTTTCATCCAAATTACTCTCTTCTCGATAAGTACTTAGAACCTCTGTTTTTGTCACCACATTTAATGCAATCGGTGCGATAGGGAAGCCATTTTTATCATTTAATAATAAACTGGCTTGTAACTCATAGCCCAATTCTTTTTCATCATGGACGCCAAATCGGTCTTTTTTATTCGTATGTTTTTTATAAATTAAACCACTCCAATCGTGAGCAATAAGATTATAGTTGACACATAATTGCTCTGATTGATTTAAGGCAGAATCTTTTATAGGCTTTATTAATTCTGTTAATTCACAACGTTCGTTATTAAAAAAACGCCAAGCAGCTTGGGTTTGATTAAACGCTTCATTCCCCTCTAATGTACTCTTTATACCTGCTGTTAATAACTCATGTGTGATTTCACTAATTGATGATAACGACGTACAAGTCGAGATTCTAAGTCCATTTATATTACCTAAGAAATTAAAGATCACATATTAAACATTAATTCCTCTTATTTGTGTAGATACCTATGGGCTTGACCGCGGGACGTAGGAGGATTGTAGTGTTTTCCTGTTATTCCACTATAATATAAAATTCAGACATAAAAAAAGCCCGTTTCCGGGCTTTATTCATAGATCAAAGATAAAACTATGCTTTTGCTTCAGCAGCTACAGCAGGTTTATCATCTTTAAATGGGTTTTTAGCATCAACATCACGATCAACAAGTTCAATAATCGCCATAGGTGCTGCATCACCATAACGGAAACCCGCTTTAATAATACGTACATAACCACCTGGACGATCTCTGTAACGTTCTGCAATCGTTGAAAAAAGTTTTTTCGTTACATCTTTATCAAACAATTTTGAATCTGCTTGACGTCTATGATGCAACGTGCCCTTTTTACCAAGGGTAATGAGCTGCTCAACGATTGGACGTAAATCCTTCGCTTTTGGCAATGTTGTTTTAATTTGTTCATGACGCAACAATGATGTCGCCATATTCGAAAACAAAGCTTTACGATGCTCTGAAGTTCTATTTAATTTACGCCCACTAACGCGATGTCTCATGTGACTACTCCGATCGTCTTATACAAAAGGTTCTTCTAATTTCTTGGATAGTTCTTCAATATTTTCAGGCGGCCAACCTTCAACCTTAATGCCCAATCGAAGTCCCATAATAACCAATAGTTCTTTAATTTCATTCAAAGATTTACGTCCAAAATTCGGTGTTTTAAGCATTTCTGCTTCTGACCGTTGGACCAAATCACCAATATAAAGAATATTTTCATTTTTAAGGCAATTCGCAGAGCGAACAGATAATTCAAGCTCATCAACTTTACGCAATAAATTACGATTAAAGGGTAATTCACTACGATTTAATTGCTCTGATTTAATTTCAGGCTCATCAAAATTGATAAAGACTTGAAGTTGATCTTGAAGAATACGTGCAGCATAAGCTAAAGCATCTTCAGGGCTAATCGTACCATTGGTTTCAATATCAAGTGTTAATTTATCATAATCAGTCACTTGACCAATACGTGTATTATCAACATGAAACGCAACTTTAGTCACTGGCGAGAAAATTGAATCCATTGGCATCAAACCAATAGGCGAATCTTCTTTACGATTTTGTGCCGCTGACACATATCCTTTACCAGAATCAATCGTAATTTCCATATCAATTTTTGCGCCTTTATCTAAGGTGCAAATAACGAGTTCTGGATTAACGATTTCAAGATCATGACCAGTTTCAATCATAGAAGCTGTAACGGGACCAGGCTTGTCAGCTTTTAGCTTAACTTTACGTAGACCACCACTAATTGATCGTACTGCCAAATTCTTCAAATTCAATATAATGTCTGTTACGTCTTCACCAACACCAGGAACGGTTGAGAATTCGTGTAAAACACCATCAATTTGAACAGCCGTTGGCGCAGAACCTTGAAGTGATGATAATAAAATGCGTCTAAGAGCATTCCCGATTGTATGGCCGAAACCACGTTCTAATGGTTCAATCACAATCGATGCTGTTCTTCTGATGTCATCACTTGTTTTGACATCAAGCCTTGATGGCTTAATTAATTCTTTCCAATTTTTCTGTATCACTGTTCAAACCTCTTACCCGAGATATAAAACCAATTTGTATGGTTCTTCACTTTATACACGACGTCTTTTGCGTGGACGGCAACCATTATGAGGGATTGGCGTTACATCACGAATAGACGAAACTGAAAGACCTACAGATTGTAAGGCTCTTAATGCAGATTCGCGTCCAGAACCAGGTCCTGAAACTTCAATATCAATTGTTTTCATGCCATGTTCCATTGCTTTTTTACCAGCAATTTCAGCTGCAATCTGTGCAGCAAAAGGCGTGGATTTACGGGATCCTTTAAAACCATTTGCGCCAGAAGATGACCAAGCAATAACGTTTCCTTGCTCATCAGATACTGTAACAATAGTATTATTAAATGTTGCACTTACATGTGCTACACCTACCGCAATATTCTTTTTTTCTTTTTTTTTCAAACGTGTTTGAGTCGTTTTAGCCATAATCTAATCCATTAAGAAATGTTATTTCTTTTTACCAGCAATCGCTTTTGCAGGCCCTTTGCGGGTACGTGCATTCGAATGAGTTCTTTGTCCGTGAACGGGCAAGCCTTTGCGATGACGTAATCCACGATAACAGCCCAAATCCATAAGACGTTTAATGTTCATAGAGACCATGCGTCTTAAATCACCTTCAACTGTATAGGCAGCATCAATAATTTCACGTATTTTTAAAATTTCTTCGTCCGTCAATTGATGGACACGGCGTGATTCCTCTATCTTCGCCTTGTTACAAATTTCATTTGCGAACTTTGGACCAATACCATATATGTATCTTAGACCAATAACTACACGCTTCTGAGAAGGAATATTAACGCCTGCAATACGCGCCACTTGTATCTCCTTTAAATTAAGTTACTTAAACATCACCTTTTCACGGGTGAAGTTTGATTTCAATTCATTCCCCAAACAATATGGGGCCGGTACGAACACATAGTCAAATACATTCTGCGCCGGTTCACTGTTTTTCTGAGCTTTTTCTTAAAAACCTTCGTTTTAAAAACTAAGTCAAAAAATTACGTTCACTAAACTGATGCTGATTTAGGACTAACCTTATCAGCGTTTAGTAAATTCTCTATCCGATTAGATACAGTTTCTACGTCCGTATTGCCATCAATCTGATGCAATTTACCCATCCCTTGATAATAAGGAATGAGTGGAGCTGTTAGAGTACTGTAAACGTCAAGTCTTTTCAAGATAATTTCTTCATTATCGTCTTGACGGTGTATAAACTCTTTGCTGCCACATTTATCACAAACGCCAGACACCAAGGTAGGGTTTGTTTTGTCATTATAAACATGACCACATTGAGCACATGATGTGCGTGAAGAAAGCCTAGAAACAATGTAGTTTTTATCAACATTGATCTGTATCACATGTTCAACTGTCAATTTTAAATCAGCAAGCATGTTGTCTAAATCTTTCGCTTGGCTAATTGTTCTCGGAAAACCATCAAAAATAAAACCTTTATTGCTTTTTGATGATTCAAGTAGATGCTGCTTCAAAATATCAATGATAAGAATATCAGGAATAAGTTGGCCAGCTTTCATAATATCAGCAAGTTTCGAACCAAGTGTTGTTCCCTTAGAAACTTCTTTACGGCATAATTCACCTGTTGATATATGCTGTAGATTAAACTTCTCAGAAAGAAGAGCAGCTTGTGTACCTTTCCCGCTTCCCGGTGCACCCAAAAGAATTATATTCATTTTACCTACCCTTTAATTTAGCCTTTTTAATGAGGCTTTCATATTGTTGAGCAATAAGATGTGAATAAATTTGCGTGATCGTATCAATTGTCACAGACACAACAATCAGCAAGCTGGTACCACCAATGGTGAACGGAATCGCATATTTTAACCGTAAAAGCTCAGGCAAAATACAGACGAGAACAAGATATAAAGAACCAACAACAGTTAAACGCGTTAAAACGTAATCAAGATAATCTGCTGTATTTTTACCTGGTCTAATACCTGGAACAAAACCACCATTTTTACGAAGATTTTCGGATGTTTCTTGCGGATTAAAAACAATTGCCGTGTAAAAGAAGGCAAAGAATATAATAAGCAACGCAAGTATGACTATATAGAGAGGCTTACCCTGCCCTACCCAATTCAAAAAGAAAGATTTAACTGGTCCCGGTGCTGTTTGATCACCAAAAGCCATAATTGTCATAGGAACAGACAACAAAGCAGAGGCAAAAATAGGCGGAATAACACCTGAAACGTTCAGTTTCAATGGTAAATGGGTTGACTCAGCTTGTAAGGCACTACGTGGTCCTGCTTGACGTTGTGGGTATTGGATCAAAATACGTCTTTGCGCACGTTCCATGAAGACAACAAAAGCAACAACACCTAAAGCTAAGATCAATATAGCGATGATTGCTATTGTCGATAACTCGCCTGTTCGACCTAACTCAAATAAAGTCCCAAGACCAGAAGGAATACCGGCAACGATACCTGCGAAAATAATGAGAGACACACCATTACCAATACCACGAGAGGTAATCTGTTCACCCAACCAAACGAGGAACATTGTACCACCAACAATCGTGGTAACCGCAATTAACCTGAAAAAGTAACCAGGCTCCATGACAGCTGAGCCCGAAGAACCAACCATCGATTCAAGTCCTACGGCAATACCATACCCTTGAAGAGCCGCCAGAAAGACCGTTCCATAGCGTGTATATTGGTTGATTTTTTTTCGTCCTGATTCACCTTCTTTTTTTAAAGCTTCAAGCTTCGGTGAAACAGTTGTCATCAATTGCATGATGATCGATGCAGAAATGTAAGGAAAAACGTTAAGAGCGAAAATGGTCATACGACCAAGAGCACCACCAGAGAAAGTATCAAATATACCGAATACACCACTTTTGTGTTTCGTAAACACTTCAGCCAACACGCTAGCATCAATACCAGGTATGGGAATAAAAGTACCTAGCCTATAGATGACAAGCGCCAATAGGGTAAACCAAATGCGTTTTTTTAGCTCAGTTGCTTTCGAAAAAGAGCCAAAATTAATATTCGAGGCAAGACGTTCTGCTGCTGATGCCATTATAAATACTCTCTTCCCATCTGTTTACCCTTGCAAATCAATTCTAATATTCTATCAATTAAACATTAGCATCTAAAAGCGTGACATTGCCACCAAGGGATTTAACTTTTTCAATAGCGGCACTTGAAGCTGCTTGAATTTTAAATTGTAAAGGTTGTTTAAGCTCACCTTTAGCAAGAAGTTTAACAATGCCTGCATTCTTACGAATGACACCAGCTTCTTTTAAAACTTCAGCACTGATAACGACATCTTTATTAAGAGATGCACGATCGATAGCTTGTTGAATGAGTTCAAAATTGATGATAGAAACATCTTTTCTGAAAATATTCACAAAACCACGTTTAGGCAAACGTCTGTAAAGTGGCATTTGACCACCCTCGAAGGTACCAATTGAAACACCTTTACGTGATTTCTGACCTTTTTGACCTTTACCGGAAGTTTTACCAAGTCCAGAACCAATACCACGTCCAACGCGTTTTCTAGGCTGACGTGCCCCTGGATTATCTCTAATTTCATTAAGTTTCATGACGCACCAATTATTCGACTATTTGTATTAAGTGAGCAACTTTTTGAATCATACCACGATTTTCAGGTGTATCGATAATTGTAGATGTACGATTCATTTTATTTAAACGCAATCCTATTAACGTAGCCGTTTGATCTTTCGGTCTACCGATAGGGCTTTTAACTTGCTTTAAAGTAACTGTTTTTTGTTTTGTCATGATCCTATTCACCATCACGTCGGCCGATAATCTCGCCGATTCTTTTTCCACGTTTTTGAGCAACAACTTTAGGCGCACATAAATTTTGTAATGCGTTTAAAGTTGCACGAATCATATTATGTGGATTTGTACTACCAATCGATTTTGCAACGATATCTTGAATGCCCAAGGCTTCAAAAATCGCACGCATTGGACCACCAGCAATAATACCAGTACCAGCAGGCGCAGATCTTAAAACAACAGAACCAGCACCATAGCAACCCGTTACATCATGATGGAGTGTACGACCTTCACGCAAATAGACACGAAGCATATTACGTTTAGCTTTTGTTGTCGCTTTTGTTACAGCTTCAGGAACTTCACGTGCCTTACCTGTTGCAAAACCAACGCGTCCTTTACCATCACCAACGACAATAATTGCGGCGAAAGCGAAACGACGTCCGCCTCTAACAACTTTTGCGACGCGGTTTACGGAAACAAGCTTCTCAAATAATTCAACTTCATCTCTGGGTTGACGTTCTGCAGATGATTGACGTGCCATCATATTTTCCTTAAAATTCTAAACCATTTTCACGAGCAGCATCTGCCAACGCTTTGATACGGCCATGGAAAAGATATCCACCACGATCAAAAAACACTTGAGTCACACCACTAGTTTTCGCACGTTCTGCAATAAGTTTGCCAACGGCAATTGCTGATTCTACGTTGCCTTTACCTTTAAGAGATAAAGCTTTATCTAAAGAAGACGCAGATGCCAATGTTATAGATTTATTATCATCAATAATTTGAGCATAAATATTTGAATTGGAGCGAAATACAGTAAGACGCATACGTCCATTATTAGCCTGTGCTAATCTATGACGTTCTCTTGTTCTACGACGCTCGAAATTTTGGTTCGATTTCATTTTAGGACCACTTAATTACGGTTATTTCTTCTTACCTTCTTTTCTTAAAACTACTTCATCATCATACTTTATGCCTTTACCTTTGTAAGGTTCAGGTGGTTTATAACCACGTATATCAGATGCAATTTTGCCAACTTTTTCTTTGTTGGTACCAGAAATGGTAATTGCAGTAGGTTTAGGACAGACAATAGCAATATCTTGAGGAATAGGATAGCGAATTTCATGACTAAAGCCAAGATTTAAAACTAAAACCTTATCTTGGATTGCAGCCTTAAAACCAACACCGTTAATTTCAAGATTTCTTACAAAGCCTTGAGAGACACCTTTAACAATGTTCTCAATTAATCTTTTAGTCGTTCCCCACATCATACGAGATTTTTTCTCGTCTTTATCAACAGGGTTAACTTGAATTAAATTATCATGTTTCTCAACAGTTACAAGCGGCGTCAATTGAAGTGATAACTCACCTAATTTGCCTTTTGCTTTTACAATATTGTTATCTATTGTGACAGCAACGCCTTCAGGAATAGAAACGGGATATTTACCTACACGGGACATTAAATCGCTCCTAGAAAATCTGGCAAATAACTTCACCACCAACATTTGCTTGACGTGCTTCAGCATCGGTCATCAAACCTTTGGGCGTTGAAATAATTGCAATTCCTAAACCATTATAGACTTTTGGTAATGCATTCACATCTGAATACATACGTCTTCCTGGTTTGGAAATTTTTTTAATGAAAGAAATAACAGGTGCCCCATCATAATATTTCAAATCGACATCAAATTCAGCGATGCCTGGTCTTATTTCTCGATGCTTGAAACCACGAATATAACCTTCGCGTTGCATAAGATTAAGAATTTGTTCTTTATGTTTAGAGACTGCACATGTTACACGGTTGAGTCCTGCCTGCTGGGCATTACGAATTCGTGTTAACATATCAGCAACTGGATCACTCATGACCATGTGATTATCCTACCAACTTGATTTAACAACACCAGGGATCATCCCTGAAGAACACAATAACCTGAGCGCAACGCGAGCAAGTTTATATTTACGATAATATCCTCTTGGACGACCTGTCAGCTCACAGCGATTACGAACACGTACACGTGCGCTGTTGCGTGGAAGTTGTGCAAGTTTTAAAACAGCATCAAATCTATCTTCATCAGTCACTTCTTTATTTTGAATGATGGTTTTTAAAGAAGAACGTCTTGCCTTAAATTGCACGACGAGTTTTTGTCTTCTTTTATTTTTTTCAACTGAACTTGTTTTCGCCATTGCTCAATTACCTTTTAATGATTGGCACATCAAATGCCATGAGCAAAGATTTTGCTTCAGCATTTGTTTTTGCACTCGTAACGATAATAATATCCATTCCACGTACTTTATCAATTTTATCGTAATTGATTTCCGGGAAAACGATTTGCTCTTTTAAACCAAGCGCATAATTACCACGACCATCGAAGCTTTTATCAGAGAGACCTCTGAAATCGCGTACACGAGGTAAAGCGATAGTCACAAGACGATCTAGAAATTCAAACATCCGATCGCCACGCAAAGTAACTTTGCAACCAAGATTCATGCCTTCACGAAGTTTGAAAGCAGCAATAGATTTTTTTGCTTTCGTTACTTGCGGCTTTTGACCAGAAATCAACGTTAAATCAGATACGGCTGAATCAATTTTTTTAGAATCACGTGCAGCTTCGCCAACACCCATATTAATAACAATTTTTTCAAGTTTTGGCACTTGCATCGAATTTTTATAAGAAAACTCTTTTATAAGAGCTTGCTTAATTTCGTCATTATATTTTTTTCTTAAACGGACCATTTTGATTCACATTACCTATCAATAAGAGATCCACTTGCTTTAGCAAAGCGAGATTTTTTACCATCAACTAACTTATAACCAATGCGCGTAGGTTTTTGGGATTCTGGATCTATATGTGCTACATTAGATACATGAATTGAAAGCTCTTTGTCAACAATCCCACCCGCGTCTAATTGCGTTGGTTTTTTATGTTTCTTGACAATATTGATGCCTTCAACCTTCACACGGGATTCTTTTGGGAATACTTCACGTACTTTCCCAGTTTTACCCTTGTCTTTTCCTGCGATGACAACAACGTCGTCACCACGCTTTATTTTCATTTTTATAGCCATTTATAGCACCTCTGGCGCAAGAGAAATAATTTTCATATAACCCTTACTTCTTAACTCACGTGTAACAGGTCCAAAAATACGTGTGCCTATTGGATCACCTGCTTTATTGATAAGGACAGCTGCATTACGATCAAATCGAATATAACTACCATCAATACGACGCACAGCTTTAACCGTACGCACGATGACAGCACGTTGTACGTCACCTTTTTTAACTTTACCGCGGGGAATTGCATCCTTCACAGCAACCACGATGACATCACCAACCGACGCTGTGCGCCTGCCTGTGCCACCTAAAACTTTAATACATTGCACTTCGCGGGCACCTGAGTTGTCGGCAACTTGCAATCTTGATTCAACCTGTATCATTCCTAATTCCTTAATAAGGCAAACTTATTAACTAATTATTTTCAATAACGACTTCCCATCTTTTCGATTTAGATAAGGGCCGTGTTTCAATAATTTTTATGAGATCACCAATTTTGAACTGGTTTAGCTCATCATGGGCGGCATATTTTTTCGAACGTTTAATAAACTTCTTATAAATAGGATGCTTATACATACGTTCAATTTTTACGGTTACTGTCTTGTTACATTTGTCTGAAACAACAACCCCTTGTAATACACGTCTTGGCATTTTACACCTTTAATTCGTTGTTTGTAATGTTTCAGTCATCACAGTCTTTAACCGAGCTATATCACGTCTTATAATTTTAAAACGTGCTGTGTTTTTTAGCTTGCCGTTTGCTCTTTGAAAACGAAGACTTAATTGTTCTTTACGTAACTGAACTAAATCTTCTTTCAATTGAGCATTCTCTTTTAGTCGTAATTCTGTAGCTTTCATCCTACTGCTCAACTCCGATGCGTGATACGATTTTCCAGCCAATAGCGAGTTTTTCCCCGGCTAATCCCAATGCTTCTTGAGCAACCTCTTTCGAGACCCCTTCAAGTTCAAACATTATTCGACCTGGCTTCACACGGGCGGCCCAATATTCCACAGAACCTTTTCCACTACCCATACGAACTTCAGCTGGTTTACTTGATACAGGAACATCAGGGAAAATGCGTATCCAGAGTTTCCCTGCACGTTTCATACAACGTGTAATCGCACGTCGAGCTGACTCGATTTGACGCGCTGTTACACGACCTGGTTCTAAGGCTTTCATACCATAGGAACCAAAATGCAATGTTGTGGCACCCTTCGCAAGGCCATGAATACGACCTTTATGTGCCTTTCTAAATTTAGTTTTTTTTGGCGCTAACATGATCTACTCTCAAAGTGCTACACGAGTGTTTTGTTGATCTGACATTTTTTTATCGAGTGCATATGGATCATGATCCATAATATCACCACGATAAATCCATACTTTTACGCCAACAGCACCAGCTGTTGTACGTGCAGTTGCTTCACCATAATCTATATCAGCGCGCAATGTATGTAAAGGCACACGTCCTTCACGATACCATTCCATACGTGCAATTTCAGCGCCGCCTAAACGACCACTTGTATTAATACGAAGACCCAACGCACCCGCTCTGAAAGAAGCTTGCATTGCTTTTTTCATCGCACGTCTAAAACCAACACGTCTTTCAAGCTGTTCTGCAATATTTTTAGCAACAAGCTTTGCATCAAGTTCAGGTTTACGTACTTCTACGATATTTAAAGTGACTTCTGATTTATTGATTTTTGTGAGCTCAGCACGCAATTTATCAATATCAGCACCCTTGCGACCGATAACAACACCAGGTCTTGCAGAATGGATTGTAATTCTTGCTTTACTAGCAGCGCGTTCAATAACGACGCGGCTAATACCAGCTTGTGAAAGTTTAGCGTGAACATATTCACGTATCTTTAAATCTTGGTGGAGATAGGTTGCATAGTTTTTACCAGCAAACCATCTTGAATCCCAAGTTCTATTGATTCCTAACCTTAAACCAATGGGGTTAACCTTCTGTCCCATTAATTAAGCTCCCTTTCTGCAACAATGATGGTCAATCGACTAAACATTTTAATAATCGGTGCGGCACGTCCTTTGGCTTGTGGCCTAAAACGACGCATCTTAATGCCTTTACCAACATAAGCTTCCTGAACATAGAGACTATCAACGTCCAAGGAGTTATTATTTTCTGCATTGGCAATCGCAGATTTTAACGCCTTTTTCACTTCTATTGCAACTCTTTTTTTACAAAAAGTGAGAGTTGTTAGAGCATCAGCGGCGCGCATGCCCCGAATAAGGGCTGCAACCATGTCTAATTTACGCGTGCTTGTGCGAATATTATCACGAACAGCAACAGCTTCGTTTTCAAGATGTGCAATACGTGACATATTAGCCTCTCTTCGCTTTCTTGTCAGCAGTATGACCATAATAGGTACGGGTTGCTGAAAATTCACCCAATTTATGTCCAATCATATGTTCAGTCACATATACAGGAATAAATTTTTTACCGTTATAAACACCAAAGGTAACGCCAACAAATTGCGGAATAATTGTTGATCTGCGTGACCAAGTTTTAATAATTTCCTTTCGTCCAGAATCCTTAACAGCCTCAGCTTTTTTAATTAAGAATCCGTCGACAAAAGGTCCTTTCCAAATTGAACGAGCCATATTCAAACGTCCTTACGATTGATAACGTCTACGAATAATAAATGCATCTGTGCGCTTATTATTTCTAGTACGCTTACCTTTAGTTGATTTACCCCATGGCGTCACTGGATGACGTCCACCTGATGTTTTACCTTCACCACCACCATGAGGGTGATCAATTGGATTCATGGCAACACCACGGACAACCGGACGACGTCCAAGCCAACGGCTACGACCAGCTTTACCAAGATTGATGTTCTTTTGATCTGGGTTGGAAACAGCGCCTACACTTGCAATACAATCAGATGAAATTAAACGCAACTCACCAGAAGTAAGTTTAATTTGCGCATTCGCACCATCACGACCTGCAAGCTGTGCATAAGTTCCAGCTGAACGTGCTAATTGACCGCCTTTACCAGGTTTCATCTCTATATTATGGATGATAGTACCAACGGGCATACTTTTTAGCGGCATTGCATTGCCAGGCTTCACGTCAACTTTATTACCAGCAATAACTTTATCACCAGCTGACAAACGTTGCGGTGCTAAAATATAGGCTAATTCACCATCTTCATATTTGATCAACGCAATAAAAGCTGTTCGGTTTGGATCATATTCAATCCGTTCAACAGTTGCTGACATGTCCCATTTGGTACGTTTGAAGTCGATCAAACGATACCGTCTTTTATGACCGCCACCTTGGTGCCAAACAGTTATACGGCCGCTATTATTACGACCTGCTTTTTTGTTTAAACCTTCCGTGAGTGTCCTTTCAGGTTTCCCTTTCCAGAGCTCACTACGATCAACTATAACAAGTTGTCGTGTTGAAGGCGTTGTTGGTTTAAAACTTTTAAGTGCCATCTTAGACCCCAGCCGTCACATCAATAAATTGACCTTCTTTAACAGTGACAATGGCTTTTTTCATATCAGATCGTTGGCCACGTCTACCTTTGAAGATTTTTGTCTTTCCTTTACGGATAAGCGTATTTACGCGCTCAACCTTAACTTTGAAAATTTTTTCAACAGCTTGCTTAACGTCTTCTTTCGTCGCAGTTAAAGGCACTTCAAATACTATTTGTCCAAACTGACCAATAGTTGTTGTCTTTTCTGTTACGATCGGACGTGTAATTGTCTGATAAATCTTTTCATCAGAAATTGGTTTTTTTGGTTGATAACAACCCCATCCACGTTTCATTTTAAGCGAGCCTCTAAATTTTCTACTGCTTCTTTCGTTAAAATCAATTTTTCACGACGTAAAATGTCGTAGACATTTGCACCAATTGATGGAAGCGCATCAATATTTTTAATATTGCAAATAGCTGATTTGAACGATTCGTTAACGGCTGAACCATCAATAAAGAGTGCTGATTGAATACCCATATTTTGAAGCGTATTAATCATTTCTTTTGTTCTATGGTTTTCAACATGAAGATTATCAACAATAATTAAATTGCCAGCTTCACGCTTAGAAGCGATAGCGCTTCTTAAACCAAACTGTCTAACCTTTTTAGTTAAAGAATGTTCGTGCGATCTTGGTACTGGACCATGTGCAACAGCACCTTTTCTGAACTGTACAGATCTTAAGCTACCTTGACGGGCACGACCAGTCCCTTTTTGCTTCCAAGGTTTCTTTGTTGTACCCGTTACGGCGCTAATATTTTTTGCAGAATGCGTCCCAGCACGTCTTTTGGCCAATTGCCATAAAACAACACGGGCTAAAATGTCCTGCCTTACAGGCCCCGCGAAAATATGATCAGATAAATCAAGCTGACCAAGATTTTCGTTTTTTAAATTTACTAAATTAAACTGCATCTCTGAATCCCTCTACAATCATTGCTCGGTTTCTTGCACAGGAGATGCAACTTGTTGCACTTCTTGAGCAGAGGCCTGAGGCATAATACATGCTGCGGGGTAAGGTGCAGATTCTGGAAGTTGACGCTTGAATGCATCACTTACATAAAGATATGAACCTTTATGACCAGGTACTGGCCCTTTAACAAAAATAAGACCGCGTTCATCGTCAGTTGAAACAACACGTAAATTTTGAACAGTAACGCGTTCGGCACCTAATTGACCAGCCATTTTCTTGTTTTTGAAAACTTTACCTGGATCTGTACGATTACCCGTAGAACCATGACTACGATGCGTGAGTGACACACCATGCGATGCACGAAGCCCATGAAAATTGTGACGCTTCATAGCACCCGCAAAACCTTTACCAAGGCTTTTGCCGACAACATCAACAAATTGTCCGACCACAAAATGTGATGGCAATAATTGAGCGCCGATAGCTACAACCGCATCATCACATACACGAAATTCGCGCATATGTTTTTTTGGCTCAACCTTAGCTATTGCGTAATGACCGCGCATTGGTTTTGATGTGTTTTTTATCTTTGCAGCACCAACACCAAGTTGAAGCGCAGTATATCCATCACGTTCTTTAGTCTTGACATTGACAACTTGACAATTGTCAATTTTTAATACGGTTACAGGAACATGTTCACCAGTTTCTGTAAATATTCGCATCATCCCTAGCTTTTCAGCAATTAGACCGGTGCGCATTTATTTCACCTCTATAGCTTAATCTCAACATCAACACCAGCTGCAAGCTCTAACTTCATGAGCGCGTCAACGGTCTGAGGGGTTGGTTCAATTATATCCAATAATCGTTTGTGTGTTCTCATTTCGAACTGTTCACGCGACTTTTTGTCGATGTGCGGTGAACGGTTGACTGTGAACTTATGGATATGCGTGGGCAATGGAATTGGTCCACACACGCGGGCTCCGGTTCTTTTCGCCGTATTGACAATCTCATTAGCAGATTGATCAAGAACGCGATGATCGTAAGCCTTTAGTCTTATTCTAATATTCTGGTTTTCCATTATAGCATCCATTAAAAGCTACGCTTGCGCGCAACTATAATATAATCTGTCAGAGCAGACTGAAGTTCAGACACTCTGACAGAAAATTCTTAATTAAGCAATGATTTTCGCAACAACGCCAGCACCAACTGTACGACCACCTTCGCGAATCGCGAAACGTAAGCCTTCGTCCATAGCGATTGGGCAAATCAATTCTACATCAAGTGTTACGTTGTCACCAGGCATAACCATTTCCATACCAGATGGTAATGTGCAAACACCGGTCACATCCGTTGTACGGAAGTAGAATTGTGGTCGATAATTAGTAAAGAATGGCGTATGACGACCACCTTCTTCTTTGCTCAGAATATAAGCTTCGCAAGTGAATTTTGTATGAGGATTAATTGTACCTGGTTTTGCTAAAACTTGACCACGTTCAACATCTTCACGTTTTGTA